>NZ_JBWKQM010000015.1:0-155582 GCF_059418745.1 Rhodoferax sp. GW821-FHT07F03
CGGCTGATATCACTGGCGTATTTCTTTCTCATCCGCCTATTTTCAGTCCAGCGGCGGATAGATCGTGAACAAGTTCTAAGCGAGAGGTGGTGTACGGTGTGGTCGGCGGCTTGTAACGGGCAGGCTCTCGGCTTGGAATGGCATAAGCGTATTCCAGGGAGTGCTACTCTGGTGGGCGGGCTGTGCCCATGAGTATGGATGCCATGCCTGTAGAGGCCCGGAGCACCGGCACTGCATTGAAGGCCGTGCGCGAGCGCCCCGTGTGGCATACCGTGCTGCTGCTGTGCCTGGGTCAGGTGCTGTTATGGAGCCTGGCCTCAGGCCTGACCTACAAGGCACCTGAGATCGATTCGGCCGAGCAGTTCATCTGGTCGTTTTCGCTGGAAAACGGCTACTGGAAGCATCCGCCCGTGCCGTCTTGGTTGATGCACGGCTTGCTGCAGGTGTTTGGCCCCTCGGTGGCGCTGCCATTCGTGGCGGCGCAGGCTAGCACTGTGTTGGCCTTGTTCCTGACCTGGCGCCTGGGCTGCGAATTCATGTCGCAGCGGCGGGCGTTGGTGGCGGTAGCCCTTACCTCGCTGGTGACCTACCACAACCTGGGTGCCGACAACTTCAACCACAACACCGCGTTGCTGCCCTTCCAGGCGGCGATGGTGTTGACGTTCTATTTGGCGTCCCGCCGGAGATCGCTTTATCTGTGGGCTTTGGCGGGGCTGTATGCCGGCTTGTCCATGATGGTGAAGTATGTGGCGCTGATGCCCATCGCCGGTTTGCTGTTGTACCTGGCGCTGGACCGGGCCATGCACCATCGCATCACGCTGCAGGGCCTGGCCGTGGCGGCCCTGGTGTGTGTGGCCGTGCTAGTGCCGCATGCCATCTGGCTGCAAACCACGAATTTCCTGCCTTTCCGCTATGCCCATTCCGTGACGCAGCCCTTGCAAGGCTGGGCCGCCCAGTTGGCTAGCCTGGGGGCTTTTGCGGGCATCCAGCTGGCCCGCGTCTGGCCGTTGGTGCTGGGCCTGCTCTATTTGCGCAGGCTGTGCCGTAGAAGTACGGAGGCGCTGCAACCCACGCCGGCCCTGAACCCATCGGATCGCTTATTCCTGTGGGTTGCCACCTTGGCGCCGCTGGTGCTGACGGTGGTGTACTGCGTTGCGACCCGGACGGAGCTGGTGTCCCGTTGGGGCGCGAATGCATTTTTACTGACGGGCTTGCTTGCGATGGCCGTGCTGCGTACGCCCACGTCCAGGTTGATTGAGCGTTCTATCTTGTGTGCGGTGATCGCTGCGCATATTGTTCTATGCCTGATCTTGGTGTTGGGCAAGACGGTGGTGGCCGAGCATTTCCATTGGCGTACCCGGGCCAACTTCCCAGGCGGTTTGCTGGCGAGCAATGCCATGGATGAGTGGCGCAAGAACACCAGTGTGCCCTTGCGCATCGTTGTCTCGGATATCTGGCTGGGCGGCAATATCGTGGCTCACAGCTCGAGTTCGCAGCGGGTGGCGGTGCTGATTGACGGGCACTACTTTAAATCGCCTTGGGTCAATGCCGAAGCCATCCGCACCTGCGGTGCCATGGTGCTGGACGATCAGACGCGGGGTGCTACCGGCTCCTCAGCCAACAGTCCGGAGCTGAACCGTCTGATGGCGCAGGCTTCGGTCACCGGTGCCTGGAATATGCCCTGGGCCGTGTCGCAGGCCCAGGCCACCGAAACCGGCACCGGCGTGGTGCGCTGGGGCATCATCCTGCCGAGCGAACCCGGCCGCTGCATGCTTCGCTGAGGTGTTTCAGTGCTTGTCGCCCAGCAGGCTGCTGGGCCGTGTCTGGCTGGCCAGTAGCGTCAGCTGGCGTCGGGCGCGGGTGATGCCTACATAAAAGGTATTGGCTTCCTCGCCCGCGTCGGAATGCGGGTCGGGGAACTCGCCTTGTGCCAGATATGGTATTTGCACCATATCGAATTCCAGGCCCTTGACGCTGGTAATGCTGGCAAGCAGCAGGCTGCTACCTTTGTCGCGCTGGCTGTCCTGCTGTTTTTGCTCGATTGCGTTCAGGTGCTGGAAGAACAGCGCCGGGCTGGCAAAGCGCTCGGCCGCCTGGGCCAGCCAGGCCAGGTTGGTTTCGGCCTCCACACGGCGTAGGCGTGAGCTGAGCACCTGGTTCATCAGGGTGTGGATCTGCAAATCTTTCAGCACGACGTCCAGCAGGCCGGGGTCGGTGTGGCTGCGTATGCGCTGCACGGCAGCCTGCAGTCGCTTGCGGGTATTGGCTGGTGCGTTGCGCAGCACCTGGTTGTCGAAGAATGAGGTCAGGAACAGCGGGTTGTCGGTGACGCTGCGCACGGCATCGTCCAACAGCTCCTGCTGCGACTCGTGCTCGCGCCCCTCCACTTGGATGTGTGAGCCGGCAAAAAACACCAGCGCGCGCATCACCAGAGCACGGGTGCGCTCCACGGTAACGCTGCGCAGGTCGTCGGTAGCCACGGCCAGCAGGCCGCGCAGGAACAGCACCTCGGGCCGCAGCACATAGCTGTCAAAGCCGCGCGTGGTGTAGGGCAGGCCGGCCTCGATCAAGGCGTTTTCAATCTGCACCGACTGGTGGGCATGGCGCAGCAGCACCGCACATTCATGCATCTTGGCGCGCGGCTGGCTCTTCCATTGCAGGGCCTGCTGCACCACCTGTGCAGCGCAGGCGGCGTTGTCGGCGTAGTCCAGGCGCGTGAGCTGGGTGGTGTGCGGGGCCATGGTGGCGTAAGCCTTGTTGGCGATCTGGCCGGCCAGCTTGGCCACGGCGGTGCCGAAGCGGAAGCTATGCGTCAGCGGGTAGCGCTGAACCTTGTGGCTGCTGTGTTCGGCCAGGCTGCTGCGCATGAATTTGGCGTCGGCGCCGGTGGCTTTGTGGATCACCTGGTCGATGTCGCCCACACCGCAAAAGAAGCAGCGGTTGCTGGCCAGCAGGGCCTGCAGCACGGTGAACATGGCCTGGTTCATGTCGTGCATTTCGTCGATGACCAGCACCTTCACCCGGGTCGGCCAGGCAGGGTAGTGCTCCATGGGCTCGGCCTCCTGCAACATGCAGGCCAGATCGTAGGTGGCGTCATGCGGGCCGCGGAAGGTGGGCTTTTCGGGGGTGGCGCAACGCAGGCGTTCAAACGCCAGGTAGATCTTGAGCTGGGTGTATTCGATTTCCAGGGAGGCGGCGTAGTCGGGCGTGACGGACTGCTCCTGGCGCTCCAGCACATCGCGCAGCGTGCCTTTGAGGATTTCGCTGTATTGCAAAAAACTGTCGACCAGACCCTGGTCACCCAGGGTGGGCATGAGCAGTTCTTCTGGCCATTTTTCACCGGGGTGTTCAGCCACGCGTTCCACGGCCTCCCACAGCACGGGGCTGAATTGTTCGGCCTCGGTGTAGAGAGGTATGGGCCCGCCCTCCATGTCGCGTAGCACCTGGCTGCAAAAGGCCTCGAAGGTTTGTATGCGCAGTTGCTGGACGATGGCGGCTGGCACACCGATCTTTTTCAGTGCCGTCTTGAGTGCCAGCTGGGCGGCGTCGGTATAGGTCAACGCGAAGATGTGTTCGGGCCGGGTGCCGCGCGTCCAGGCTTCGGCCATGCGCAGAGCCAGCACGGTGGTTTTGGAGGCGCCTGCGTTAGCCTCCACGATCGCCATGCGCGCCGGGCTGACCTGCACCGCCAACTGCTCGGCCGTGGGCGTGATGGCCTTGGGCTGGAAATGCGCCACGGTTTTGGGATCGACTGCGGATGGTGCTTGCATGGAGGCCTGGGAGGGTGGTTTATCGGCCATAAAAAAAGCTCCCGAAGGAGCCTTTTTAGGGTTCGCCTGGGCGTGTATTAGACGCGCTTGCGGTATTCGCCGGTGCGGGTGTCGATTTCGACCTTGTCGCCCTGGGCCACGAAGATTGGCACGCCGAATTCAAAGCCGGTGGCAATCTTGGCGGGCTTCAGCACCTTGCCGGACGTGTCGCCCTTGACGGCGGGTTCGGTCCAGGTGATTTCGCGCTGCACGCTGGTGGGCAGTTCAACCGAGATGGCCTTGCCGTCGTAGAACACAACTTCCAGTTCCATGCCATCTTCCAGGTAGTTCAGTGCGTCGCCCATGTTTTCGGCTTCGACTTCGTACTGGTTGTATTCGGTGTCCATGCAGATGTACATGGGTTCGGCGAAGTAGGAGTAGGTGCACTCTTTCTTGTCCAGCACGATCTGGTCGATCTTGTCGTCGGCCTTGAACACTACTTCGGTGTTGAAGTTGGCGATCAGGCTCTTGAGCTTCATGCGCACGGTAGCGGAGTTGCGGCCGCCGCGGCTGTATTCGGTTTTCAGGACGACCATCGGGTCCTTGCCGTTCATGATGACGTTGCCTGCGCGGATTTCTTGGGCGATTTTCATAGCATTCTCTGGAGTGAGGGCCGCGCAACGCTCCCGGGAACATCTTCGGGGGATATGTCTGCGGCGGGTGGGGCAAAACATCGCGTTTGCCGATAGCAGCCCGTTTGGGCAAAGCCCTGGATTTTAACGGTTTTTAGGCTGGAAGCTCAGAAGCTGCGTCGCCAGGTCTGCTTGCAGCAACAGTCGGGCCCGTAAAGCCTTCGCCCAGGTATTCCAGTCCGCTAGGTCGGGTACCGGCAACTGGCCGGCCTGTAACCCGTTCCAGACGCGGTGGAATTGGCGTAGCGAGTGTGGCGCCTGGGCCACGTCCAGAAAGGCTTCCAGCTTGGCGTGGTGGGCTGCGTCGTCCTGCGGATAAATGTGCCAGACGAAGGGCTTGCCGGCCCAGATGGCCCGCACCAGAGAGTCTTCGCCGCGCACCAGATTCCAGTCGGCGGCCCACAGCAGGTGGTCGAATTCGCGTTGGGTCAATGCGGGTAGGTATGAAATCGATAGCTGCCCCTGCAGGTAGGATAAGCGCCGCAGGCAGTTTTCATCTGAAAGCAATGCCTGCACCGCGTGCGCCGCCCGGCCGGCGGTGACTAGCAGCCGGGTGGGGTGGGGTGCGCCGGCCAGCTGTTCCAGAAAGGCTTTCAGGGCTGGGGGCTCGTAGCAGAACAGGCTGACTACCGTCTCTTCGCTGCTGGCCAGTGGGGCGCCCAAGCCATGCTGCAGCCGGGGCCACAGGTCTTGCAGCCAGGCGCTGCGGTCGAAGCTGGCCTGGCGCTGGGCCAGATCGGTTTCGCGCAGCAGGCCGCCGGTCTTGTCGTTGAAGCCAGGGTAGAAGAACCATTTCTGCCGGCCCGCGGCCGGGCCGTCGCGCAGCAGCGAGGGCAGGGCGTGGCTGCGTTCCACATAGCCCTCGGCCGACAGGTATTCGAGGTTGATCCATAAGGGTTTTGAGCCACTGGCGCAGGTATCGCCTGCGTGAGCAGCTATGAATTCAGGAGCAATCTCGCAACCGAAGGCTTCAACCCAGACATCGCTGGAGCTTAGTCCCGCCAGGTCCAGCGGCTGGGTCCAGTGCCGCACTTCTACGCCAGGGCAGCCATGCGGCGCCATCCAGGCCAGGGCCGACGGATCGTCCACCCACAGCCGCACCTGCATGCCGCGCGCGGCCAGGTCGGTGGACAGGCGCCAGCAGACGCCGATGTCGCCAAAGTTGTCTATCACCTGGCAGAAGATATCCCAGGTTTTCATGCGGGCCAGTCCAGTTTGCCGGCCACGTCGATATGCGTCAGGTACAGGCGCACATCGAATTCCAGCTGGTGGTAGTCGGGCTCCATATAGGTACACAGCTGGTAGAAGGCCTTGTCGTGGTTGCGCTCTTTCAGGTGGGCGAGTTCGTGCACCGCGATCATTTTCAGGAAGGCATCGGGCACGTCCTTGAACAGCGTGGCGATGCGGATTTCGTGCTTGGCCTTGAGCTTGTTGCCCTGCACCCGCGACACCGTGGTGTGGGTGCCCAGCGCATGGTGGTAGACGTGCAGCTTGGCGTCAAAGCCGACCTTGTTGATCTGCGCGGCGTTGCGCAGGTGTTGGTTCTTCAGGTCCATCACATAGTCGTACAAGGCTTTGTCGGTGCGCACGCCGTGGGCGCTGGGGTATTTTTTCAGCAGCAGTGGGCCGAGCTTGTCGGCGGCCAGCAGCTGCTGCACCTGGGCGGTGACGTGGGCCGGATATGCCGACAGGTATTTCAGGGGGATCATGGGGCGGTGGAGGAGCGCAGCCTTGGATTGTCCACAATACGGCTTATGTCCGAGATTAATCCTGTTGAACCACCTGTAGTGTCCGCTGTCGAGCCCGTGCATTCTGAGCAACTGCTGAGCGAAGTCGCCGCCTTGCCCGCCTTGCCCGGCGTGTACCGCTATTTCGATGCCGACGGCACGGTGCTGTACGTGGGCAAGGCGAAGAACCTGAAGAAGCGGGTCACCACCTATTTCCAGCGCGACCATGGTGGTACCCGCATCGGCCATATGGTCAGCAAGATTACGCGCATGCAGACGACAGTGGTGCGCTCCGAGGCCGAGGCGCTGTTGCTGGAAAACAACCTGATCAAGACGTTGCACCCCAAGTACAACATCCTGTTCCGCGACGACAAAAGCTACCCCTATCTGAAGATCACCGCGCTGCCTGCCATATCGAGTGTGACGGCCGAGCAGAGCGCCGCGACCTTTCCGCGCGTCGCCTATTACCGCGGCGCGGTGGAGAAGAAGCACCGTTACTTCGGCCCCTTCCCCAGCGCCTGGGCGGTGAAGGAATCCATCCAGCTGCTGCAAAAAGTGTTCCGCCTGCGGACCTGCGAGGACACGGTGTTCAACAACCGCACCCGGCCCTGCCTGCTGTACCAGATCAAGCGCTGCTCCGGCCCGTGCGTGAACTTTGTCTCGCCGCAAGACTATGCGCAGGACGTACTGAACGCCGAGAAGTTTCTGGACGGCGAAACCCAGCAGGTGCTGAAGGCGCTGGAGGTCCGCATGATGGCCCACGCCGACAAGCTGGAGTTCGAGCAGGCGGCCGAGCTGCGGAACCAGATGAGCGCCCTGTCTACCGTGCTGCATCAGCAGTCGGTGGACAACGTGTCCGACAAGGACGTGGACATCCTGGCGGTGAAGGTGCAGGGGGGCAGGGCCTGTGTGAATCTGGCCATGGTGCGCGGCGGGCGTCACCTTGGCGACAGGGCTTACTACCCCACGCATGTGGAAGACGCGGTGTTCATGAACGCGGTCGAGGTGGAAGGTGAGGACGCGGCCCAGGGCGTGGAGGTGCAGGTGCTGGAGGCCTTTATAGCCCAGCATTACATTGACATCCCCATTCCGCCGGCTCTGATCACCAGCGTGCCAGTTGGCAAGAGTTTGCTCGACGCCTTGTCGTCGCAAAGCGGCACCAAGGTCACGGCGGTGCACAGTCCGCGCGAGCAGCGCCGCGTCTGGCTGGAGATGGCGCAGAAGAATGCCGGCCTGCAGCTGGCTCGCCTGCTGGCCGAGGAGGGCTCGCAGCAAGCCCGCACGCGTGCCCTGGTGGACGCGCTGGACCTGGTGCCGGACGACCTCGATACCTTGCGCATCGAATGTTTTGATATTTCCCACACGGCCGGCGAGGCGACCCAGGCCTCCTGCGTGGTGTTCCAGCAGCACAAGATGCAAAACTCCGAGTACCGGCGCTACAAGATCGAAGGCATTACGCCGGGCGACGATTACGCGGCTATGCGCCAGGTGCTGACACGGCGCTACAGCAAATTTGGCGTGCAGGCTGAGCCTGGTGTTGAGCCACCGGCTGGGCGCATGCCTGACCTTGTGCTGGTCGACGGAGGCAAGGGCCAGGTGTCGATGGCGAAGTCGGTGTTTGAGGCTTTGGGGTTGGACCTGGGGTTAATCGTGGGGGTCGAAAAAGGCGAGGGTCGCAAGGTCGGGCTCGAAGAGTTGGTGTTCGCCGATGGCCGCACCAAGGCCACGCTGGCTCGCGATTCGGCGGCGCTGATGCTGGTTGCGCAGATCCGTGACGAGGCCCATCGCTTCGCCATCACTGGCATGCGTGCCCAGCGCGCCAAGGTCCGCGTGGGTGGCAGTAAGCTGGAGGATATTGCCGGTATCGGCCCGAGGAAACGCGCCAGCCTGTTACAGCGTTTTGGTGGCATCCGTGGCGTGGCCGCTGCGGGTGTGGACGATATCGCCAAAGTTGACGGCATTTCGCGGGAATTGGCGGAAGAAATCTACCGCGCATTGCGTTGAGGCCCACACCCCAATCGCATGACACAATCAGGTATGTTCTGGACCATTCCTACCATCATGACCTGGACGCGCATCGTCGCGATACCGTTGATCGTCGGGGTCTTTTATTTGCCCCTGGCCGAGCCCAGCCGCAACCTGATTGCGACCGTGATGTTCGTGGTGTTTGCCGCCACCGACTGGCTGGATGGTTTCCTGGCTCGCCGGCTGAACCAGACCTCGTCCTTCGGGGCCTTTCTGGACCCGGTGGCGGATAAATTTCTGGTGTGTGCCTGTGTGTTGGTGCTGGTTTATTTGCGCCGTGCCGATGTCTTCGTGGCGCTTATCATCATTGGCCGCGAGATTGCGATTTCTGCTCTGCGCGAGTGGATGGCACAGATCGGCGCGTCCAAGAGTGTGGCTGTGCACATGATCGGTAAATTGAAGACCGTATCGCAGATGGTGGCCATTCCATTTTTGCTTTTTGACGGCCGCTTGTTCGGTGTGGTGGACACCCATGTGTGGGGTCAGTGGCTGATCTGGATTTCTGCAATCCTGACCATTTGGTCCATGGTTTATTATTTACAGAAGGCCTTGCCGGAGATACGCGCACGTACAAAATAAGTGTTTGCGGCGTCTGCGTTGAAGGCCCCAAAGTAGTGCAATTGCTGCGGGTCACGCGCACCGTTTGTGAGCTGTTGTTGCGGCGAGATAAAAAGTGTGAGTGCTGTTCAAGAGTGGCCCGATTTCAGTCTAGAATCCGCCTCCGCGCCGCTTGAATGCAGTTTGTCCGATTGACATGTTGGGAGTCCAAAGTTTTAATCGGTTGCGCAGTAGGTGCTGCAAAGTTATGTTTCCCCCAGGCCTGTTTTTTTGCGCGCCGCAGAGCAGCAAGTCGGGGGGAATTTGTTAGATACATTGGTCTGAATAAATTAGAGCGAGGGGCTCCTTGTGAACAAAACTGAATTGATTGAACACATCGCAAAGCATGCTGATATTTCCAAGGCTGCTGCTGCGCGTGCGCTGGAGTCCACCATCGGCGCGGTGAAAACCACGCTGAAAAAGGGTGGCACCGTTTCGCTGGTAGGATTCGGCACCTTTGCTGTTGGCAAGCGTGCTGCTCGTGCCGGACGTAATCCGCGCACTGGCGTTGCGATTAAAATCAAGGCAGCCAAGGTGCCAAAGTTTCGTCCAGGCAAGGCATTGAAAGATGCGTTGAACTGAGTTTTCTGTTTCAGGTGGGGTGCTTAGCTCAGTTGGTAGAGCAGCGCCCTTACACGGCGTAGGTCGGCGGTTCGAGCCCGTCAGCACCCACCAACCCCACCCAGTAAAGGCGAACAGATTGTTCGCCTTTTTTGTTTTTTCAAAAGAGTTCTTCCATGTTTGATTTCGTTCGCAAGCACAGCAAGATCATGATGGGCTTGATGTTCTTGTTGATCATTCCTGCGTTCGTGGTGGTCGGTGGTCGTGAGGGCTTCCGGCGTTACAACGAAGGCGGCGATACGGTCGCCAAGGTGGCGGGGCACGACATCAAGCAGGCCGATTGGGATGCTGCACACCAACGCGAGGTGCAGCGCATGATGGCTTCGCGGCCCAACCTGGACCCCAAGCTGCTCGACTCTGCGGATGCGCGTTACGCCACCTTGGAAAGCTTGGTGCAAGAGCGTGTGCTGGCGGCAGCTGCCGAGAAATTCCGCCTCGTGACCAGCGATGGCAGACTGGCTCGCAGTCTGCAGGAGGACTCCACGATTGCGTCTTTGCGCAAGCCAGATGGATCGTTGGACATGGAGCGTTACCGCCAATTGCTGGCCGCCCAGGGTATGACACCGGAAATGTTTGAATCCCGCGTGCGCACCGATTTGTCGCAGCGGCAGGTGGTGAATGGTGTGGCTGCCACGGCGTTCGCATCGGGTGTAGAGGCCGATGTGTCTTTGAACGCTTTCTTTGAAAAGCGCGAGGTGCAAGTGGCACTTTTCAAGACGGCGGATTTTGCTTCAAAGGTCAGCCCCAGTGATGCAGAGCTTGAGACTTGGTACAAGGACCACGCCTCTCTGTACCAGGCTCCCGAACAAGCCCAGGTGGAATACTTGGTACTGGACCTGGATGCCGTGAAAAAAGACATCGTACCTAACGAGCAGGATTTGCAGACTTACTACAAGGAAAATGCCGAACGTTTGGCAGGAAAAGAAGAGCGTCGTGCCAGCCATATCCTGATCAACGCGCCCAAGGATGCGTCGGCCGAAGATCGTAAAAAGGCCCGCGCCAAGGCCGAGGAATTGCTGGCCCTGGTGAAAAAATCGCCAGCCAGTTTTGCTGATGTCGCCAAGAAGAATTCCCAGGACACAGGCTCTGCTGCGAAGGGCGGTGACCTGGATTACTTTGCGCGTGGCGCTATGGTCAAGCCTTTCGAGGATGCTGCATTTGCCTTGAAGAAAGGTGATATCAGTGACATTGTGGAGTCGGACTTCGGTTTTCACATCATTCAGTTGACGGATATTCGAGCACCCAAGCAACGCGGTTTTGAAGAAATGCGCCCTGAGCTGGAAGCTGCACTGAAGAATCAGCAAGCCCAGAGCAAGTTTGCCGAGGTGGCCGATGTGTTTACCAACGGCGTCTATGAGCAGGCGGACAGCCTCAAGCCTATTGCGGATAAATTGAAGCTGGAGATCAAGACAGCCAGCCTGGGGCGTGCCCCTGCAGCAGACGCCAAGGGTGTATTGGCCAATGCCAAATTCTTGAATGCCATTTTTTCGGCAGATTCGATTGAGAAAAAGCACAACACGGAGGCCATTGACGTTGGCTCCAACCAGTTGGTTGCGGGGCGCATCACCCAGTATGCGCCGGCACATACCTTGCCATTGTCTGAGGTCAAAGACCGGGTGCGTATGCAGTTGATTGCGTCGCGTGCAGCAGAGCTGGCCAAAAAGGACGGTATGGACAAGTTGGCTGCATGGAAGGCCAGCCCTGGTGCGGCGAGTTTGTCTGCCCCTGTCTTGGTGTCGCGGGAAAACGCCCAGCAACAGCTTCCTCGCGTAGTGAATGCCGCCATGCGTGTCGATCTGGCCACTCTGCCTGCGTGGACGGGGGTGGATTTGGGTGAGCAAGGTTATGCCGTGGTCAAGGTCAACAAGCGCGTGCCCCGCGACGTGCCTGCCGCGGATGTGGCGCAGCAAGGGCGTGAGCAATACTCTCAAGGTTGGGCTGCAGCTGAGGGGCGTGCGTACTACCAAACCTTGAAAGAGATGTTCAAGGTCAAGATCAATGTAGCCAAACCGATGCTGAAAACACTATCTGCTGCGGAATAATCGTTAACCCGCAAAACTCGGGTTATAATTTAAATCTACGGTGGCTGTAGCTCAGTTGGTAGAGTCCAGGATTGTGATTCCTGTTGTCGAGGGTTCGAGCCCCTTCAGCCACCCCAGTTTATAAAAGCGCACTACTCTTTGGGTAGTGCGCTTTTTTATTTTCCACGCGTGGATGGTTCTTGGCCGTGGTCATGCAGTGGGCATGTGCCAGAAAGCCTGTCTGCCATACATGGCGAGAGTGGTGCTAGCCGGCGGTACTCGGCGGGACTCTTTGCCGCGAATCAAATATAGATACCCGCATGCGGCCCAGGATCGGGTTCTCGTATACAGTTTGAAAATATTATTTTGAACACCCAACTGCCTTATTTCTAGAAAGCTTGCGTGGAAACACAGCACCCTCAAGTTCTATTGGAACCTGCTTTGCCACAGCTTGCTCGGCAAAGCGGCATGGGTGCAGGAGACGTGACCCAGGCGGCGTTGGCGTCTCTGGTGACGGGTATTGCGGTGTCGCCCCAAATACTGAGCGTGTTGGACAGTCTGCCTGTCCTGGTTTGCGCCAAGGACTTACACGGAAATCAAGGCATCACCTACTGGAACCGCGAATGCGAGGCTGTTACGGGCTATAGCCGTGACGAACTGGTTGGCCACCCTGAGGCCTTGCAGTGGCTGTATCCGAACTCCGCATACCTAGCACGCAAAATCGCCGACTTCATGGAGCAGGGACCGAGCTTTCGGGATCTGGAGGCTACGCTGACCACCAAGTCCGGTGCCAAACGCCGCATTGCCTGGTCCAGCATCGACGGGCTGCAGAAAGGCGACGCCTCTGGCTCCATCTGGTGCATAGGCCTGGATGTGACGGCGCGTTCGGAATCTGATCGCCTGCTGCGCGACCGCGACAAGCTGCTGGGTTCGGTGTTTGGCCATCTACCAGACCTGGTGTATCTCAAGGACGGTGAGGGGCGTTGGCTGTTGACCAACCCTGCGGCGCGTGCGGTGCTGAACATATCCGAGCAGCAGGCATACGGCTATACCGACTTGGAGATTGCCGACCGAGACCATCCCCAGGGCGATAGCCTGCGTCATGGTGCATTGGCTGACGAGGCGACCTGGCAATCCGGGCTGCCGTCGCAGATGCAAGAGATGGTGGAAGATGGCCACGGCAACGCCCGTTGTTTCGACGTGATCCGCGTACCCACCTTTGGTCGCCGGGGCGAGCGCATGCATCTGCTGGTGGTGCGCCGCGACATTACCGACCAGCAAATTGCGGCGACCAAGCTGGAGCTGGCGGGCCGCGTTCTGGAGCAGAGCACCGACGGCATCATGGTCACCGATGAGCGCAACCGCATCATCATGGTAAACGGTGCATTTTCTGAAATCACCGGTTACCAGTCCAGTGAAGTGCTTGGGCGCGACCCGCAATTCCTGGCGTCCGGGCAGCACACGCCCATGTTCTTTGAGAATATGTGGAAGGTTTTGACTGGCGAGGGGCGCTGGGCTGGCGAGATTTGGAACCGGCGCAAGAACGGTGAGGTGTATCCGCAGTGGCTGAGTCTGTCGGCACTCCACCAACGTGCCCACGGCGAAATCACCCACTACGTGGCGGCGTTTACCGATTTGAGCTCGCGCAAGGCAGCCGAGGAGCAGATTGCCTATCTGTCCAGCCAGGACGTGATTACCGGTTTGCCGAACCGCACCCACGTGGCGCTGCGCTCTACGCTGGTGCTCAAACATGCACAAAGCACCCACGAGCAGGTGGCGATGATCGTCATTGACGTGGACAACTTCAAGACGCTGAACGACTCCCTGGGCCACGGCGCAGGCGACCAGATGCTGCGTGAGGTCGGCTTGCGCTTGAGCCGGTTTGCCGACGAGCGCTCCGTCATCGGCCGGCTCAGTGGAGATGAGTTTCTGATCCTGCTGCGCAACGTGCAGAGCACGGCAGATGCGGCCCATGCCGTCACGGCGCTGATGGATGCCGTGGGCCAGCCCATGGTGCTGGCCGATATGCCGGTGAATGTTTCCATCTCGGCCGGCATCGCCATGTTTCCGGCCGATGGCGACAATTTCGATGCCCTGTTTGGCCGGGCGGATTCGGCACTGTATGCTGCCAAGCGCGGTGGACGGGGCACCTACCAGTTTGCCGATGCCACCATGAACGAGGCGGCGCTGGAGCGCTTGCGCATCGAGTCGGCCTTGCGCCGAGCGATTGAAAATAACGCCCTGCGTCTGGAGTACCAGCCTTTGATCCATCTGCCCAGCGGGCGCGTGATCGGTGTCGAGGCCTTGTGCCGCTGGGACCACCCCGAGCGTGGCGCAATTCCCCCTGGCGTGTTTATCCCGATTGCCGAAGACTGCGGCGTGATTGAAGCTTTGGGAGGCTGGGTGCTGAAGACTGCAGCCTTGCAACTGCGCGCCTGGCACGATGCCGGTCGTCCTGATTTGATGATGGCGGTGAATCTGTCGGCCCGGCAGTTTCAGCGTGGCGTGGTGCTCAAGCAGGTGGAAGAGGCGCTGGATGTTTCCGGCATTCCACCCGATTGTCTGGAGCTGGAGTTGACCGAAAGCGTATTGCTGCACGATGGTGAGGCGGTCACCGCCGTACTGCGCCGATTGCAGGCCTTGGGCGTGAAGCTGTCCATCGACGACTTTGGCACCGGTTATTCCAGTTTTGCGTATTTGCGGCGCATCAAGTTCGACAAGATCAAGATTGACCAGTCTTTTGTGCGCGACCTGATCGACGATCCGGACAATGCCGCCATCGTGCGCGGCATGATCTCACTGGCCTTGAGCCTGGGTTTGCCGGTGCTGGCCGAGGGTGTGGAAACCGAGGCGGTGGCCCATCGTCTGCGCCATCTGCAGTGCACCTATGCCCAGGGCTACCACTTTGCGCGGCCTTTGCGCCCCGAGGTGTTTGCGCAGCAGCAGGGACTGTAAAGGTCTGGTCGGCGGCAGCCGCACAGGTTGAGCGACAGAACTTCCCTACAATCCAAAATCACATTTTGAAACCGGTCTGCTGAACGGACGGGCATGTTCCTGTTGTTATGAAAATTCTTATCTCCAACGACGATGGTTACCAGGCCGCTGGCATTGTTGCGCTGTATGAAGCCCTGAAAGATGTGGCCGAGGTCGAGGTGGTTGCTCCCGAGCACAACAACAGCGCCAAGTCGAATGCACTGACCCTGTACTCCCCCCTGTACGTGCACCAGGCCAGCAACGGCTTTCGCTATGTGAACGGCACGCCGGCGGACTGCGTGCATATCGCGCTGACCGGCTTGCTGGGTTACCGGCCGGACATGGTGATCTCTGGCATCAACAATGGTGCCAATATGGGCGACGACACCATTTACTCTGGCACCGTGGGTGCAGCCATGGAAGGCTATTTGTTCGGCATTCCGTCTTTGGCTTTTTCGCAAACCCAGAAGGGCTGGCAGCATCTGGATGCCGCAGCCCAGACTGCGCGCAATCTGGTGCTGCGTATGACCCAACAACAGTTGGTGGGTGCCCAGCCGTTTCTGTTGAACATCAATATCCCCAACTTGCCGCTGGAAGAGCTCAAGCCACTCAAGGTGTGCCGATTGGGCCGCCGCCATGCGGCCGAAAAAGTCATCACCATGGACAGTCCGCGTGGCGACACCATGTACTGGATAGGCGAGGCCGGCCGCGCCAAGGACGATGCCGAAGGCACCGACTTCCATGCCAGCCTGCAAGGCCATGTGACCATGACTCCTCTTAAAGTGGATCTCACTGACCACGACCATCTGGGTTACTGGGCGCAGACTGCGGCCCATCTCGCGGGTGCATAGCGGCAGTGGATTCCATGACCCAACGTCCCCGCTTTCCCGCGCGACTGGACCTCTCCTCCGGTGCTCCATCGGGCAAGACAGTTGCTATTAAAAAAGTAGCTGCTGCCGCAGTTAATTCCAGCGCCAGAGGCCCTAAAAGCTTCGAACATGCACCGGCACCCGGCCACGGCATGGACTCGGCTGCGGTGCGTGCGCGCATGGTGCAGAAGCTGGCCGCCATGGGCATAAGCTCGGCCGCTGTGCTGCGCGCCATGGGCCAGGTGGAGCGCCACCGCTTTGTCGATACCGCCTTGGTGAACCAGGCCTATGAAGACACCAGCCTGCCCATCGGCCTGGGTCAGACCATCTCCAAGCCCAATGTGGTAGCCCGCATGGCCGAGCTACTGCTGGATTCTCCGCTAGGCCATGCCGGGCCGCTGGGCCGTGTGCTGGAGATTGGCACGGGCTGCGGCTACCAGGCTGCCGTGCTGGCCGTGCTGGCGCGCGAGGTCTACAGCATCGAGCGCCTGCGTGGTCTGCACGACAAGGCACGCGCCAATCTGCGACCCTTTCGCCTGCCGAATGTGCACCTGCTGTTTGGCGACGGTATGGTTGGCTATGCCAAGGGCGCGCCCTATGCGGGCATCATTGCCGCTGCGGGTGGCGAGGCGATTCCACAGGCCTGGCTGGACCAGCTCGCTGTGGGTGGGCGCCTGGTTGCACCCATGGTGACGCCCGGGGGGCAGCAGGCTTTGGTGGTTGTGGATAAAACGGCCAAAGGTCTGCAGCAGCAATTGCTCGAGGCCGTTCACTTTGTCCCTCTAAAATCAGGGATTGCTTGAACAGGAATTACACATGCTCGCTTTGCGTCCTCAGGATTGGAAATACACGGCCGCCGTTTTGGCCGTACTGGCCGTGGTCGGCTGCTCCAGTACCAGTTTGCACAAAGCCCCGGTAGAAGACCGTGGTACGGGGGCAGTCCGCACCCAGTCGTCCGTTGCCGTTGCGCCGGCCGATGCCGCTCCCGCCAAGCCCTTGCCCGGCGCCGAAAATGCAGGCAAGCCTGGTTATTACACAGTCCGCCCTGGCGACACCCTGATCCGCATCGGCCTGGACAACGGCCAGAGCTGGAAGGATATTGCGCGCTGGAACGGGTTGGACAACCCCAATCTGATTGAAGTTGGCCAGGTGCTGCGCGTGATCTCGCCGAACGCCACGGCCACCGAAGCTGGCGTGGTGACGCGCCCGGTCACCAGCTCTACCGTGACGGCGGCTGCGGTGCCTGCCGCCAGTGCCGCGGCCAGTGCGGCCAGCAGCCCGGCCAGCGCTGCCAGCAAGCCGATGGCACCCGTATCTGCAGCTCCTGCGGCTGCCGTGGCCACAGGTGGTGATGACGACGTGGCTTTCATCTGGCCCACCAGTGGCAGCCAGATCGCCGGTTTCGACGAAGCCAAGAACAAGGGCCTGGACTTAGGCGGCAAGGCCGGTGACCCCGTGCTGGCCGCCGCCGATGGCCGCGTGGTCTATGCCGGTGCCGGCTTGCGCGGCTACGGCAATCTGTTGATCTTGAAGCACAACAACACGTATCTGACAGCCTATGCGCACAACCAGACCTTGTTGGTCAAAGAAGACCAGTCTGTGCGCAAGGGCCAGAAGATCGCCGAGATGGGCAGCAGCGACACCGATCGTGTGAAGCTGCACTTCGAGATTCGACGCCAGGGCAAGCCGGTCGATCCGACCAAATACCTCCCCAACCGGTAAACACCATGCAAAAGCCTGACGTATCCGCTAAGACCTTGGTCGTGGATGCGTTGGGCGAAGATGCCGTACCCGAGGTCGATGCCGCGCCGTTGGCGGGCGACGGCCTGGCCTCCTGGCTCGCCACGGGCGGCGAAATCCACGACGCGCTCACGCTGTATCTGCGCGATGTGCGCCGCACCGAGCTGTTCACCGCCAGCGAAGAGTTCGACATGGCGGTGCGTGCCAGGTCCGGCGACTTTGCGGCTCGCCAGGCCATGATCGAACACAATCTGCGCCTGGTCGTGAGCATCGCAAAGGCCTATCTGGGACGCGGTGTGCCCATGGGCGATCTGATCGAAGAGGGCAACCTCGGCCTGATGCATTCCATCGACAAGTTCGAGCCCGACCGGGGCTTTCGCTTTTCCACCTATGCCACCTGGTGGATACGCCAGTCGGTCGAGCGTGCGGTGATGCAGCAGGGCAGGGTGATACGCCTGCCGGTGCATGTGGTGCGCGAGCTGCAGCAGGTGTTGCGGGCCCGGCGCACGCTGGAGCATGACCCGGTATTTGCCGCGTTGCGCCCGGACGGTGTGCGTGTGGACGACGTGGCCGCCCTGATGGGCCGCGACGAGCATGAGGTGGCCGACCTGCTGGCTCTGGCCGAAACACCGCGCTCGCTGGACTCGACCTTCGACCGCTCGGAAGACGGGCAGACCCTGGGTGACACCTTGACGGACGAGAGCGCACTGGACCCCGCCGCACACACCCAGATCCACGAGGTGGAGCGCCTGCTGGAGGCCTGGACCGCCACCTTGACCCGGCGCGAGCGCGAGGTGCTGGATGGCCGCTTTGGCCTGCACAACCGTGAACCCGAAACCCTGGATACTTTGAGTGTGCGTCTGGGCCTGACCCGTGAACGGGTGCGCCAGGTGCAAAACGAGGCCCTGCGCAAGCTGCGCATCCAACTGGGCCGCAGTGGTGTAGACAAGGAGGCTTTGCTGTAATGCGTTTGTATGTTTATCTGTTGCGCTGGGTTCTGCTGCTGGGTGTGAGTGTGCTGGCTGCATGCGTTGGCACCGGGCCGCGTAGCACCACTATCAGTACCGAGAAGATCCAGTCGCTGCTGGCGCAGCGTTTCCCTTATACCGGCCGCATCGGCCCGTTGTTTGAAATCCAGGCCCAAACGCCCCAGGTGCGTATGCTGCCCGAGCATAACCGCGTCGGCACGTCGCTGCAGATCCAGGTGTCCGAGCGCCTGGGCCGCAATGTATTCAATGGCACATTGGATGTGGACTATGGCCTGCGTTTCGAGCCCAGCGACCAGACCATCCGCCTGGTCGATCTGCACGTCAACAGCCTGGATTTTGCCGGCGTGCCCGAGCGCTACCAAAGCCTGGTGCAAGGCTTGGCACCTCAGCTGGCCGAACGTTTGCTGGACGATGCCAGCCTCTACCAGGTCAGCGCCAAGAACATGGCCACCGTGGAAGGTATGGGCTATGTACCCGGCAGCCTGGAGGTGACGCCGCAGGGTCTGCGCATCACCTTGCAGCCCAAGCCTGCGCAGTAGCTATTTACTATCAAAAAAAGAGCGGCCGGTGCAGGTGGTACCTGCGCCGGCCGCTCCTTTTGTATAAATTCAGGCCCGCCTGCGGGCTTGCTTTTAATGCGTGCCTTGTTCCAGGAAACGCTGTGCGTCCAGTGCGGCCATGCAACCCGTACCGGCGCTGGTGATGGCCTGGCGGTAGATGTGGTCTTGTACGTCGCCGGCGGCAAATACGCCGGGCACGCTGGTCATGGTGGCAAAGCCTTGCAAGCCGCTACGGGTAACGATGTAGCCGTCCTTCATTTCCAACTGACCAGCAAAGATCTCGGTATTGGGTTTGTGGCCGATGGCGATGAAGCAGCCCTTGAGGGTGACGTCGGTGGTGGCATCGCTCTGTGTGCTTTTCAGGCGCACGCCGGTCACGCCGGAGGCATCGCCCAGCACCTGTTGCAGCGTGTGGAAGAGCTTGAGCTCGATCTTGCCCTCTGCAACTTTTTCGTGCAGCTTGTCCACCAGAATGGCCTCGGCCTTAAAGCTGTCGCGGCGGTGCACCAGGGTCACCTTGCGGGCGATATTGGACAGGTAAAGCGCTTCTTCCACGGCGGTATTGCCGCCGCCGACCACGCACACGTCTTCACCTCGGTAGAAGAAACCGTCGCAGGTGGCGCAGCCGGACACGCCACGGCCCATGAAGGCGGTTTCGGATTCCAGGCCCAGGTACTGGGCGGAGGCGCCGGTGGCCAGGATCAGCGCGTCGCAGGTGTAGCTGCCGCTGTCGCCGGTCAGGGTGAAGGGGCGCTTGCTGAAGTCCACGGTGTTGATGTGGTCGAAAATGATTTCGGTCTTGAAGCGCTCGGCGTGCTCCTGGAAGCGCTGCATCAGCTCGGGGCCTTGCACGCCCATCACATCGGCAGGCCAGTTGTCTACTTCGGTGGTGGTCATCAGCTGGCCGCCCTGGGCGATGCCGGTGATGAGTACCGGGTTCAGGTTGGCGCGGGCAGCGTAGATGGCGGCGGTGTAGCCGGCGGGGCCCGACCCCAAAACCAAAACTTTGGCGTGTTTAATCATGGACATGGATGAAAACCTGTGGTGAAAATAGGAGGGTGCCGTGTACAGTTCGCGGCTTGCTATGAAAATGCAAGTCAGCGTGGCTGCCGGGCGCTTTTAACGATGGCGTTTAATTGAAATTTTGCCCCAGATTGTAAGAACCTATGGCTTGCAGGGTTCCGTGCAGTTGCCCTTGCCGAGGGTTAGGCATGGGCCGGGCAGAGGCTGATGTGTCTTTTAAAGAGGAAATGCGAATGTCAATGTTGTCCAACATAGAGCTGCTGTTACGCGTTCCCCTGTTTTCCAGCATGACGTCCGAGCAGGCGGATGTCGTGGCCAAGGCGGTCACCAAGCGACGCTTCAAACGGGGCGAGGTGATCGTCGAGCAAGGCCTCAAGTCTGACACGCTGTTTATCGTGCTCAGCGGCCGGGCCCGGGTGCTGACCACAGACGGTCGCGGTCGCGAGGTGATCCTGGCTACGCTGCAAATGGGTGACTATGTGGGGGAGATGAGTCTGATCGACCACGAACCGCATTCGGCCACCGTGCAGGCGGATGCCCTCACCGACTGCCTGGTGCTGGGCCGTGCTGAATTCGAGCACTGTCTGGAGGGCAATACCGCCATGGCCCGGGCTGTGATGACTGGGCTGGTCAAGCGGTTGCGCCGTGCCGACCAGAAGATCGAGTCGCTGGCCCTGATGGATGTGTACGGCCGTGTGGCCCATGTGCTGCTGGAGTCTGCCGCCCATGACGTGAACGGCCAGATGGTCATTCGTGACAAGATTTCGCGCCAGGACGTGGCCAAGATGGTGGGGGCCTCGCGCGAGATGGTCAGCCGCGTCATGAAAGACCTGGAGGAGCGTGGCTACATCGTCAGCCAGGACAATGGCTCGACCCACATCCAGTCGGTGCTGGGTAGCCTGATTTAAACGATTGGCAGTACTGCACGGGCTGTTTGAACACGTTCTTACATCTTGCGGCGAGTGCGTGGCCGCCGTGCCCCATTCGGGGGCTGGGCTTGGGGTAAGCTCAGGGCAGTACTTCTTGCCCATGACTTATTCTCTCAATACCCTCAATTCATCTGGCCCGGTGGTGTCGCCCGTACGCACGGGCCTCAACCGTTTTGCGCGTGAAATCGGTTTGATCCTGGGGCTGCTGGCCCTGGTGTTCTGGCTCATGTCCATGTTGGGCTATACCTTGCAAGACCCCGCTTGGTCCACCTCTGGCCAGAGCGCCGTGGTGCGCAACTGGGGCGGGCGCCTGGGTGCCTGGATCGCAGACCTCAGCTATTTCAGCCTGGGTTTTTCTGTATGGTGGTGTTTTGCTGCCGGTGTGCGCGCCTGGCTGGCTGCCCTGGCCGGCTGGATGCGTGGCCATGCCCCGGATGAGCGTGCCCAGCAGCCTGCGCCACGTCTTAGTGGCAATGCCTGGACTTTCTGGATTGGCCTGGCCGTTCTGTTGTGCGCCAGCACCGGGCTGGAATGGTCGCGTCTGTACCGGCTTGAGCCGCAGCTGCCGGGCCATGTGGGCGGTGCGCTGGGTTATTTGATCGGTCCGTTTGGCGTCAAGTGGCTGGGTTTTACCGGCTCCGGCCTGGTGTGGATCACGCTGGGGGTGATTGGTGTGTCTGCGGTGTTCCGCTTTTCCTGGAGCCAGGTGGCTGAGCGTCTGGGCGCCTGGACCTATTCCCTGGTGGAAACGCGGCGCGAGAAGCGCGAAGTGGCGGTGGACCTGGCCGTGGGCAAAAAGGCTGCCAAGAAGCGTGAAGCCGTGGTGCGCGAGGAGCGCGTCGAGATCGAGGCCCACCACCCTCAGCCGGTCATGATTGAACCGACTTTGGTTGATCCACCCAAGAGCCAGCGTGTGGCGAAGGAGCGCCAAAAGCCGCTGTTTACCGAGATGCCCGACACCAAGCTGCCGCAGGTGGACCTGCTAGACGGCCCGCAGCTGCGCCAGGAAACCGTGGCCCCCGAGACGCTGGAAATGACCAGCCGCATGATCGAGAAAAAGCTGAAGGACTTCGGCGTCGAGGTGCGCGTGGTGCTGGCCTCGCCCGGCCCGGTGATTACCCGTTACGAGATCGAGCCCGCTACCGGCGTCAAGGGCTCGCAGATCGTCGGCCTGGCCAAGGACTTGGCGCGCAGCTTGAGCCTGGTGTCCATTCGCGTGGTGGAAACCATTCCCGGCAAGAATTACATGGCGCTGGAGTTACCGAACGCCAAGCGCCAGTCCATTACGCTGTCGGAAATCCTGGGCTCGCAGGTCTACCACGAGGCCAAGTCGCTGCTGACCATGGGCCTGGGTAAGGACATCATCGGCAACCCGGTGGTGGTCGACCTGGCCAAGATGCCGCACGTGCTGGTGGCCGGCACCACCGGCTCGGGCAAGTCGGTGGGTATCAACGCCATGATCTTGAGCCTGCTGTACAAGGCCGAGGCGCGCGATGTGCGCATCTTGATGATCGACCCGAAGATGCTGGAAATGTCGGTCTACGAAGGCATTCCGCACCTGCTGGCCCCAGTGGTTACCGATATGCGCCAAGCCGCGCATGGCCTGACCTGGTGTGTGGCCGAGATGGAGCGCCGCTACAAGCTGCTGAGCAAGCTGGGCGTGCGCAACCTGGCCGGCTACAACGCCAAGATCGACGAAGCCGCGTCGCGCGAAGAGTTCATCTACAACCCGTTCAGCCTGACGCCCGACAGCCCCGAACCGTTGAAGCGCGAGCCGCACATCGTGGTGGTGATCGACGAGCTGGCCGACCTGATGATGGTGGTCGGCAAGAAGATCGAAGAGTTGATCGCCCGCTTGGCGCAGAAGGCGCGGGCTGCCGGCATCCATTTGATTCTGGCGACCCAGCGGCCCAGCGTGGACGTGATTACCGGCCTGATCAAGGCGAACATCCCGACCCGGATTTCCTTCAAAGTCAGCAGCAAGATCGACAGCCGCACCATTTTGGACCAGATGGGCGCCGAAGCCCTGCTGGGCCTGGGCGACATGCTGTACATGCCCGGCAGCGGCATGCCGACCCGGGTGCACGGCGCCTTTGTCAGCGACGAAGAGGTGCACCGCGTTGTAAGTTACTTGAAGACCCAGGGCGAGCCCGACTACATCGAAGGCGTGCTGGAAGGCGGCACGGTCGATGGTGAGGACGGCGAGGGTGCTGACGGTCTGGGTGGCGGCAGCGGGGGCGAGAAGGACCCGATGTACGACATGGCAGTGGAGGTAGTGTTGAAGAACCGCAAGGCCAGCATCTCCCTGGTGCAGCGCCATTTGAAGATCGGCTACAACCGCGCCGCGCGCCTGGTGGAAGACATGGAAAAAGCCGGCCTGGTCAGCGCAATGAGCGGTGCGGGCCAACGTGAAATTCTGGTGCCGGCGCGCGCGGAGTAAATACATGAAAAAACTGATTGCTACGGTATTCATAGCTGCTGGCGCAGGTATTGCCTGCGCCGGAGGCCTTGAAAGCTTGGAAGACTTCGTGAAGACAGCGAAGACCGGCCGCGCCGAATTCACCCAGGTGGTGACTTCGCCACCCAAGGACGGGCAGGCTGCGCGCAGCAAGACCTCCAGCGGCACGTTTGAGTTTCAACGCCCCAGCCGCTTCAAGTTCATCTACAAAAAACCATTTGCGCAGAGCATCGTGGCCGATGGTCAGACCCTGTGGCTGTATGACGTGGACCTGAACCAGGTGACGGCGCGCAAGCAATCGCAGGTGCTGGGCTCCACGCCTGCAGCGCTGATCGCGGCTGCACCCGATCTGAAAGCCCTGCAGGCCGATTTCACTCTGCAGGCCGCACCTGACCAGGATGGCCTGCAGTGGGTAGTGGCCACCCCCAAGGCCAAGGACGGTCAACTGCAAAGCGTGCGCGTGGGCTTCAAGCAGGTGGACAAAGCGACCGAACTCGGCGCGCTGGAGATTCTGGACAGCTTTGGCCAGCGCTCGGTGATGAGCTTCGCCAAGATGGAACTCAACCCCAGCCTGGCGGCGGACAGCTTTCAGTTCAAGCCGCCGGCAGGTGCCGACGTGGTGCGGCAGTAGCCGTTGCCGCCACTAACCGGGGGCAAGTTTTAGCTGTTTGGCGGCAGTTTGCCCAGGGCGCGCTGTACCCGCTCGTGGTGTATGCGCATGCTGTCGGATGCCACGGGTGACTGGATGGCATAGTTTTTCTCCCGCGTGTCGCGCATCACATAAATGCCCAGCGGCAGGCCTTGCGGGTTGACCACGCTGACGACCAGCGGGGTGTTTACTGAGGCGCCTTTCTTGGCACTCACGGCTTTCTCCCCATTGGCCAGCAGCACATAGGTGCCGGGCGGGTAAAAGCCTACGGCCGTGGCCATGGCTTTGGCGACCTCGGCATCTTCTTCCCCAGCGCCGACGATGCTGGAGCGTGCAGCCACCAAGGCGGATAAGGCGGGCCGGGTGCTACGTGCGGCCATCTTGGCGATGAAGGCATCTGCCGTATACAGAATGCGCCGACATAGGTGGTTGCGCGCCAGACCTTTGCGGAGATCGCGGTCGTTGTGCCGCGACACGATGTCCAGCAGGTCCTCGTTAACTACACCGAAGGCGCGCAGCATGTCCGCGCTGCGCTGCGGGTGGTCCTGCACCATCTGTTTTTGCGTGGAGTTCAGCGGCGTGCTTTGGGAGGCCAGCGAGTCCTGCAGTTTGGCCATGCTGATGTTCATGGTTAGTGCGGCCTGCATCAGTACCGGACGCACCAGTTCGTCTACTTCCATTTTGCGCGCTGTCAGTTCACATACTGCCGCGCATAACAGGGCATGGGTGGCGCAGTAGCCCAGCGTGCGGTCGGCCAGCGTCTGGAAGAGTTTGAACAGGCTGTCGTCCGCGTCGTGGTCCAGCAATTCCATCACGCGTTTTTGCACGCCTTGCAGCCTTCCCAGCGGGTTCTTGGCGACCGCGCCCGCGTGCAGGATGGAGCCAAGCACGGCTTGCACGTCGGTCCAGTCGCCGGTGATGTCTTCGCCTACGGTGTAGTCCAGCTCCAGGATTTCTTCCGGCATTTTGGCTTTGGCGATGTCGTCGATGCTCGCGCCGGCGCGCAGCATGGCATAGACCAGGCGGTCGTAACTGTGGGCCCAGGCCTTGAAGTCACTCTGTATGGCACAGGCGCCATGCGCAAACAGGTGGTCGCGGTGGTGTTCAGAGGTGATGGCCTGGCCTCTGCGCAGCAGCAGATTGCCTTTGGAGTCCCAGATATTGATGGGCAGGGGCCGGTCGATCTCGATGTGCCAGACGGGCACGGGAACATAAATCATTTGGGAACAGCGCGCGCAAAAGGTTGCTCGGAAAGTGCCCGAGGATACGGTATCTGGCGGGCTCGGTGGCTGCGGGCTGTTGCGGATGGACCGCATGGCAGAATCAGTGCAGCGCTTGCTGCGCAAAAAAATCCTCCCCATTTCCGCCCGCGCGACACCATGACCTCCACCCCTCCATCCAAGGACGCCCACCGGGCCGATCACCTGCGTCCGAGCAGGCTGGCAGGGGGGCTGGTATGGATTGCGCCGTATGGAGAACTTGCCCGTGGTTTTGCAGGGGTTCGCCATGCTTGATCTGTTCGCACAAGAGCCTTCTGCGCCGTTGGCGGAGGCGCTGCGCCCCAAGACCCTGGACGAGGTGGTTGGGCAGTCCCATCTTCTGGGTGAAGGCAAGCCCTTGAGGCTGGCTTTCCAGTCGGGAACACCGCATTCCATGATTTTCTGGGGCCCCCCGGGCGTGGGCAAAACCACCTTGGCGCGACTGACGGCCACTGCTTTCAAGTGCGAGTTCATTGCCCTGTCGGCGGTATTTTCGGGTGTCAAAGACATCCGTGCGGCGATGGAGCAGGCGCAGCAGAACCTGGCCATGGGCAAGCACACCATCTTGTTCGTGGACGAGATCCACCGATTCAACAAGTCCCAACAAGATGCGCTGCTTCCATATGCGGAAAGTGGCCTGGTGACCTTCATAGGCGCGACCACCGAGAACCCTTCGTTTGAAGTGAATTCGGCCTTGCTGTCGCGGGCGCAGGTCTATGTGCTGAAGTCGCTGACTGACGAAGAATTGAAACTGCTGCTGAAGCGTGCGCAGGCAATGGCCTTGGGCCATCTGGAGTTTGATGACCTGGCACGAGACACCATCATTGGCTACGCCGACGGCGACGCCAGACGATTCTTGAACCTGCTGGAGCAAACCAGTACGGCCGCCAGGGCGACAGGTCTGAGTGTGATCACGGCCGATTTCCTGCAGAACGCCCTGAGCTTGAACAGCCGGCGTTTCGACAAGGGCGGCGACAATTTTTATGACCAAATTTCGGCCCTGCACAAATCGGTCCGTGGTTCACATCCCGATGCCGCGCTCTACTGGCTCACAAGAATGCTGGACGGTGGGGCCGATGCACGTTATCTGTCGCGGCGGATCGTGCGCATGGCCTGGGAAGACATTGGGCTTGCGGATCCTCGCGCCATGCAGATTGCCAATGATGCCGCCCTGACGTACGAACGGCTGGGGAGTCCCGAGGGCGAGTTGGCACTGGGCCAGGCGGTGATCTATCTGGCGGTGGCGGCCAAGAGCAATGCGGGCTACAACGCCTACAACCAGGCAAAAGCCTTCGTCAAGCAAGACAAGAGCCGTGAAGTACCAGTGCACTTGCGCAATGCCCCCACCAAGCTGATGAAGGAGCTGGGTTATGGGCATGAATACCGCTACGCCCATGATGAACCCAATGCCTATGCGGCGGGTGAAACCTATCTTCCGGATGGCATGCAGGAGCCGGCTTGGTACCGGCCCACACCCCGTGGCTTGGAAGCCAAGATTGGCGAGAAGCTGGCCCTGCTGAGGAAGTGGGATGACGAGGCGGGTACATCGGACAAATAGCTGCAGTAGCGCAAGCGGCTGCCTGTGCGCGGGCCTGCGCATGCCGGTGGATATGCACCCACTACTGGCTGGCGCTGCGCTGCATTGGTGCTGACCCGCCGTATTTCTCTGCCGTCCGGTTGCGCTGGCCGTGGAAACGCTTCGCTGAAAGCAGGACTTTTGAAGCGGGGACTTGTATCAAGGTATTTCCAGTCCGAAAAGCCAGAACGCTTTGCAAGGCCTATGTCCTATAAGTTGTGCTCGTTAATGTATTTGCATAATGAGTCAGACTAATACTTGTGAAAAACCGCTTATCCGTCTGTTTCCGAGGGTAAACACGGCATAAAACCCTGGTTTTGGCCCGATTCATGCTCGCTACAATCCCGGCAGAACCCGACCAGGGATGGACCTGGCGGGTTTTTTGCTAGATGGGTGCTTGTGTATGAACGCCGGCCCCGGATCGCGGGCTATGCACTGACGCTGGCTGTGGTGCATTACAAAATGGAGAATAATTTTTATGGATATCTTGCTTCAGCAGATCATCAACGGTCTGGTACTGGGCAGCATGTATGCCTTGGTCGCCTTGGGTTACACCATGGTGTACGGCATCATCAACTTGATCAACTTCGCGCACGGCGAGGTACTGATGGTCGGCGCGCTGACCAGCTGGACCATCATCGGCTTGATGCAGGACGCCATGCCGGGAACACCCGGCTGGATCATGCTATTCATCTCGATGATCATTGCCTGCGTGGTTGCAGCGACACTCAATTTCGTCATTGAAAAAGTAGCCTATCGGCCGCTGCGCAGCAGCCCGAAATTGGCCCCCTTGATCACCGCTATCGGCATGTCCATCCTGCTGCAAACGCTGGCCATGATCATCTGGAAGCCCAATTACAAACCCTATCCCACCTTGTTGCCCAGCACGCCCTTCAACGTGGGCGGCGCGGTGATCACGCCCACCCAGATCCTGATCTTGGGCCTGACAGCGGTGTCCCTGGCGGTGCTGGTGTGGCTGGTGAACTACACCAAGCTGGGCCGCGCGATGCGCGCTACGGCCGAGAACCCCCGTGTGGCGGCACTGATGGGTGTTAAGCCTGACATGGTGATCTCCGCCACCTTCATCATCGGTGCCGTGCTGGCGGCCATCGCCGGCATCATGTATGCGTCCAACTACGGCACGGTGCAGCACAGCATGGGCTTCCTGCCCGGTCTGAAGGCCTTTACGGCAGCCGTGTTCGGCGGCATCGGCAACCTGGCCGGTGCGGTGGTCGGCGGTATCTTGCTGGGTCTGATCGAATCCATTGGCGCAGGCTACATCGGCCAGGTGACTGGTGGCATCCTGGGTAGTAACTACTCGGACATTTTTGCCTTCATCGTCTTGATCATCGTGCTGACACTGCGTCCCTCGGGTCTGCTGGGTGAGCGCGTGGCCGACCGCGCCTGACCGGAGCACTTTCATGAAACAGAACAAAACAATTACCTTCATCATCGCGGCGCTGGCTGCGGTGATTCTGCCGCTGGTCCTGCAAGGCTTCGGCAACGCCTGGGTGCGTATCGCCGACATGGCGCTGATCTATGTGATGCTGGCCCTGGGCCTGAACATCGTGGTCGGCTTTGCTGGTCTGCTGGACTTGGGTTATGTGGCCTTCTTTGCCGTGGGTGCCTACACCTATGGCCTGTTGGCTTCGCCCCAGTTGACGGATGCCTTCCCGGCCATCGCTGCCATGTTCCCTGAAGGTTTGCACATGCCCTTGTGGCTGATCCTGCCTGTCGGGGCGGTGATAGCCGGTTTGTTCGGCATGTTGCTGGGGGCTCCAACCCTCAAGCTGCGTGGTGACTACCTGGCTATCGTGACCCTGGGTTTTGGTGAAATCATCCGCGTGTTCCTGAACAACCTGGACCACCCCATCAACATCACCAACGGCCCCAAGGGTTTGGGCCAGATCGACTCGCTGAAGTTCTTCGGTATTGACCTGGGCAAGCCGCTGACAGTGTTTGGCTTTGAGGTGGCATCCGTCAGCCTGTACTACTACCTGTTCCTGGCGTTGGTGGTGATCAGCGTCGTGCTGTGCTCCCGTCTGGAGCTGTCGCGTATAGGCCGCGCCTGGATGGCCATCCGCGAAGATGAAATTGCCGCCAAGGCCATGGGTATCAACACCCGCAACATGAAGCTGCTGGCCTTCGGCATGGGCGCTACTTTTGGTGGCGTGTCCGGCACCTTGTTCGGCGCGTTCCAGGGCTTTGTGTCGCCCGAGTCCTTCAGTCTGATGGAGTCGGTGATGATCGTCGCCATGGTGGTGCTCGGCGGTATCGGCCATTTGCCTGGCGTGATTCTGGGCGCGATCTTGCTGTCGGCCCTGCCTGAAGTACTGCGCTATCTGGCCGGCCCGCTGCAGGCCATGACCGGTGGCCGTCTGGATTCGGCCATCCTGCGCCAACTGCTGATTGCCGTGGCCATGATCATCATCATGCTGTTGCGCCCCCGTGGTCTGTGGCCTGCGCCCGACCATGGCAAGTCGCTGCAAGGTAAGTAAGGAACACACATGACTGATACAAATAACACCGATGTGGTCCTGCGCGTCGCGGGCATTTCCAAACGTTTTGGCGGCCTGCAGGCCCTGAGCGATGTAGGCATCACCATCAAGCGCGGCCAGGTGTATGGCCTGATCGGCCCGAACGGCGCCGGCAAGACCACGTTCTTCAACGTGATCACCGGCCTGTACACGCCTGACAGCGGCAGCTTCGAGCTGGCCGGCAAGCCGTACTCCCCCACGGCGGTGCATGAAGTCGCCAAGGCCGGTATCGCACGCACGTTCCAGAACATTCGCCTGTTCGCTGAAATGACGGCGCTGGAAAACGTGATGGTTGGCCGCCATATCCGCACCCATTCGGGTCTGCTGGGCGCCTTGTTCCGTACCCCGTCGTTCAAGAAGGAAGAGCTGGAAATCGCCCAGCGCGCCCAGGAGCTGCTGGACTACGTCGGCATCGGCAAGCTGGCCGACTACAAGGCCCGCACCCTGAGCTACGGCGACCAGCGCCGCCTGGAAATCGCCCGTGCCCTGGCGACCGACCCGCAGCTGATTGCGCTGGACGAGCCCGCTGCCGGCATGAACGCGACCGAAAAGGTCATGCTGCGCGAACTCATCAGCAAGATCCGCAAGGACAACCGCACCATCCTGCTGATTGAGCACGATGTGAAGCTGGTGATGGGCCTGTGCGACCGTCTGACCGTGCTCGACTACGGCAAGCAGATTGCCGAAGGCACACCTGCCGAAGTGCAGAAGAATGAAAAAGTGATCGAAGCTTATCTCGGAACCGGAGGACATTGATAATGGCTGCAACACCCAACAAAAAAGCGGGCGAAGTGCTGCTGAAGGTCAGTGGGCTGAAGGTTTCCTACGGCGGCATCCAGGCCGTCAAAGGCGTGGACTTTGAAGTGCGCGAAGGCGAGCTGGTCTCCCTGATCGGCTCCAATGGTGCTGGCAAAACCACCACCATGAAGGCCATTACCGGCACCCTGCCATTCGTGGCCGGCGACATCCAGTACCTGGGCCAAAGCATCAGGGGCCAGGGCGCATGGGACCTAGTCAAGAAGGGCCTGGCCATGGTGCCGGAAGGCCGTGGCGTGTTCACCCGCATGACCATCACGGAAAACCTGCTGATGGGTGCCTACATCCGCAACGACAAGGCCGCGATCCTGGAAGACATCGAAAAGATGTTCACCATCTTCCCGCGTCTGCGTGAGCGCAAGGACCAACTGGCCGGCACCATGTCCGGTGGCGAACAGCAAATGCTGGCCATGGGCCGCGCGCTGATGTGCCGCCCGAAGGTGCTGCTGCTGGACGAACCCTCCATGGGTCTGTCGCCCATCATGGTCGACAAGATCTTTGAAGTGGTGAAAGACGTGTATGCCCAGGGTGTGACCGTGCTGCTGGTGGAGCAAAACGCCAGTCGCGCCCTCGGCATTGCCGACCGTGGCTATGTGATGGAGTCCGGCATCGTCACCATGAGCGGCGACGCCAAGGAAATGCTCAGCGATCCCAAGGTCCGCGCCGCGTACCTGGGCGAGTAGGCATCAGGGCGGGCAAGCCCGCTCTGCAAAAACAATAGCACCTGGCGCAGATTCCATCTGCGCCAGGTGCTTTTTTTATGTCCAAGTGCGACGCCAGTGGCAGGCTGATTTCTGTCGCTTGATAAAAGCCCTTCACCGCACATTCCACCTACACTGTCCGCTATGAATACTGTAGTGGAAACCTCCGGCAGCTTCCGTTTCATCCACGCCGCCGATCTGCACATCGACAGCCCCTTGCGCGGCCTGAGCCGCTATGCGGGGGCGCCGGTGGAGCGCCTGCGCAACGCCACCCGTCGCGCATTGGAAAACCTGGTCGATCTGGCACTGGCTGAGCAGGTGCAGTTCGTGCTGCTGGCCGGCGATCTGTACGACCGCGACTGGCCCGACTTCCACACCGGCCTGTTCTTCCGCGAGCAGATGGTGCGGCTGGGCCGGGCGCAGATTGGCGTCTACATCGTCCAGGGCAACCACGACGCCCAAGGCACCATTACCCGCGAACTGCCTTTGCCCGAGCACGTGAAAGTGTTCTCCAGCCGCAGTGCGGAAACCATGCGCATCGACGCGCTCGGCGTTGCCATCCACGGCCGCAGCTTTCCGCAGCGCGCGGTGGACGAAGACTTTGTGCCCGACTACCCGGATGCCGTGCCCGGCCAGTTCAACATCGGCATGCTGCACACCAGCCTGACGGTCGGTGGCGGCATCCACGATACCTACGCGCCCACGACCTTGCCGATGCTCAAGTCCAAGGGCTACGACTACTGGGCGCTGGGCCATGTGCATACCCGCGACGTCGTTTGCGAGTCGCCGCGCGTCGTCTTCCCCGGCAACCTGCAGGGCCGGCATGCGAACGAAACCGGGCCCAAGGGCTGCGAACTGGTGACGGTGGTAGGCGGGCAGATGGAGGCGCGCTTCGTGCCGCTGGACGTCGTGCGCTGGCACCAGCTGCAGTTGGCGCTGGACGGCATGGACAGCCTGGCGCAAGCTACCCAGCTGATCGCCGCCACGCTGGCCGACGCCACCCGCGGCGCCGGCGACCGCCTGCATGCGCTGCGTGTGGTGCTCACCGGCCGCAGCGCCTTGCACGGCACCGAGGCCCAGCAACCCGGCACGCTGGAGGCGGCGGTCCACGCCGCCGCCCAGGACGTGGCCGGCGCCGAGCTCTGGATAGAGCAGGTCCAGTTGCGCCTGGCCAGCCCCATAGACCGGGCCCAGTTGGCCCAGGGCGAGGACGCGGTGGCCGAATTGCTGCGCCTGGTCGACGAACTGGCTGCCGACCCCGCAGCGCTGGCCGCCTGGACGGCCAAAGCCTGTGGCGACGTGCTGCACAAGCTGCCGGCCGAGGCCAAAACCGATGCCGACTGGAGCACGCCCGCCGCCATGCAAGCCCTGCTGCTGGACGCCGAAGCCACGCTATTGGCCCGGCTGGGGAGCGCCGCATGAAGCTGCAAAAACTTTTCTTGAGCGCCTTCGGCCCGTTCACAGGCAAAGAGCTGGACTTCAGCGCTACCTCGGCCAATGTGCACCTGCTGTACGGCCCGAACGAGGCTGGCAAGTCCTCGGCCCTGCGCGCCATGGCCGACTTGCGTTTTGGCATTCCGCTGCGCAGCGCCGACAACTTTGTGCACGACAGCGCCAAGCTGCTGCTGGCCGGGGTGTTCGCCGATACCGATGGCCAGCCGGTGGCCGTGGCCCGGCGCAAGAAGAACAAGGATGCGCTGACCGCTGCCGACCCCGCCACCGGCCTGCCGCTGGCCACACCCGTGTCGGCCGCCATTGCCCAGGCGCTGACCGGCGGCCTGGACCGCGCCGGCTTCGAGCGCAGCTTTGGCCTGGACCATACGCGCCTGCGCCAGGGCGGCGAAGATTTGCTGAAAGGCGAGGGCGAGCTGGGGGCTGCGCTGTTCGAAGCCAGCGCCGGCCTGCAAGGCGTGAAGGCGCTGCTGGCCAGCCTGCAGGACGACGCCAAAAGCTATTACAGCCCGCGCGCTACCCAGGCCACCATCCCCGAGGCGTTGCGCCAGATCGAGGAGCACAAAGCCGCCTTCAAGGCCGCGCTGGTGCGACCCGCCGAATGGAAGGACCGGCAGCGCGCGCTGGAGTCGGCCAATGCACAGCTGGCCGACCTGAAGCAGCAGTTGGCCAGCCAGACCAAGCGCATCCACGCGCTGACCGAGCTGCGTGCCGTGCTACCTTTATTGCAGCAGCATGCGCAGGTAGATTCTGCGCTAGAGGCACAAAACACTATAAAGCTGTTGGCGCTGGACGCACGCGAGCAGCGCCTGGCCGCGCAGCACAGCTTGCACAGCGCGCACAGCCAGTGGGATACCGCCCAGGCCGAGATCGACCACTGCGCCCAGGCCCAGTCCGGCCTGCGGCTGGAGCCGGCCTTGCTGGCCCACGCGCCGGCGATCGAACGCCTGCTGCGCGACTGCGCGGCCGTGCGCCAGCAGCGCAGCGAGCGCCTGCAGACCCAGACCCAGGTGGAGCAGGGCGCGGCCGCGTTGGCCGCCATGGCCCAGCGCATCGCCCCGCAGCAAGATCTGGCCACGGTGCTGGCAGCCGTACCGGGCACGGCCGACCGGGTCGCGCTGGACGACTTGCTCGACAACTTGGCGCGCCAGACCCAGGCGCTGGCGCAGCAGCAGGCGCGGCTGGCGCAGATCGACGCGCAACTGGCCGACACCACCGATGGCGAGGTACACAGCGTGGCCCCGCCGCTGCAAGCCGCCGTGGACGCGGCTGTGCAGCAGGCCCAGGCGCTCGGCGATACGCCCAAACGCCTGGCCGAGGCCCAGCGCGGGCTGGATGCAGTGGTACCCCGCCTGCAACAGGCCCTGGCCGGGCTGCGTCTGCCCGACACCGCCGCCCTGTACGCGGTGCGCCCGCTGCTGCCGGCCGAGATCGCCGAGGCCGAAAAAGCCCAGACCGCGTTGGCCGCGCTGAGCGATGCCTTGCAGCAGGAGGACGCCGCCCTGCAACGCGCGCTGCAGACCTACCAGCTGCGCCAGCAGCAGCTCGCGGCCGTCGGCGAACTGGTCACCGCGCAGAGCCTGCAGGCCGCACGCCAGCAGCGCGACAGCCATTGGCTGCAACTCAAGCACGGCTATGCCAACCCGGCTGCCGACCCGGCGTTGCTGGCGGCTTTCGAACAGGCCCAGGCCGAGGCCGACCGCCAGGCCGATCTGCTGCGCGCCGGCGCCGAGCGGGCCGCCCAGGCGGCCGAATGCGCGCTGCAGACCAGCGAGGCCCAGAGCCGGCGCGCCGCGATTGCCGAGCAGCGCAGCGCCTGCGCCGCCCAGACCGCGCAGCAGCAGAGCGACTGGCAGGCCGCCCTGGCCCAGGCCGGCCTGCCGCCGTATCCGCCAGCGGCGCTGCGCGAGTGGCAAGGCCAGCGCCAGAACGCGCTGGCCCTGTGCGAGCAGCACGACGCGTTACAGCGTGAGCTGGCCGATCTGCAAGGCCGTGCGCAGGCAGCAACCCAGGCTTTGGTCGCGGCGCTGCAAGCGGTTGGGCAGGGCGCATCGGCCGACCTAGCGGCGCTGCTGCCGCAGGCCGTGACCTGGCTGCGCAGTGCGCTGGAAGCCGACACCCGCATCCGCGAGCGCAGCCGGCAACGCGGCCTGCTGCAGGCCGAGCGCAGTACGCTGCAGGCCAGCCTGGCCGCGCAACAGCAGGCGCGGGACGCGCATGCGACCGCCCAAGCCGGCTGGATCGCGCGCCTGTTTCTGCCGGCGGCCAGCAGCGCGGCGACCATCAAGGCGCGCCTGGCCGAGCTGGCGGCGCTGGACCAGGCCCAGGCAGAGCAGAGCCGGCGCGTCCAGGCGATTGCCCAGCTGCAGGCCCGCGAGGACGCGCTGCAGACCCAGGCCCAGGCCTTGGCCGCGCTGCTGCAGGAGCCGCCGGTGCAGCATGTGGACGATTTTGTCGACGGGCTCGGCACCCGCGTGGCCCAGGCCCAGGCGCATGCCACGCAAGCGACCGAGCTGCAGCGGCGTCTCGATGTGGCCCTGCGCCAGCAGGTGGTAGCGGGCCAGCAGAAGTCGACCAGCCAGAGCGTGCTGCAAGCTCTGTGCGCGGCGGCATCGGTAAGCGATGCGGCCGAATTGCCGGAGGCCGAGGACCGCTCCCATGCCAAGCGCGCGCTGCAAGAGCAGCTGCGCACCCTGGAAGGCCAGTTGCAGCAGGCGGCGACACGGCCCTTGGCCGAGCTGCGGGCGGCGGTGGTGGGCCAGGATGTAGTGGACTTGGATGCCGAGCGCAGTGCCTGCGAGGCCCGCGTCGCGCAGCTGGACTTGGACATCGCCCAGGCCAGCGAGGCCGCGCAGAATGCCCGCCGCGCGCTGCAGGCCATCGACACCTCGGCAGCCGCTGCCGAGGCGCGTGAACAAATGGAGTCGGCCGTCGCGCGCCTGCGCGGCGCGGTCAGGCCCTGGGCCCAGCTGCGGCTGGCCGAGACCTTGCTGCAAGAGGCTTTGAAGCGCTTTCGCGAACGCGCCCAGGCGCCGATGTTGCGGCTGGCGTCCGAGTACTTTGGGCTGATCACCGGCGGCCGTTACCCCAAGCTGCTGGTCGATGCCTCCGCCGACAAACCGGTGCTGCAGGCCGAAGGCGTCGACGGCCGGGTGATCGGTGTCGAAGCCATGAGCGAGGGCACGGCCGACCAGCTGTACCTGGCGCTGCGCCTGGCTGCGCTGGAGTTGCAGCGCGAGGCCGGCAAAGCCATGCCGCTGGTGCTGGACGATGTGCTGATGACTTCCGACGACAGCCGCGCCGCCCAGGTGTTCCAGGCCCTGGCCCGCTTCGCTAAAGGAGGCCAGGTGCTGCTATTCACCCACCACCAGCATCTGGTGCAGGTGGCGCAAGCGGCCTTGCCCGCTGCTGCACTGGCCGTCCACCATTTATAGAAAAAAGGGCTGCAGCGCAGGTAAAACGTGCGCAAGCAGCTACTAAAAAAATAGCGGGCCGGTTTGCACCGGCCCGCTATGGACCTGGGGTTGGCGGGGGTTAGCCCAGTTCCCCCATCTGGCTTTGTAAGTAGTTCTGGATGCCGACCTTGCCCAGCAGGTCGATCTGGGTTTCCAGGAAGTCGATGTGCTCTTCGGTGTCGTCCAGGATGCCTTGCAGCAGGTCGCGGGACACGTAGTCGCGCACGCTTTCGCAGTAGGCGATGCCGTCCTTGATGGTGGCTTGCGCGCCTTGCTCAGCCTTCAGGTCGCAGGCCAGGCATTCGGGCACGTCTTCACCGACCAGGATTTTGGCCATGTCTTGCAGATTGGGCAGTCCGTCCAGCATGAAGATGCGGTCCATCAGCTTGTCGGCGTGCTTCATCTCGCCGATGGATTCTTCGTATTCCTTCTTGGCCAGCTTGTCCAGGCCCCAGTGCTTGTACATGCGGTAGTGCAGGAAGTACTGGTTGATGGCGGTGAGTTCGTTCTTGAGTTGCGCTTGCAGATGCGCGATGACTTGTGGGTCGCCCTTCATGGTGTTCGTCCTCTAGCGTAGGGGTGAAAAGATGGGCCATTGTCGCTGCAGTCTGCGGGACTATCAAAAGAAATGTGCCTGCTTTGCCTCCCTGCTACACGGGGCGTTGTGGTTCAGCGGTCAATGCTTTGGGTAGGTATCTGGTAGGCCCGTTCGTCAAACAAGTCGATACCGCACGCGAGCGATTCGGCCCAGTCGAAAAACGCCGCTATCGCTGGGGCTCCGACAATCGGTGCGCCGTGTTGTGGCACCAGCATGGAAATGTCCAACTGGCGTGCCATGCGGACCCACAGGCGCAGCACTTTGTTGGCCACCATGTAGCGACGGTGAAAGCCTTCCATGTGCGGGATATGCTTGCGCAAATCGGTAATGGCCTGCTTGGACTCTTCACCCGTGAGCACGGAAGCGCCCAGGTCGCCCGTGAACAAGATGCGGCTGATGGGGTCGTAGAAGTGGAAGTTGCCTTCGGAGTGCAGAAAGTGCGCGGGCAGCAACCAGAGCTCGCTCTTGCCCAGCGGCAGGCGGCCGCCTGCATCGGCTACACCGATGATGCGGTCCTCGGTTTTACCTACCTTGGTGAAGTGCGGCACAAAGCGCTCCCACACTTTGGAGATGACGAGATGGGCCCTGGTCGAGGTGAGCCAGCGGTCCAGCGAGGCAATGATGTCCGGGTCGGCGTGCGAGGCCATGACGTAGGACAGCTTGTGTGGGCTGAAGTAACGCGTCATGCCCAGGAATAGCTCGTTGAAGGCTAGGTTGCCGCCCGGGTCGATGATGGCGCCCGTGCCGCTGTCTACGATCAGGAATTGGTTGGCCTGCACGGCTTGTCCGCCTTCTTCGATCAGGTCGGCAAACATGAGGCAGGTGTGTTGAGGGTCGCGGTAGAGCTCGATGGGCATGTGGGGTCCGGGTTGGGCCGTCCACTCTATGCCGATACAGGTTGTGGCAACTTGATAAAAATCAGAGATGAATCAATTGACGCAGTCACAATTGCCATATGCAAGCACACCCCGCTCCCGCCGTCCTGGATATCGAAGCCTCTGGTTTGGGGCGTAACAGCTATCCGATTGAAGTGGGGTGTGTGTTGTCTGATGGTCGCAGCTTTTGTTCCTTGATCAAGCCCGAGCCGGAGTGGACCCATTGGGACCCAGCGGCTGAACAACTGCACCATATTTCCCGTGATCTGGTTGTGCACAAGGGGCGCTCCGCGCTGGAAGTGGCTCAGTTGCTCAACACCCAGTTGCGTGGGCAAACCGTGTATTCCGATGGTTGGGCGAATGATTACAGCTGGATCAACGCGCTGTTTGAAGTGGCCGACCTCAGCCCCTATTTCAAGCTCGAAAACCTGCGCTCTTTGTTGCGGGAAGATGAACTGTCACAGTGGCATGGCATGAAGCAGCAAGTGTGTATGGAGCTGGGGGAGCAGCGCCACAGGGCCAGCAACGATGCCCGTTTGCTGCAGCGCACATTGCAGCGTCTGATCGACCTGCGCGTTTAGAGCTCAGACGGGTTGGTCGTGTAGTTAAGCGGCTTATACGATGCGCCGCTCTATGGGGGCGGCAGCGTAGAAGCGGTTTTTCTCGGCAAACATGCGCTGGTCGGCCAGATGCAGGCTTTCGTCGATGTCTCCCGCGGCGCTGCAGGTGGCCATGCCTATGGACAGGCTGATGAGGTACTCGGGGTCATGCAGATTGCTTTCGCTCACCAGCTTGGTGATGCAGTCGATCAGAGCTTGCGCCAGCAATTCGTTGCAGCCAGGCATCAAGGCGGCGAATTCGTCTCCGCCAATACGCACCATGGAGCAGGCGGGGTGGGACATGGCATGCGCCCGGCGCAACAGGTCTCCCACGCGCCGCAGTACTGCGTCACCGGCCGCATGGCCTTGCGCATCATTGATGCGCTTGAGTCCGTTGAGGTCCATCACCACTACGCACAGCGGCCACGTGCCTTGGCGCGCAATGCGCTCCAACTCCGAGGTGTAAAAAGCGCGGTTATACAGACCTGTCAAAGAGTCGTGGGTGCTGACATATTCCAGGTTGGCGGCGATTTTCTTGCGGATTGTGATGTCCTCCAGTGTCACCATCACCCGGCTCCAGCTTTCTTCGTGGCCGGGCAGCACGCGAACATGGATCTGCGCTTCAATACGCCTGCCGTCCAGCGCGTAGTTCACGGTCTCCTTGGTGAAATGGAAGACTCCGCTCCACAGGTTTTCCAGCTCGGTGACAAACGACTCCAGCATGTCGTCGCGAAAAATATCGGACAGGCGGGCCACCAGTTCTTCTTGGCTCTGTGCTGCACACAGGATCAAGGTTTGGCGATTGACCCGAACCAGGCGGATCTTGCGCGAACACTCCAGCAGCCGCTCAGGCGCAGCTTGCAGGTGAGCACGTATGTCCACTACGCCTTGCTTACGCCAGGCATCGAACAGATTCTTGAGTTCGCCGTAGTCTTCCAGCCACAATGAAATGGGCGCCCATTCGAACATGCTTTCGCAATCGGCTGACGCGACATAAGACTCCATGTGCTGAACCTCCGCAGATTTTGGGGGGCCTTCAATAGTGGCACCACGCCGAAAAATAATTTCTATTCGCCTATTTCATGCCATAGACAAGAATGATACAAGGTGTTACACCGGCGGCCTGCTTTGTGCCTCGTGCGGTGAGCCATTTGTGCAGGCCGGCCAGCACTAGCAATAAGGAAGGATCTGACTTGAAAAGCCTGTTTACCTTATCACGACGAACATTTATCCAGACCGCTGGAGCGGCTAGTTTATGCGTTGTGTTCAATCGTTTGGCCCTAGGTGCCACTGATCCCACCGCAGTGCCGCCACCGACGGGCCAACCCGCGTGGGGCGATACTCCTGGCAAGGCCCGGTTTCGTATCGATGGCATTGCCAAGGTGACCGGGCAGAAGATTTATGCGCGCGATTTCCGTGCCCGCGATATGCCCGGTTGGCCAGCCCAGGAGCAGGTGGGCATGGTCTTGCGTGCAACGGTGGTGGATCGATTGTTTGAGCGCATAGACCTGTCGATGCTGCCGGAAGCGCTCAAGCCCACCAAGGTTGTGACGCAGGAAGATTTGCTGCGCGACCACATCGACGTTCCCTGGTTTGCCCAACCACCGGCTACATGGCCCAGTGGTTTGCTGGTGGGCAAGGGGCAACGCCCTGTCTTCTTTGGGCAGCCCGTGGCACTGCTGCTGTTTCGCAATTTTGAAACCTGGCGCCAAGCTAAGCGCTTGCTGCAATTCAACCCCGATGTGCTGTGCTACGGCGATGTCGTCCGCATCCCGGAGGTCCACCAGGGATATGCACCTACCACCCAGCTAACGCGCTACGCAGATGCGGCGGGCGTTGGCTTTTCACAGGTGGAGAGCGGCAAAAGCAATCCATTTGCCCATCCTCCTACCGCCGTCGATTGGGTAGCGCGCACCTTGCGGGGCGATATAGATCAGACTTTTCGCAAGCCCGGTATTCGCAGCTTTGAGGGTACGTATTCCACGCAGGTGTTGGACCCGATGTTCATGGAGCCGGAAGCAGGCCTGGCATGGCGCAATGGCGATACGCTGCATTTGGTGATGGGCACGCAGGCGACCAATGGCGACCTGTCATCCACCTTCGGCTTGTTCCAGAACAAGGAGTGTCCGATCAAGGTGAAGACGGTGGTGCTCAATTCTTGCTACCCCGGCGGCGGCTTTGGCGGGCGAGATACATCGACATTCCCTCCTTTGCTGGCCCTGGCTGCGGCTTATGCTGACGGGCCGGTGCGTATTGCACAAGACCGGTACGAGCAATTCCAGTCTGGTTTGAAGCAGTTGGACTCCACCATGCGGCAGCGTATTGCGGTGGACCGCGACGGTCGCTTCGTGGCTTTTCAGAGCCACCAAGACCTGCGCTCGGGCGGCAATAACAACTACAGCCAGTATGTGGCCGAGCTGGCCGCCTACTGTGGCACCGGAGGCTACAACATTACTCAGGCGGCTGTGGATGCCCGAGCCGTGCCGACCGATGGTGTGGTGGCCGGCTCCATGCGGGGGTTTGGTGGCCCACAGGCTAGCTTTGCGGTGGAGAGTCTGGTGGACGAAGTGGCAGTGCGCCTGAAGCTGGACCCCATTGCCTTGCGTGAACGCAATGTACTGCGCAAGGGTGACCGCACGGTAACCGGCACACCGTTGACCCAGCCTATGCAACTGGCTGAGATTTGCCGTCTGGCGCGCGAGCATCCTTTGTGGGCACAGCGCCACACACACAGGCATACGGCCGAGCATTTGTATGGAGTGGGCTTTGCGCTGGCCAATCAGGCCTTCGGCACGGGTACGGATGGCGTGATGGCCGAAGTCTCGATTGCGCAAGACGGGCAGCTCACGGTGCGCACCAATTGCGTGGACATGGGCAATGGTTCTGCCACCACCTTGGCCATCAGCACGGCCAAATACGCCGGTGCCAATGCCACGTTGGCCAATATGGGGGAGGCCGCGTATTTCACGCAGCCATTGGGTTTCACCGATACGTCGGACACCAATGCCTGGAACAACCCGCGTTGGACTGCGAGCTGGGCCATGTCGTCCAGTGCCTGTTTGACGGCGTTTCACCAGGTCCATGTGGCGGAGCAGGCCAGCCTGGTTCTGTTTGAAACTGGTTTGCTGCCGGCTGCTGCGCAGCTGTGGGGGGTATCGACTGACACCTTGCGTGGGCACACCCAGTGGCGCGACAGCCAACTGGAGGCGCCCGGTTTGCCGCCGCTGGATCTGGTAAGGATTGCTGGCCAGTTGTATGCCGGTGGTCTGCCTGCTGCGGCCATGGTGCATGCGGTTTACCAAGGGCAGTGGGTGTCGGCCGACTACAAAGTCGGGGACTGGAGCGGCAGCTTGCCTTTGGATGGCTTGTCCACCAAGCTGGCCAATCAACATGATTGGCGGCGCCACGACCGGACCCATACCGTCGCCCCCCCTGCGAACGCCAGTTTGTATGGGCGTAGTCTGTTTTCGCCTTCGGGTGCACTGGCTGCTGTGCAGATCGAACGCCGAACCGGCATTGTCAAGGTTCTGCAGATTGAGCTGTTTTTGGATGCTGGCAAGGTTATCCAGCCTGATCTGCTGCAAGGCCAAGCCCAAGGTGGTGTGGCCATGGGTATTGGCTACGCATTGCTGGAAAACATCCCCTTGCGAGGGGAGGGCGGTGGCAACGGTCGCTGGAATCTGGATAACTACCACGTAGCTTTGGCTGGCGATGTGCCATTGGAAAGGCTGGGGCTGACCGTCCTGCCCACTACTGAGTCCACTGCCAAGGGTATTGCTGAGGCCGTGCTGTGCCCGATTGCTCCGGCGATTGCGAACGCGGTGGCGTTTGCCACTGGCCATCGGTTTTATGAACTCCCTATGACCCCTGAAAAAGTGCGCAAGGTATTGAGAAAATGAACCAGTCCATCACTATCCATATCAATGGTCAAAAGGTGCAGCGTGAGGTGTCAGACGATCTGGCGCTGATCGACTTTCTCCAGGAAGACTTGGGGATGACCGGAACCAAGCTGTGCTGCGGCATCGGTGTTTGTCGTGCTTGTACCGTGGCGGTGCAACGCACCCCACAGAGCCTGCCCCAGCCATTGCTGGCGTGCTCGACCCCTGCGGTGCTGTTGGACGGCGAAAGCATCACCACCATCGAAGGCATAGGCCAGCCTGAGCATATGGACCGTATTCAGCAGGCCTTTTTGGACCACTTTGCCTTTCAGTGCGGGTACTGCACTCCAGGCTTTGTTATGGCCACCCATATGCTGCTGGAGCGTCTGCGTTTGGCCCCGATTCCTGTCTCGGATCTGGACGCGGCCATTGCCAACGCATGTGGTGCCCATATCTGCCGCTGCACCGGCTATGTGCGGTATTACGAAGCGATCCGTGCGCTGGTTACAGAGGAGAAAGGGCTGCTTGTATGAAGCGTTATTTACTCAGTATGGTGCTGCTTATGGCGGGGGCTGCGCATGCGCAAGGCATTATCGAATACGGCCAGGAGTGTGCAGACAAGGTGGCTCCCATACCCGCATTCAGTTGTGAAACCGGCGTGGCTGTACCCATCGCCGTGGATGGGCGTACACCCGATAAGTACACCAAGAACATGCTCTGCGACCGGCCCTCTCTGCTGCCGCCAGACAAAGGGCAGAAGACCGATGGTCAATGCGTGCCGTACTCGCGAGCGCTGGTGTTGCGCGACGATGACCAGGCACAGATCAGCGCCTTTTGCCGGCAGAAGATGATTCGCCCCGCTGACACCCATTTGTATGATGAGGTGGATATCGTGGCCCACAACGTGCGCACCGGCAGCACCTGCTGGTTCCAGGCCAGCACACGTAAGCCACTGAAACAAAACGAGGGCGTCGATGGCCGCAAGGTACCGCCGCCCAACCAGGCGCAGCCTTTGCCCGGCTATCCTCCTGCGCAGACCTTCTGGAACAAGCCGAGTCTGACCGCCGCGAAGAACTGCGTGCAGTGCCACGACAGCGGCCCTTTCATGTACAGCCCCTTTATCGCCCAGACACGTATGGTGCCTGGTGATCCCTTTGGTTTGTACAAAAATGATATTGGTAAAGATTTTCAGCGCTGGGCTGTACCTTTTTCCATCAGCACCCGCGGCAACGCATGTACCACCTGCCATCGCATAGGCAACATGAATAGCTGTAACGTGGCCATGTGGCAGTCCATTGGCCAGGGGCATACCGAGGGGCTGGACGCGTGGGGCAAGAAATTCCCCCAGTCGCATTGGATGCCGCCTGGCAATCTGCACAGCGAGGTGCAGTGGAATGAACAGTTTGTCCGCAGCGTGCGCATGCTGGCTGCGTGCTGCCAGGACCCCAAGGGGGCTGAGTGCCTGACCGGCGGCTACACGCAGTCGGGCAAGCCCTGAGTTGTTTCAGCCACGGGTGCTGGGCATCCGTGGCTGGACGTCTACTGGCTATATCTTCAGGCTACGGCAGGGGATGAGCTGCGGATCAGATGGTCAAATGCACCCAGCGCTGCCTTGGCGCCATCGCCTGCGGCGATGATGATTTGCTTGAAGGGTACGGTCGTCGCGTCACCCGCCGCGAACACTCCGGGCACCGAAGTCTGACCCCGGTTGTCCACGATGATCTCGCCGTGCTTGCTGAGTTCCAGTGTGCCCTTGAGCCATTCGGTGTTGGGCACCAGGCCGATCTGCACAAAGCAGCCTTCCAGCGCTATGTGGTGGCTTTGGCCGCTGGTGCGGTCGGTATAGGTCAGGCCGTTCAGCTTGTTGCCGTCACCGGTCAGCTCGGTGGTCTGCGCTGACATGTGAATGGTCACGTTGGGCAGGCTTTGCAGCTTTTTGACCAGCACCGCATCGGCACGCAGGGCATCGCCGTATTCGATCAGGGTCACATGCGCCACCAGTCCGGCCAGGTCGATGGCCGCCTCGACACCCGAGTTGCCGCCGCCAATCACCGCCACGCGCTTGCCCTTGAACAGCGGACCGTCGCAGTGCGGGCAATAGGCTACGCCCTTGTTTTTGTATTCCTGTTCACCGGGCACGTTGACGTTGCGCCAGCGCGCGCCGGTAGTCACGATCACGGTCTTGGATTTGAGGGAGCCGCCATTGGCCAGCTGCACCTCGACCAGGCCGCCGGGCGTGGTGGCGGGGATCAATTTGTCGCCACGTTGTAGGTTCATTACATCTACGCCGTAGGCCTTCACATGCGCGTCCAGGCCCATGGCGAATTTCGGGCCGTCGGTTTCCAGTACGGAGATGAAGTTCTCGATCGCCAGTGTGTCATTCACCTGCCCGCCAAAGCGTTCGGCGGCAATGCCGGTGCGGATGCCTTTGCGGGCTGCGTATACGGCTGCTGCGGCGCCGGCAGGGCCACCGCCGACTACCAGTACGTCAAAGGCTTCTTTGGCTGAGAGCCGGGCGGCATCTTTGTCGGCTGCGCCAGTGTCGAGCTTGGTCACAATCTCTTCCACCGTCATGCGGCCCGAGCCGAAATGGCTGCCGTTCAGGTAGATGCTGGGTACGGCCATGATTTCGCGGGCATTGACCTCGTCTTGGTACAGTGCGCCGTCGATGATGACCGTTTTGATTTTTGGGTTAAACACCGACATCAGCGTCAGCGCCTGTACCACGTCCGGGCAGTTGTGGCAGCTAAGGGACAGGTAGACCTCGAAATTGAAGTCGCCGTCCAATGCCTGGATGCTCTCGATCACACCGGGTTCGACCTTGGGTGGGTGGCCACCGGTCCACAGCAGGGCCAGCACCAGCGAGGTGAATTCATGACCCATGGGGATAGCGGCAAAGCGCAGGCTCATAGCGCTGCCGATGCGGTTCAGGCTGAAGGAGGGCTTGCGGGTGTCCGTTCCATCCGTCTTCAGCGTGATCTTGTCGGATAGGGCTATGATGTCTTCCAGCAAGCCACGCATTTCACCAGCGGCCTTGCTGTCATCCAGGGAGGCCACAATTTCAAACGGTTGTGTCACCCGTTCTAGGTAGCTTTTGAGTTGTGATTTAAGGCTATCGTCCAACATGGTGTTCTCTTCCTATCTCGACTGTGCTGCCCATATTTTGGGCGTGGTTATCCAACACCCGCTACCCACCTCGTGGGTGCGTAGCGGGCTGTAGCGGCCTTTGGATGCCGCTTACGTCATGCAGATTTAGATCTTGCCGACCAGGTCCAGCGAAGGGGTCAGGGTTGCAGCGCCTTCGTTCCACTTGGCGGGGCAGACTTGACCTGGGTGGGCGGCGGTGTACTGAGCTGCCTTCAGCTTGCGTACGGTTTCCTTGACGTCGCGGGCAATTTCGTTGGAGTGGATTTCGGCGGTCTTGATCACCAACTCGGGGTTGATGATGAAGGTGCCGCGCAGTGCCAGACCTTCTTCAGGGATGTGCACGCCGAAAGCGTTGGTCAGGGTGTGGGTAGGATCACCCACCAGAGGGAACTTGGCCTTGCCCACGGCAGGCGAGGTTTCGTGCCACACCTTGTGCGAGAAGTGCGTGTCGGTGGTAACGATATAGACCTCGGCACCTGCCTTTTGGAACTCGGCATAGTTTTCAGCCGCGTCTTCGATTTCGGTAGGGCAGTTGAAGGTGAAGGCGGCCGGCATGAAGATCAGCACAGACCACTTGCCTTTCAGTGTCTCATCGCTCACGGTAACGAACTTGCCGTTATGGAAGGCTTCGGTCTTGAAAGGCTGGACTTGGGTATTGATCAGAGACATGTGGTATTCCTGTAAAAGCTTAGGCTGCACGCGGTATGCGTCGCTTGCCAATGTCAATAATAGGCTATTAAACGGATGTCGCTGATTAATAATTTGTATTATGCCAATAGCACTCGATATGTATTTTCTTAGCTCGTACGCCGAGGCGGCTTCGCGATAGAGACGGTGGCAGGTTCCAATACAAATTTTCTAGGAATGAATCCAAAATCACGCGTTGCTTCTGAATGGTCAAAAACCATATCTCTGTTCATGCGCTCCGCCATGGCCGAAGACCAAGTTCGATAGCGTGGGACTTGACGCATGAGCACCACGGCCATGCTAAACGCCCACAAAGGAACAGTTAAGAGGCGTGGAGAGGCTCCAAGCATGGCAAAAATGCGGCTAATCATGTCCCGGTAGGAAAGTGTCTCACCACCGGAAATGTTGTACGTGCGGTTTGCAGCCTCAGGCGACTGTAGTGCCGCCAAACATGCGGCTGCTACGTCCTCTGCGTGTATCGGTTGGCGTTTGCCTTGCGCGGCTCCGAACAAAGGGAAAAAACCGAAGCGACGTATGAATCCTGCAATTTCTGAGATATTTTTGTCCCGGCCTTGGTCATAAATAAGTGTAGGCCGTAGCACCACCCATTCCACGCCACGACCTTCTGCCCAGACTTGCAAGCTATCTTCTGCGTCGGCGAGTTGTCGGGCAATGGCTTGCTCATGTATGTCGGTGGACGTGTCCTTGGTGAACCGGCTGGTGGAGGAAAGGGCAACGATGCGGCGCACCCCGCAGCTTTCCAGCATGGCAAAATATCCGGGCAATACCCAAATGGGGGCTACGCAAATCCAATAAGGTATGGGCTCGACGTCTGTACCGCTGGACTGTAGTTCAGTGGGCAACTGTCGCCACTCAATATCTGAATCTGCAGGGGCTGCGGTACTTCGGCTGAAGGCAATTGCCTTTTCCGTGATTTTTGAAATACCCGGCAGGACGTGTGCGCCAACCATGCTCCTGGCTCCTAGTATCCCCAGCGAGGTTGCATATTTCGATGCACTGTCAGTCATGGGATTTTTCCAACGACTGCCTACCGCGTTTGGCAAGATGATAAGCGGCTAACAGTGAGAATCTGAGCCATACTCCTACCGAGACCAAGCTCATGAATATGCCTGGGTACTGGTGCTGGAAGAATTTGCGATAGAAGCGCATCATGCCTTTGTGTTTGTGCCACTCAACGAAAATAGGCCGGCTGCGGCTACTAACACCTAAGGCATGGGTGATTCGGGCTGAGGGAACGAACAAAATCTTCCAGCCCTTCTGTGTAAAACGTACACACCAGTCCAGATCTTCACAATGCAAAAAATATCCTTCGTCCCATAGGCCTACCTCTTGGATCGATTGGCGTTTGACCAGCATGCAGGCACCAGAAATTGCCTCTACGCTGACAGGGTGACTTGGCAAGGGTTGTTTATGTAAGTGAAAGTCAAAAAACAGCTTGGGCCAGCGTTTTTCGTATCGGCTCAAACCAAACGCCCGTACGAAAGACCTCCAAGGGGTGGGTATTGCTCGTCGACCGCCGCCTTGCTCTGAGCCATCGAGGTTCATAAGCAGTCCGCCCACCATTCCGACGGATGCATCGCTTTCTATATATTTCAACAGTTCTGATGCTGCGAAAGCAGCCAGCCGACAGTCAGGATTCAGAAAAAGCACATGCTCACCCGTGGTTCTTGAGAAACCAATGTTGCATGCAGTTGCAAATCCCAAATTGCTGGTATTGCGCACAATCTGAACGCGCGGATCATTGGCAAAAAGGCGTGCGCAACTGTCGGTGCTAGTGTCCATGGACGCGTTGTCGACGACTACAATTTCCCCTACCTGGGGCAAGGCAGTCTCCACACACTCCGCCAGCAGCTCACCGGCGTTGTAATTAACTATCACCACGGAAATCAAAATACGCCCTTTGTTCTTTGGCTATCACACAATATAGTGTCTGATCTCAACCCGACTCCAACAAATCACGTGCCACGCAATGCAGGCCTCGACCAAATTGGTTGTATCGGCCCGTAAGCAGTTCGCGAAGCACAGGAGCCAAACGAGCTAAGCGACACTTAGGGAGGTTTGCTCTAAAGCGCTGGTGCACCAATTTCGCATGTAGCTTTGCAATAGTTGTCGCAGGTATGGATTTATCTAGTCGCTCCAATCTTTCAAGAAGAACTTCCACCTTTGTAGCGCGTGCACTCAGCGTGTCGTCGCGCGTCGCAAAAGCCTTCTGAATTTTCCATAGAAGCGTTTCGCGTCGTGCTCCAATCTGGTTTGCCGCATGTTGGCGGTAATTAATCAGTCTATCTTCCATCACGTCTACAAGCCCTATGCAAGCTGCTACGATGGCCAGCCATTCGTCGTGCAACCACTCCTTGGGAAATGGCAGCGCATATTGCAATAAAGAACGGTGAAATAGGGTAGTTGCACCAGTTACAAGATTGCGCCGCAAAAAAGCATCTAGCGCGCGCCCTGTGTGGATCCAGTCTAGTTCGAAACCTTGGACTTCAATTGCATCAAAGAGTGACTGAGATAAATCGCCCCCCGTGGAGTCGATAAGTTTTGCGTTGCTATGCAGCAACAATAAATCGGGTCGTTGTACAAACTCCTGGGCCATGCGAGCGAGTCGGTCCGTATGCCAGACATCGTCTTGGTCGCATAAAGCTATCAGATCACCCGTACACGCCTTGATTGCTTGTTCAAAGTTTTTAACGACTTTGAGCGGCTGACTATTACGTAATATGAGTAGCCTCGGGGGAGGATTGGATTGCTTTAAGGCTTGGTTAGCGATGACAGCCTGTGCCAATTCCACACAGCGATCACTCGACGCATCATCCGATAGAACAATCTCGATGGGCTGCAAACTCTGCTGGCAAATACTCTCAATTTGCTCTTTGATGAATTGCCCGCCGTTGTAGGTGCACAAGGCCACAGAGATAGAGTTTGTGCCGAATGGTTTCGGCGAGCTATTAGAGCCTAGATGCACAAATAATTTTCGTAAGCTCGTTGGATGCCTGCTGGCAAATCAATCGTAGGGGACCACCCTAAATTTCGGATTTTGGATACGTCCATTACCTTGCGCATAGTACCGTCAGGTTTGCTGGTGTCTTGGACAAACTTCCCTTTATAGCCAACTACACTCGCAACGGTTTCCGCTAGGGCGCGGACGGTGAGATCTTCACCCGAGCCGACGTTGATTAGCGGACACAACGACGGGTGCGTCAGTGCGTCGTAGCGCTTATCTTCCAGAGCTGCTAAGAATACCAGTGCCTTGGCCAAATCATCTACATACAGGAACTCACGCTTGGGAGTACCGCTGCCCCAGAGCACGACTTCGTCTGCTCCAGAGAGCTTGGCGTCGTGCATCTTGCGAATCAGCGCTGGCAGTACATGCGAATTGTTCAGGTCGTAGTTATCGCCTGGCCCATACAGGTTCGTGGGCATTGCCGCCAGCCACTTGGTGCCATATTGGCGGTTGTACGACCAGCACATTTCTATGCCAGCAATCTTAGCCAGGGCGTAAGGGCGATTGGTTGCCTCCAGAACCCCTGTCAACAAATACTCTTCCTTGATTGGCTGAGGGCAGTCGCGTGGGTAGATACAAGAGCTACCCAGGAATACCAGCCGATCCACTTCAGTGGCATGTGCTGCACGGAAGATATTTGCCTCGATGAGCAGGTTACTCATCAAGAAATCGACCGGATAGGTATTGTTAGCGTGGATGCCACCGACCTTAGCCGCCGCCAAGAAGACCACATCTGGCTGTTCTTGCTCAAAGAAATGCTGCGTAGCGGCAGCGTCCACCAGGTCAAGTTCGGCGTGGTTGCGGGTTACGAGGTTGAGGTATCCATCAGCCTGTAGAGCGCGAACAACCGCACTACCGGCTAGACCCCTGTGACCCGCCACATAGATTTTGCTATTCTTATCCATGGCGACCAAGAAAATTACTCATGGTAATCGTACGTGGCGAAGCCGTGCTTCTTCACCAATTCGTCGCGTTGGGCACTTTGCAAATCTGATTGCACCATTTCCGCTACCAGCTCTTGAAAGCTAATTTTGGGAGTCCAGCCTAACTTCTGGCGTGCCTTGCTTGCATCCCCTAGGAGCGTCTCGACTTCGGTTGGGCGAAAGTAGCGGGGATCCACTTGGACAATGCATTTGCCGGTAGCCGTATCGAAGCCTTTTTCATCTACGCCTTGGCCCTCCCATCGGATGTGGATGCCGAGCTCTTGAGCTGCAATATTGACAAAATCACGCACGCTGTATTGCACTCCGGTGGCGATGACAAAGTCTTCAGGAGTTTCTTGCTGCAGCATCAACCACTGCATTTCGACATAGTCCTTAGCATGGCCCCAGTCGCGTAGCGAGTCCATGTTGCCCAGGTACAGGCAGTCTTGAAGATTGAGCTTAATGCGCGCCAATGCGCGCGTAATCTTGCGCGTGACGAAGGTTTCGCCACGGATTGGGCTTTCGTGGTTGAACAAAATACCGTTGCAGGCGTAGATGCCATAGGCCTCGCGGTAATTTACCGTGATCCAGAATGCGTACATCTTGGCAACCGCATATGGACTGCGTGGGTAGAACGGTGTAGTTTCCTTCTGCGGAGTTTCTTGCACCAAGCCATACAGTTCGGACGTGGAGGCCTGGTAGAAACGGGTTTTCTTTTCTAACCCCAGGATGCGTATGGCCTCCAAGATGCGGAGCGTACCGATACCGTCGGCATTGGCTGTGTACTCAGGCGTCTCGAACGACACAGCCACATGGCTCATCGCGGCCAGGTTGTAGATTTCATCCGGCTGCACCAGCTGGATGATACGAATCAGGTTAGTCGAGTCCGTCAGATCGCCATAGTGCAACTTGAAGTTGGCATTGTCGACGTGTGGTTCTTGGTAAAGGTGATCGATGCGGTCCGTATTGAACAAGGACGAGCGGCGCTTGACGCCGTGGACGACGTAACCTTTCTGCAGCAAGAGTTCGGCGAGATAGGCTCCGTCTTGGCCGGTTACTCCGGTGATGAGTGCGACTTTTGATATGTTCAATTGATACTCTTGTGGTTTAAGCGAGGTCGTAATAAGCAGTGCCAGACAATAATGCGCCCCTTTGGCTAGGAAGCTGCTTCACATTATGGATTTAATCAGAATTTTTGCGTGGCCCAAATGGTTTGGATTTCACAGTAAGTAACGCGCATATTCCGATCAAGATCCCTGTCCAAAGTGTGACCAGCCGCGTGGCCATCGCGACAGAGATGGCGAGCCCCGTGTCTATGTCATGCTCGGCCAGTTGCACCACCAAGGCCGCCTCCATCGCGCCCAGACCGCCTGGTACAAGGCTCGCAGCGCCCAGCAACGTGGCGTCGACAAAAATTTCAATTGCGACGGCATTAGGCAGCCCCATCGCTAGTTGATTGCAAAACCATGCAAACACACTGGCTTGGATGCCGTAAGCAATAGCTGCAGCACACGAAAAATGCAAAACGGTTAGCGGATGCCAAAGACGCGCCCACTGCTGTAGTGCTTCAATTGCAAGTTTGCCAGGATGCTGGGCGTGCCTTGGCTGCAGGGCGCTCCAGCGTTTCAAGAGTTCTGGGCGAAGCACAAGGACGCGAAATGCAAAGCTACCACAGGCAATGGCTAACAAAGCAAACGCTGCAGAATTTGGCAAGCCGGTTTGCCACCAGCCAGCCATCGCCCCCAAGAGAGTCACACCCAGCACATCTGATAGCCTGTCGGCAAGAAACGCACCAAGGCTTCGTGCTGCAGGCACACCTAGCGGCGCCAGCAATACCGACCGAAAAGTTTCCCCCAGCTTTCCTGGCGAGGTGGTAAGTGCAATACCCGCCAGATAGACCCTTAAGTTGGTCAGCCATGGCACCTGGCTACCGAGCCAGTAAAGAGCCAGATGCCAGCGGGCAAACCGAACCAGATACGCCAAGCTTGCTGTGCAAGCGCCCGCTATTAAGCTAATAGCTCCAAGTTGGGTGAAGGCATGTATCACCAGTGCCCACCCGCTCCATACTATGCCACACAGGTACAGAGAGCAGCCGCCGAGGATGAAAACCACGAGCCAGCGAACAAATTTCGGATAAATCAACCGCTGCGACCATGCAGCGGCTATGGCCGTCTCGTTCATTTAAATGTCAACATGCGATGTCCAAAATAGCTGGTAACCACCGGTACCAACACACCTGCCAAGTGCGCAATAGCTTCTACGTGGCTGTTGATACCCATACCAGGTAAGACCCAGCGCGCAAGAAGCAAGCTAATGGCGAGTGTCTGCAACACAGCCAGTACATTGACTACCGCAAACTTGGCAAGTTGGGGCCCTAAAGCGCCTCTGCTCGTGGTGAAAACATGCTGCCGCATCAAAATAAATGCCACTGTCATGCCAACCAAATAGGCCAAAACAATGGCAACGCCATATTCAAGCCAATAGCTAAACACTAGCCGTGAGCCCAAATTGGCAGCAGCGGCAATGCCCCCCGCCAATACGAAGCGAACAAACTGGGGGGTCACGCCGTTATCTCGGTTGCGGCTGCTGACGTGGCCAAGTTGCGACCAAACCCGATGCTCTCTGAAATGCCACGGTCTTCGGGATAATAGTAGGAGGTATCTGCAACCCATAGCCCTTTGATGGGAAGCGCCGCAGGTGGCAATCTGTCCAGGTAACCCGGATCACAAATAGGCTGCGCGTACCGGTACCGACTCGCCCGTATATCAATAAAGTCAGACTCCACGAGTTGTGGATTGATCTTCATGCAATAACGGCGTACTTTCTCCAAAAACACCTCGTCAGAATCCTGGTATTTTGAATGCTCGCCGGGCATGTAAAAAGGCACATACAGCACGTGCGGGTCTAAGGGGCGTAAATTGCTATATTCAACGAGACCAGGAATATCCATATCTGGGTCGTTAATATTTAACCAGAAATTTTCGGTTAAAGGTTTACGCAATTTGGCGATAACGCAAACAACTGCAATATTTTTAAGTGTGGAAAATTGTTCCAGAATCTTGGCGGGCAAATCAGGCATCAACCGCGACACATAAGGCAGCGGAACGGTGCTGATCACTTTGTCGAAGGCTTCAAAGCCAACCGCCGTTTGTACACCTGTTACCCGTCCATCTTCAATTGCGACTTTGGATGCCGGTGTCGACAGACGAATCTCCCCACCATTTGCTTCAATGGCAGTTTTTAGCCCGTCCAGCAGTGTCTGCGAACCACCTTCCAAGTATCCCAGCTTCTCCTTGAACAGGCTGTACCGCGAGCGGCCAATCCGGCGAATGCGGCTCCATATCCATGCGGCAGAAAGATTCGATGTGTAGTCGTAAAACTTGTAGTCAAAGAGCCGCCGCCATAGCACTTCGTACGCTTCGGCGCCCACCCAACGTTTGATCCAGCCGGTAGCCTCTACGTTGTCAAGCGGTTGCCAGTTGGTGCGTTTGGTCGAAAGAAAGGCATGCAAGCCATAGCGGAATTTGGCGGAAAAACTAAGCCCTTTAAACGTCAATAAAGCCATGGGGTTACCCCAGGGCTGTAATCTGTTTTGGTACCAATAGCCCATCTTTGTGGCGACCCAGCGCATTTTGGATGACAGATTCAGTTCGTCGAGAATTTTCAAGAATGCAGAGTCGGATATGCAATGAAAATGGTAATACCGTTCAATTGATAACCCACTAAAATCAAAAGTAGCCGTCATTCCACCCACGCGATTATCCGCTTCAAATACGATGGGATGGTGACCATCCAATGCCAACTGGTAGGCTACTGCCAAGCCCATAGGTCCCGCGCCAAGTACCGCGATGCGTTGTTGTGTTTTTGTCATCTTAGAAATCCAATGCTACCTGGCCGTAAACCGGATCGTTGAATGTTTCATAAATCGCTTCAGAAAAAGGAGTGGACCGCACGCCAAAAATTCCTGGCCAATCGATGACTTCAAATTCATCCTTGGCCACTAAGGCCTGTAGTTGCTGCGTAGTGAAGGGGGGATTCTTGTCAAACAATGCCCAAGTCCACAGAAGTACATAGAAAATTCCATATGGAATCTTGAGCACACGTGTCTTGGCTTTTGTTGCGATTTTTATCTCTCGAATAATATCAATGTAATCTACCCGCTCATGCCCCGTAATATTGTAAATACCGTTGCGGGCATCATTTTCAATGCAGCTGATAATCACATTACAAAAATCGCCAACATACAGCGGCTGGCGCATAAAGCGGCCGTCACCAGGAATAGGGAAAACTGGAACTTTCGCCATAAATCGAGAGAGCCAACCCAGGTGCTTGCGATCAAACCAACCAAACATCAGAGTCGGTCGCAAGATGGGGCATGTAATGCCGCTACTCAGTACCATCTTCTCTTGTTTCTTTTTTGTATCGGTATAAAAGTCATCAGCTACGGATTCCACCACTGAAGAGCTGATGTGTACCAAACGTGGCACTTTGTATTTCTTGATTTCATCCAGAATCAATTTTGTCGCGGTAATGTTATTGTCAACAAAATCTTGGTAATCTAAACCACCAATCTGGGCTTGCAGCATAACCACCACATCTGCTCCTTCAAAATGGCGTTGCCATGCGCCAGGCCTTGAAAGATCGGCTAATTCAACAGTAAGACCGGGCTGAATTTTTTTCAGAATTTCAATGTTTGTTTTGTGCTTATCGATAACGACGATATTGGTACATCCTTTTGCTCGGAGCCGAGCAACAAGATTTTGACCAACCAAGCCAGCGCCGCCAGGCAGTATTATTTTGATGCTCATTTAATATTTTTTGTAAAATAAATTAGAGATCATTGGGGGTGGTATTTATATGCTAATGGAATTGCTGTGGGTGATTTGGGGTGAATTTTATTATTTATCAAATTGAATGTAATTTAGTCTTTTTGAGTTGATAACTTATTGAATTTCAATGTCATTTTTAAATTGAGGGCAACGAATAATATTTCCATGCTTTTTTAATCCTAATCCCAGCTTGTAAGGGCCGGATAGCCCTCCGACATCAACAATGGCACTGTATCCAGAGCGCTCCATGGATGAAGCGTTGAAGTGGGTGGCTACATCTGGTCGATTGTTAACTAAAGTCCTTGCCTCAAAGACGTCAGATCCAGATGTTAAAAGAATAACTGTTTCCACATCCTCTGGAAAACGATCAGTGCTTGTAGTATTCCATCCTTTAATGGAGAGATAATTTTTGACATTAGTGGTTCCTGGTTTGGCAAGCGCTCCATTTATCGTGTCAATCGAGCCTACACATTGCCCGAGCGCCGGTGCATTTATTTTTGAAGGTTTAGTTATTTCAAGCATTTCAAAGGCCCGATTCCTTTGAGGCACCTTCAATCCGTAGAATTTGACACTGAATTCCCGTTGCCATTCTAATTTAATTCCATTTTTCTCATGCAATTCTACGCTGGCAACACGTTTTCCGTTTAAAAAATCCGTTCCAGCATAAAGGGTCATGAATTCACGACCGCTTTCCACAACTGGAGAAATAAGGAATTGTGTCTGAGTCATTCCGGAAACAATTCTATATTCATTAACTTGGCCATTTAGAAATTTAACTTTGATAGTTAATTTGGATGGTTTAAATAGCAATGATTTTGCCTTGCCGAAGAAGTTCTGCATCAATGACATTGTCATATAAACTTGCCCATCAAATTCAGGAATGGCAAAAGCCTCATCAAAACGAGAAGTCATACCTCCTAAATTAATAAGTTTTGATTTTTCGAATTCATTTCGACGCAAAATAATATTGTCGCCCACCATGGTGATCGGATCATACATGCTTAAAATGGATGGCCAACTTAATCCATCCTCAAGCGTGGGGAGTCGTCCATCAATCGGCTGAACAGTAAATATTAAATTATCAGGAGCATGCTCGCCGATTAAATGGTCGGAATTTAATTTAAGCAATGATGGTGTATATGCGGAGTAGCTCTGAAATACCGGACGGGGGTTCCACTTAGAGCCCGAGGCAAGTAGGGCAGCTTGAGCGTAGGAATAGATATCCGTTGTTCCATTTAACAGTGGAAGCCCGGTTTGGGTGGCGATATTTTGCATTCTAGCAAGAAATTCTTGATTGAATTTCTGCGGAGAAGTAATTCTATATTCTATACCTTCGATCGCCTTTTTAATTCTGTCTAACGTCTGATTCGCGACCTGATGTGGATTGGTTACGGCATTTGCGGCAAGCACGATAAGGCCTGCAACGATTGCAACAAGAACCCCGAAGAAACTGCGTAGAGACGGCTGCATAAAGGGCCATAATATTAATGCAATCATTATTAACGCTAGGCCGCTTAATGCAGCATGACTATCATCCCGAATGAAGCCTGCTTTAAATGCAAGGAATAAATAAACAGCGCATAGGCAGGTTGTTGCTAGTGCTGGAATTTTTCTTACGCGGCGTGCATCGAAAAATGCTAATATTAAAATGATGGCGCCGGAAATAAATAAATATACCAAGCGTAATTTTCCATCGATTGCCATGGCCTCGGTATATCCCGATATGATTGGGAGAGCATTTTCCAGATAAAGATGGAAATCTGATAGCGGCTGTCCAAAAGTAACCCAAATAACCAGGCAGGATGTAATTGGAATTAGTATTGAAAAAAAAGAAATCCAATATTTCCGTGCGTGAATAAGAAAAAGGAAATTTAGAATAATGCAAAATCCGCAAATAGCTGAAAAACTCAATTTAATGAGCGGTAATAAACCAAGTGACGGCAGAATGAATAGGAATAAAAAAATTTTTTTGCGAGGCTTCACGGTGTTTTCTGATAATCCCGTGAATAAGGTGGTCGTAGAAAGAAGGGGGATTAACATAAAAAAGGCATCTTTTCTATAGCCGAATGCGAGAGTTATTGCGGCAATAAAAAGCATGGTAATATATTTTTTTTCATTGTGAAGTATTGCGTATACTCCTATGAATAAGGATAATGATATGTATATGGATAACTGTAGGTATACGAAATCATATGTGCCGGAATAAATTGAGGTATAAAGGTTTGAAAGTGGTCCAAATGTAAATGCAATTTTTCTACCTATGCCTATGCCATTTTCGACCGCGTGACTCATTCCTAGCGCCCATGACGGATCTAAGTCGTTGGATGGGAACTGGGGATAAAATGGAACATACGAAACAATCACGCCAATTAGAAGCAAGATGCAAGCGACACTCCAAATCAATTTTTTGAAAATAATTGGAAAATTGTTTGGTTGTTTCATGCGATTAATTTTGATGATTGAGAGGATTTGAAATGCAGTTTTTTTTATTCTCAAAAATAAACCTAAAGTGGCAGTTGGGGGGAGCTGTTGAACTCCAGTGCTAGTGCAGACCTCAAGCCAATTCTGTCAACTGTTGCGTGTTCAGTGCGATGGTTCTGTAACCGAGTATTGGTGTGGCGTACAGTTGATTTTGATGGTTTTATTCATTTGGATGTGATGTGGACCACTGAGAAGATAAGCACGTATGTGAGTCGGTGTTTATGTCGATTGAATTAAATTTTTAAGATAAGTTTATATTATAAGGGGCTTTTTTTGTTGAATCAGACTTGTATTTGGTGTGGGCTAATTTTTTTGAGTCATGATTGTTTTATAAACTGAGCCGTTTAAATATGGGTAGAGGTATATTTTTGATGGCATACATAATAAATTTCCAAAACCATGGCGTATATAGGGTGCCATTTTTTTTCTCAACCGCATTCTGAATATCTGCAGCCACACGATCCGCACTAACCGTCAAACGTGCTGGCAGGTTGAGTTCGGCCGTCATAGGCGTGGCTACAAACCCGGGTTTGATGGTTAATACGTGTACGCCCTTTTTGTATAGTTGGGCACGCAAGCCTGACGCAAATGCATCCACGGCAGCCTTAGCTGCGCCATACACATAATTGCTGCCGCGACCTCGGTCACCGGCTACAGAGCCGATTACCGCAAGAACACCATTGCCTTGAGCCTCAAATTTGCCGCTAATAGCCAGCATGCAGGCTATGGCGCTCTCACCGTTTGTGCGGAATTGCTCAATGGCATAAGCCAAGTCGCCTTGGGCGCGGGTTTGGTCCGGCAAGGTGCCGTGCGCTACCAGGGCGAGATCAATGCTTCCAAATGCATCCCACGCGAAATTGGCTAACGCGGGCAGGGCCGCGGCGTCGCTTGCTTCCCAGACGTATGTACGCACTGCGGCGCCTCCGCGGGCAGTCAGATCGGATGCGATGGTGTCCAGTTTTTCCTGGTTGCGCGCCACCAGTACAAAGTTGCAAGCTTGGCTTGCATAACGCCTGGCTACCGCCTCTGCAATACCAGAGGTTGCGCCGATAATGAGAATATTTTTTTTAGTCATAAATAGAAAGCTAATTAACGGGTAACGCGATGCCAGAAACGCGACATTAAGGCCGGGTCGCGCAATGCTTCTACGGTTGACCAAGCGGGATAGGCTTGTTGGAAATGGTGAGCACTCATATGTGCGTCCTTCGCTGGATAAAGGCGGCCACCAGCCTCGTGGACCAGCGCGTCTAGCCGTGCAAAGAGACGGGCGTTAACGTTGTCGCGTTGGGCAAAATCTAGCGCCAGCGAGACGCCATATTTTGGGAAGGACAACAGGCCTGGCGACAGGATGTCGCCGCACTGCTTGAGTACAGCAAGGAACGATCCGGCCCCGTTTCGGGCAGTTTCTTCAAGAATTGCGCCAATAACCCGTTGACCATCCTGTTTGGGCACAACGCACTGGTATTGCTGAAATCCGGCTTTACCGTAGATTCGGTTCCATTCCAGTAATTGGTCTAGCGGGTAAAAGAAGGGGTTGTAATTAACGCGTGTTTGTACTTTTTTGCGTTGTTGTCGCTGGTAGTACAAGCTGTTGAATAGCTTCAAGCTAGCTGTATTGACCAATGAAAAGGGTGGATTAAACGGCATACGCCTTGTGCTGCGGGCCGCGGCCTCAAGTAGCCCAGTCGTAGCATGGTTACCTGCAATATAGTGTCCGCGGCCGATGTTTTTTCCAGTTGCTAGGCAATCGATCCATGCCACGGTGTATTCGTTGCTGGAATCGTGCTGTGTCGACAATGCAAAAAACTCTTCAAGATTCTCGAACTTGATGCTGGTTTGGGTCAAGTCGCTTGAAGACACGGTACGCAACTGCAGTTCAACGGACAGAATAATGCCGGTCAGGCCCAGCCCGCCCACGGTGGCGTTAAAGAGTTCAGCATTTTGTAGTGGGGTGCATTCAACTACCCCTTGGTCAGACCTGTAGAGCACAATTTTGCGCACATGCCGGCCGAAAGTGCCTGCAATGTGATGGTTTTTACCATGCACATCATTGGCTATGGCGCCGCCTAAGGTTACAAATTTTGTACCTGGTGTTACCGGCACAAACCAACCATGCGGCAATGCGAGCTGAATGAGGGTGTCCAGGCTGAGACCAGCCTGCGCCACAACGAGTCCGGTCTGCCAGTTTGCGCTAATGATGCGGTCCATACTGGCCAACGCGATGACGTGGTCAGCCTGGGCTAGGCATGAGTCACCATAGCTGCGGCCACGTCCAAAAGCCAGTGTTGCACCGTGGCCTAAGCTGTTAACTTGGGCTACGGCAGCAGCCACCTCTGTCGGCCAGGTTATGGTGTGCGGAGTTTGCGGGTGGTGAGGGTAGCGCCCCCAAGATTCAAGCATAGGCATCAAAATGACGCCAAGGCAAAAATCCCAAAAAAGCAAATACCAACCCACCGGCTCGTGTGATCGCGTAGCGCAAACACGATGGGGTCATCATGCATTTCTCCACGGTGAGCAATGATCCAGACGCGACTTAGCCAGAAAAGAAGCAATGGGCAGGCTGCCCACAGCCACTGCGGATGCTTGTACAACGCTTGCGCCAATGTGTCGTTGATATACAGGGCCAAAACCAGGACGGATAAATATCCTGCGGAACCGCCTAGTGAGGCGAGAAGTTCGAAGTCTGAGGCCACATAGCCACGACCCGGCGCTTTTTTTTGATGGCCTTTTTCTCGTGCGTCATACAGCTCTGTATAGCGTTTGACAAACGCGAGGCTGAGAAAAATGAACATACAAAAAGCAAGAATCCAGAATGTCGTCGCTAACGCAGTGGCAGCTGCACCCGCTACCACCCGCACGGTATATAACATTGCCAGTGCAACCACATCGAACATGACTATACGTTTGAGCGAAAGTGAATAGGCCAATGTCAGAGCGTAATAAGCGAGCAGCACCACCGAGAACTGCACAGGTAGCCATAACAGCGCCGCACCAAACGAGGACACTAGGAGACCGGGAATCCACAGGATTGCATGGAATACCGGAAAAGTCCCTGCGGCTAGAGGACGGTTGCGTTTGGTGCGATGCTGCCGATCATCTTGCAGGTCAAGCATGTCGTTCAGCAGATATACGCTAGAAGCGCATGCCCCAAAGCACATAAACGCCAGTAGGGCGTTCATGAGCAAATTGAAGTCTGTAATTTTGTGAGCGGCTAGTAAAGGTACGAATACCAGCAGGTTTTTTGCCCATTGATGCAGGCGAAGTGCCTTGCGTAGCACACTAAAGTAGCCTGGGTGATCATCAAATATTTTGCCAATACGTCCCATCGCCACAGCCTTGGCCAGTACCCCCCGCTCCGGATTTACGACATGTACGACACTTGCAACCTCCCATACAGAAATATCTGCTTTTGAGTTTCCTACATATTCAAAGCCATTTCGCCCGTAATGTTCGACCAGTACGTCACGTTTGTTCTCGGCTGCAAGATTGGTATCTTTCGTGCCAATAAATTTGTCGAATATTTGCAGATGGTCAGAAATTGCATGGGCCAGACGCGAGTCGGACGCTGTTGCAAGAATCAGGGATGCTCCTAATGCTTTTTGTTCACTTAGCCAGGACAACAAGTTTGCGTTGTAAGGCAGAGTGGCTGCGGAGGGAGCCACATTGTCTGCTACCTTATTTTTAAAATATGCCTTTCCCTTTATTAGCCATAATATAGATTCGAAAAACTTATGTGGTAATGTCCGCAACAGTAAAAAAATGCTTTCAATAAGCATGTCTGTTCGAATGAGGGTTCCATCTAAATCAACGGCAATTATTCGATTCGTGTTTGATGTGGGTAATTCAATTTTGGAACTCATAATGATTAAGTTCTCGTCTCAGTATATTGAAATGCCCGTGGAGGCCAAGCTAAGCTGAAATCTTCAGAGTCAATTGTCAAGTTGGTGCTATAGGCAGGGTCGACTGTAAGTTGCATGCCCCAGCGCTCATGCATCTTTTGGACTTCATTAGAAAAACGTAACTGCTTCTCTGGAGTGTTTTCGTGACCTCGCGATACAGACTCGTGGTGCACCATTTCAGCATAGGGCGTCCAAACATTTCGGAAGCCAGCCTCACGCACACGCAAGCAAAAATCAACATCATTGAACGCAACTGCCAAGGACTCATTTAGACCGTCTACCTGCTCAAAAACTGAACGACGAACAGCCAAGCACGCGGCAGTCACCGCACTAAAACTTTGGTGCAGTACTGCTCGTCCAAAATATCCAGGGAATCCTTTTTGCGCATATTTGTGTGAATGACCTGCAACACCACCTATACCTAATATAACCCCCCCATGCTGCAAGCGTCCGTCTGGATACCATAGTCGAGCACCAACACAGCCAACTTCAGGTTGGCTGGCAAATGAAGCCATTTCTTCCAGCCAATCAGGAGTTATAACTTCAATATCATTGTTCATAAGGCATAAAATATTACCTTTGGCAATTTTTGCACCATGGTTATTGAGCGATGAAAAATTAAACGGTGAGCTATCCTGCTCTATTCGAATACCCTTCTTCTTTAGGGTGTCAAAAAGATGAAGAGTTTGGGGTTCAATGCTTCCATTGTCCATAATGATTATTTCATAGTTTTTATATGTTGTTTTATTTAAAATGGATTCAACACACATGGAAACTAAATTGGCGTGATCTCTGGTCGGTATAATGATGCTGACCAATGGAGCTGGATTGGGTACAGAAAAGCGCACGCGATTCAAGGCCGGGGCCTCTGGCGCAGATGTCACAGTTGCGATTTTTCCAATCCGTGCTAGATGTTCTCGTATTGCTTTCTGACCAGCTTGCGCTGCATAATTTTTTTGGTTGGAAGCAAGTGCTGTGCTGCCTGCTATAGCTCGCCAGTGATATAAGATTCGTGGTATATGTACGATCTGGCTGGTTTTTATATTTTCAATTACACGAAGTGCCAAATCGTAATCTTGTGCACCTTCGAACCCTACGCGAAATCCACCTAATTTATTTATTAAACTTCGTTTGTATACGCCTAGGTGGCAAATCATGTTTTGTGCTAAAAATAATTCATAATTGAATTCACACTTGAAATATGGAGAGTAGCGCTGGTTTTTTTCGGTTATTTTGTCTTCGTCTGAATATATCAGTGCTGCATCGGTGTTTTTAATAATGGCATCTGCTACAAAAAATAGTGCATTTTCTGCCAATAAATCATCGTGATCTAATAGCGCAACCCATTCACCCGAAGCTAATGCAAGGGCTGTATTGGAGGCGGCAGAAATATGTCCATTATCTTTTCGGAAAGCCAATTTGATACGTGTATCTTCTTGAGCGTAACGCTCAAGAAGTGGTTTGATAGCTTTGTCGGTAGACGAGTCATCGGCAATGCAAAGTTCCCAGTGAGGATAAATTTGATTGCGCACTGACTCAATGGCTTCAATTAACCATGTGGTTTTTGAGTTATATGTCGGTATTACCACGGAAATAAGAGGATTTTGGGGGAATTCCTCAATTTTCTTGCGAAAAATAATTCGAGATTCTTCATTTAATCTGTCAAATCTATTTATCCACTCGGTGTAATCATTTCGATCAAAAATATCGGAACCTTCTGTTGGTACGGTTTGCGTTGTCACTGCAACCTTGCGCAAGCCGCGTTTCACACCTGAAAATCCATCGTGGCGGTATAACTGTAGTGCTTTTTTCGCGGTATTTTTCAGACCGCCACCGTGCTTTATTGCTGGGGCAGTCAATTTCGCAACATGGGTGATGCGTTTTATTTGATGCGTGATTAAACGTATTGGCGCGGCAATTCGCCAACTGCTTGAGTTATAGAGGGCTAAGATATGCCTATCGCGTTCAGCCACAGTATGGTTCAAGTTGACGATCTGTCCATCATATTCGGTTACTGCTTGGTTCAAGTCGGAAATCTGTCCATCACGTTCGGCTACTGATTGGTTCAGGTCGGCAATCTGTGCATCTCGTTCGGCTACTGCTTGGTTTAGGTCGGCAATCTGTGCATCTCGTTCAGCTACTGCTTGGTTTAGGTCGGCAATCTGTGCATCTCGTTCAGCTACTGCCTGTTGCGCATTTTTTTTCTGCGCGAAGAGTCTATCTACAAGTAATAAAGGTGACTTTAGGCGTTCAAATTCATTTATCCAATATATTATTTTTTTCTGAAACTCTGAATCTTCGAGATTTATTTTCTCGGATGCCGCGTCTAGTAAGGCGCTGTAGATCTCTTGTACAATATGAGGACAGGTATTGTCTTGCAATAGATCATTTAAATGATAAATATTGTGATGCAACTCTTCATCTAGAAATTCTGTTTTATAATTTTTTAGTTCTGTGGAATTTATTTCAAGACCAATGCATTTTGCAACTCGCGTAACTTCGATGTCTGGTGATTGCATCAAATGATCATAATCAACAATTATTCGATTATGTTTGGCGCTGCCCTTGAAGCTTGAAATGACATGTTCTAGCCATAGCAGATAGCCTTGAGTGGATTCAAGATCACCTCGTTTGGTCAGGGATTTAACCACACTAAGTGGATTACGTAATGCTATTACATAACTCACTTCGAATTGGCAATGCTTGAATACTTCTGACCAAAATGGTAGTAATTTTGCTACGCGTGGATCTTTGAATCCAAAAGAAGAGTGCGCGTCAATTTTCTTTCGAAGAATATCAATTGCTCGAAGAAAAAATCCCTTTTTTCGTAATATTTCTACATCAATGTAATCGATTGCTGATAGGTGAAACCATTCGCTATCAATTGCGTACAACATTTCAATGTTGAGTGCATTAATGTCAATGTCTTCCCAATACCCTTTTGCATTGTCACCTGCAACTGGCGGCAACATGTTGTCGCCAAGATTCACACCCATAACCTGCAGTCCGCGCGTAATGGCACTGGTCCCACTTCGGTGCATTCCCAGTACGACAATCAGCTTCTTGTTATTTGTTTCCATAAATTATCTATTATTCAAACGTGAACTTGTTGCAACTTAATTTCCGGGTAGCAACCAAAATCAACAATACCAGTTGTGAGGCTTCCCGTGTTAGGCTGAACTCGGAACATGGCGATATCAATCAATCGGTGTAAGTAGGTTTCAGTGCCATTTACATCTCCACTGACGCCAGCATTTAAGAAATAGACGCCCGTATTCAGTGTGCAGTGAAAGCGAAATTCAATGCGATAGCTGGATCCCGCTTCAACGCTGGCGAGGCTTTCACGCGGTGAATTCGCAGAAGAACCACCACCAAGTTCAATGCCCGATGTTGTTTTAATAAGCATGCCAAACCGGATATTGTTGGCACTCTTGATGAATTGAACGGTATAGACATAACGATATGTCTTCCCTCGAATCAGGTTGTTAACCTGTTCACCTGATAGCGTTAAAATGATGGGGGAATTGATATAGGCGCCATGGGATTCGTACTCAATGGTGCTACTGGGTTTGAGATAAGGGTCAAAATTTTCTTGTGGCTCTTGGAATTGCGTCTTGAGACTGGCTTGTTCAACGATATGAACTGACGTCATAATAGACTCGTCTGCCCGACGAATCTGCTCCCGCATAGTTTCACGTTTGTCCGTTGGAGCATAAAGTAACTTTTGATAGCGGCCCACGATTTGTTTGGGTATTCCTGCCGCTAGCTTTTCACCAGAGTCCATGAGTACTGCACGGTCGCATAACTCCACAATAGTGCCGCCGGAGTGGGATACAAAAAGAATTGTTGCTCCCTTGTTTTTGATCGCTTCGATGCGTGAAAAGCACTTACGTTGAAAGAGTTCATCGCCGACGGAGAGCGCTTCATCGACAATCAAGATTTCAGGGTCAACATTAATCGCTACAGCGAATGCTAGTCGGACCACCATACCGCTGGAATATGCTTTGACAGGCTGGTCGATGAACTGGCCGATATCCGCGAAGGATGCAATGTCATCAAAGCGGGCGTCCACTTCAGCCCTGTTTAAACCGAGCACAGCCGCGTTCATGTACGCGTTGTCGCGCCCGGTAAATTCGGGATTGAATCCAGAGCCAAGTTCCAGTAAGGCTGCGATACGACCACGGGTTTCCACACTACCGCTGGACGGATTAAGCGTGCCGCAGATGATTTGCAGTAGGGTGGATTTGCCGGAGCCATTACGGCCTATGATGCCGACAGTTTCCCCCTTTTTGATTTCGAGAGAAACATCTCGTAGTGCCCAAAACTCCCGGAAGTATTGTTTGGGTATTCTTCCTGCTATGCCTTGAAAGCGAGGCATGATGAACTGCTTGAGTCGGTCGTGTGGAGAGTCGTAGATCTGGAAGCACTTACTTAGATTGTGTGCACGAATGGCGATATCATTCATGGCTGTGAGCCGCTTTCTTGGGAGGTTTCTTGTTTTTTTGTCCTACCGCTGGTGGTGGGTGCAGTGGAAAAATGCCTCTGTTTTTTATTTCGGTAATAACTTGCAGCACACAGGCATCTAAAGATATTGTTCCAGTATTCACAACAAGCTCGGGATTTATTGGCTTTTCATAGGGTGACGATATACCGGTAAATTCCGCAATTTCGCCGGCACGAGCCTTTACGTAAAGTCCTTTTACATCCCGCATTTCGCAAACATCAAGGGGGGTGTCGCAATAGATCTCCATGAAGTCTCCGGATTCCACCATACTGCGTGCATATTCACGGTCCGCACGGTAGGGTGAGATAAATGCGGTTAGTACTATTACCCCGGCCTCCATGAAAAGTTTTGCTACTTCCCCGATGCGTCGGATGTTTTCTCTACGATCTTGATCGGAAAATCCTAAGTCGCTACAAAGACCATGGCGCACGTTGTCCCCATCCATAACAAAAGTGCGACAGCCAATTTGGTGCAGCCCTTCTTCGACAGCGTGCGCCAGCGTCGATTTTCCTGAACCGGACAATCCGGTTAACCAGACGATAGCGCCGCGATGGTCGTTTTGCGTCTCACGGCGTGTTCGAGTAACTGTGGCATGGTGCCAAATGATATTGCTAGAACCAGTCGAATGTGTAGTGTCGTTAAAGGACATCAGCAAATCCCTTTCTGGTTTTTTGAAACCAAGAGTAGCCTGCCCAAGCAAAGACAGAAGCGGCGATGGTATAAAAACTTAATCCAATCCAGCTCGGTGTGTGCCCCCAAATCAGCACTTCGCGGGCTTGTTCGATAATGAAGGTCAGTGGATTGGCCATGATGAACTGACGAAATCGCTCTGGTACTGCAGTTATTGGGAAAAACACGGGTGAAAGGAACATCAGTACGGTAGTGAGGATGCCAATAGTTTGCCCAACATCGCGCAAAAATACACCTAAGGATGCAAGAATCCAGGCGAATCCCGTAGCGAGAATCGCGAGTGGTAACAGTATTAAAGGAATAAATACTGCAGTCCAGTGCAAGTAACCATTAAAAATAACAAAGGCTATTAGTAGTACGCAGAGGTTTATTAGGGTGTGAAAAAGCGCGGCACTGATGGAAATAATGGGTAATATTTCTATGGGAAAAACCACCTTTTTTACATAATTGGCATTGCCTACAATTAAATAGGGTGCACGATTAATTACTTCGCTGAATAGGTTCAGTACAATGATGCCGACAAATAACACCACGGCGAATTGGGTCTTGCTGTTGTCCCCCTCAACACCACCCCAACGGGATTTAAAAATCTCCGAGAAGACAAAGGTGTAAATCACCAGCATAAATATAGGGTTGAAGAATGACCAAGCCATGCCCATTACCGACCCCTTGTATCGGCCGACTACTTCCCGTTTGGTCATCTGCACAATGAGCTGGCGGTTGCGTGAAAGACTGCGGACTAAGGCTAAAGGGGAAGTTGGATCGGCTGCATGTGGGTTCATGCTTGAAACGCCATTGCCATGAAAAGTAAAAAGCCGCGTGTGTCGATAAAAAAACGAGGCTTTATGGGATCGATATTTGGCGTATATGGACTCATTCTTTGAAATTCTTTGGAGTGGGCTCTATGGTGCATAGAACCTGATGTGTACAGGCGTGGTTAAGCGCGAGGGGGATATGTACGAACTAAGTAAGTTTGACTGGCGTGCAACGCAGCTAAACTTCTTGCAGTCAAAGACGAAAGGAATGGGTCAAAACGACATGGCCCTTAATCGTTAACTATGAATCTGCCAATCTGCCAATCTGCCAATCTGCCAATCTGCCAATCTGCCAATTTGGCGGAAGCGGTGAGATTCGAACTCACGGATAGTTTCCCATCGCCGGTTTTCAAGACCGGTGCAATCGACCACTCTGCCACGCTTCCAAGCCCATGATTCTAACCTTGGTATTTACCCCACTGTTACAAAACGTACCCTATTTATGGGACATCCAGCACGCATGCGTCGCCGATTGCATCGCGCCAAACCCGAACCCTATTGACGCGTGGATGGATGTCTGCCAACTGTGCAGCAATAAACATGCACAAGTTCTCCAGAGTTGGGGTGCCGAGGTCAGGGACTTCGTCCAGAAAATGGTGGTCCAGTTGCTCCCGCACGCCTTCTAGCCGCTGACGCAAAAATCCCAAGTCCAACACCATTCCATTCACCGGATCGCGCGGCCCAGTCACGCTGACCTCTGCATGGTAGGTGTGGCCATGGATGCGGCGACTACCTGCTGTTTCAATTTCGCGTTGAAGTGTGTGGGCGGCGTCGAAATAGAAGCGTTGGCTGATGGTCAGCTGCATGGGAATACTCGCAAACAAAAATGGGGGATCAGCGGATGCCGCTGATTTTGTGGGTCTGGATGCTCAGGCGCCAGGTGGGCTGGCGCATGCAGGTGTCTATGCACAGGCCCATATTGGCCAACTGTTCCGGGCCGTCCATGGGCTGCAGGAAGCGATGCGCGAATTGGCCGGTGCGGGCCAGCGTGTCTAGATCCAGGCCGGGTTGAGGCCATACCACCTTGAGTTCCTGCCCTTGCTGTTGTATCCATGGCGCACCGGCTTTGGGGCTGATGCAAAGCCAATCTATGCCTTCGGGTGCGCGTACGGTGCCGTTGGATTCCACGGCGATGCGAAAGCCTCGGGTATGCAGTGCTGCGACCAGTTCTGTATCTACCTGTAGCAACGGCTCACCACCGGTTAAAACGGTCAGGCGGTTCTGGGTTTCGCCAGCGGGCCACTGGGCCTCGATGAGATCGGCCAAGTCATCGGCGGAGGTGTATTTACCACCCAGCGTGCCGTCGGTGCCCACAAAGTCGGTATCGCAAAAACGGCAGATCGCGGTGGCGCGGTCGCTTTCGCGGCCGGTCCACAGGTTGCAACCCGCAAAGCGGCAGAACACGGCGGGGCTACCTGCCTGGGCGCCTTCGCCTTGCAGGGTGTAGAAAATCTCTTTGACGCTATAGGTCATGTGGGTGGCACCGCTGTGCGCGGTGAAACTTGCTAAGCCCTTGATTTTACTGGGCCAGCATGCCCTTCGTCTCAATGAAGCTAACCACCTCGGCCAGTCCGGTCAGGGTTTTCAGGTTGGTCATCACAAACGGCTTTGCACCGCGCATGCGGCGGGTGTCGGATTCCATGATGTCCAGGTTGGCGCCCACGTGCGGCGCCAGGTCGGTTTTATTGATGACGAACAGGTCGCTCTTGGTGATGCCGGGGCCTCCTTTGCGCGGGATTTTCTCGCCGGCGGCCACGTCGATCACGTAGATGGTCAGATCGCTCAACTCGGGGCTGAAGGTCGCTGCCAAGTTGTCTCCACCGCTTTCCACAAACACGATATCGGCGTTCGGGTGCTCGACCAGCATGCGGTCGATGGCTTCCAAGTTGATGGAGCAGTCTTCGCGGATGGCGGTGTGCGGGCAGCCGCCGGTTTCCACGCCCATGATGCGGTCGGCGGGCAGGGCGCCGCTGACGGTCAGCAGGCGCTGGTCTTCCTTGGTGTAGATGTCGTTGGTGATGGCCACCAGGTCGTATTTGTCGCGCATGGCCTTGCAAAGCATTTCCAGCAACGTGGTTTTGCCGGAGCCCACGGGGCCACCGATGCCGACGCGCAGGGGCGGGAGTTTTTTGGTGCGGTTGGCGATATGGTGCAGAGAAGACATGGTGTTTTGCTATTAAGAAATGAGCTGCTTGCGCAGGCAAAATAAGCGCTAGGACCTGAAAAGCCTTGAATATTGGACTTCGTGCTGACTGCTCAGAATGGCCAGCATGGGCGAGAAAGCCTGGCGCTGGCTGTCTGGGAGCTGGATGGCCTGGTCCACGGCGGAGGGGATGTCGGCTGCCAGGCGCGCCAGTATGCGCTGGCCGGCGCTTTGGCCCAGCGGCACGGATTTGATGGCCGACTGGGTCATGTTCTCGGCCCAGCCGAAGGCGTAGGCCAGCAGGCAGTCGCGCAATGTTGCCTGGGTGGCGGAGGCGGCCAGGGCATAGGCGATAGGGTAGGTGGGCTGCATCTGGGCGCAGGCCGCAATCTGTTCGTGGCTGGCGGTGTTGTGGTTGCGCAGCCAGTCCAGCAGCGAGCGGCCCATTTGCTCAGCCTGGGCTCGGAATTCGCTGCTTTCGCGGGTCTGCAGCACCCAGGCGTTCAGTTCGGCGACATCCTTGACGGCGCCGCGCCGCCAGGCGGGAATGGCTTTGGCGATGGCTGCCAGGTCACCGCGTGCCAGGCTTACATGCAGTTGATCCACCAACCAGTCAGATGCTCTACTTTCTGTAGCTACTCCCGCACGGTCTACGGCCGCTTCCAGCCCTTCTGAGTAGGAGAACCCCCCCACGGGCAGAGCTGGTGATGCCAGCCATATCAGCTGCAACAGGCCAGGCCTGGCCGAGTCCCTTGCGCTGACTGGGTTGCTAATTGCTTTGGCAGGATGGCGGCGGATAGCTGGTGTTAACGGGCGGACTCTGCGCACGGTCATGGGCTTAGTGGGAATGGCCGTGCCCGTGGTCATGTCCATGGTCGTGGCCGCAGCCGGGGCCGTGCACATGCGGTGCGGCGGCGATGGGGATGTTCACCGGCTTATGCGTGGCGGGGGCATGTTCGTGGCTATGGCCATGCGCGTGGTCGTGACTATGGCTGTGGCCGCCGGAGGCGTAGGCGCCGCCTTCGGGCTCGAAGGCCACGTTGGCTTCCACCACGTCCAGGTGCATGGCGCGCAGCATGTCGGCCAGCACGTGGTCGGGCTCTATCTTCAGGTGGTCGGGCTGCAGTTCAATTGGCACATGGCGGTTGCCCAGGTGGTAGGCAGCGCGTGTCAGGTCAAAGGGCGAGCCGTGGCTGGTACAGGCAGTAATGACCAGCACGGATTGGGGTGCAGCCAGTACCCGCACTAGCGAGCCATCTTCGGCCACCAGCACGTCGCCGCCGCGTACCAGAGTGCCGCGTGGCAAGAAGACGCCCAGCTTGCGGTCCAGCGAATCGGTGGCGTCGAAGCGGCTTTTCTGCCGCACGTCCCAGTCGAGCTCCACGGTGCTGGCGCGTTTGAGCAGGGCAGGGGCCAGGCCCTTGCCTTGGGGGATGAGTTTGGAGGTTTGGAGCATTAAAACAAGAAGTAACGTTGTGCCATGGGCAAGCTTACTGCTGCTTCGCAGGTCAGCAATTGTCCGTCGGCACGCACGCTGTAAGTTTGGGCGTCGATTTCCATTTTGGGAAGATAGCTGTTGTGCACCATGTGCTGCTTGCGTACACCACGGATGTTCTTCACTGCGCTCAGGGTCTTTTTCAGGCCAAAGCTGTCCTGGATGCCGGCGTTCAACCCGGCCTGCGACACAAAGGTCAGCGAGCCACGGGCCAGGGCACTTCCGTACGCGCCGAACATGGGGCGGTAATGCACCGGCTGCGGCGTGGGGATGCTGGCGTTCGGGTCGCCCATGGCGGCCATGGCGATGAAGCCGCCTTTCAGGATCAGCGCAGGTTTCACGCCGAAGAAGGCCGGCTTCCACACCACCAGGTCGGCCCATTTGCCGACCTCGATGCTGCCGACTTCGTGGCTGATACCGTGGGCAATCGCCGGGTTGATGGTGTACTTGGCCACATAGCGCTTGGCGCGGAAGTTGTCGTTGCGGCTGTTGTCCTCGGGCAGGCTGCCGCGCTGCTGCTTCATCTTGTGTGCCGTCTGCCAGGTGCGCAGGATGACTTCACCGACCCGGCCCATGGCCTGGCTGTCGCTGCTCATCATGCTGATGGCGCCCAGGTCGTGCAGCACGTCCTCGGCGGCAATGGTTTCCTTGCGGATGCGGCTCTCGGCAAACGCCAGGTCTTCGGGGATGCTGGCATCCAGATGGTGGCAGACCATCAGCATGTCCACATGCTCGTCCAGCGTGTTCACGGTGTAGGGCATGGTCGGGTTGGTGCTGCTGGGCAGGAAGTTCGCCTCGCCCACCACCCGCAGAATGTCCGGCGCATGCCCGCCGCCGGCGCCTTCGGTGTGGAAGGCGCACAGGCCACGGCCCTTGGTGGCGGCAATGGTGTTTTCGACAAAGCCGCTCTCGTTCAGCGTATCGGAGTGGATGGCGACCTGGGTGTCGGTGGCGTCCGCTACATCCAGGCAGTTGCTGATGGCGGCCGGCGTAGTGCCCCAGTCTTCGTGCAACTTCAGGCCGATCACGCCAGCGTTGATCTGCTCGTGCAACGCGTTGGGCAGGCTGGCATTGCCCTTGCCCAGAAAGCCCAGGTTCATGGGGAAGGCGTCCGCCGCCTGCAGCATGCGCTCAATGTTCCAGGGGCCGGGCGTGCAGGTGGTGGCAAAGGTGCCGGTGGCCGGGCCGGTGCCGCCGCCCATCATGGTGGTGACGCCGCTGGCCAGGGCTTCCTCGATCTGCTGCGGGCAAATGAAGTGGATGTGGCTGTCGATGCCGCCAGCGGTGACGATATTGCCTTCGCAGCTGATGACCTCGGTACCCGGGCCGATGATGATGTCCACGCCGGGTTGCACATCGGGGTTGCCGGCCTTGCCGATGGCGACGATGCGCCCGCCTTTGAGGCCGATGTCGGCCTTGACGATGCCCCAGTGGTCGAGGATCAACGCGTTGGTCATCACGCAGTCCACAGCGCCCTCGCTGTTCATGCGCTGGCTTTGCGCCATGCCGTCGCGGATGGTCTTGCCGCCGCCGAACTTCACTTCCTCGCCATAGGCGCCGGCGCCCAGGGTGTAGTCTTTCTCGACCTCGATCAGCAGGTCGGTGTCGGCCAGGCGCACCCGGTCGCCGGTGGTGGGGCCAAAAATTTCCGCGTAGGCGCGGCGTCCAATCGTTGCCATCAGAGTTTTCCTTGCACTAGGCCGCGAAAGCCGTAAACCACCCGTTCACCCGCGAAATCGACCAGCTCCACCGTGCGCTGCTGGCCGGGCTCGAAGCGCACTGCGCTGCCGGAGGCGATGTTCAGCCGCATGCCCTGGGCGGCTGCGCGGTCAAAGCCTAGCGCGCCATTGGTTTCGGCAAAGTGGTAGTGCGAGCCGACCTGGATCGGCCGGTCGGCCGTGTTGTTGACCACCAGGGTCACCGTGCGGCGCCCGGTGTTCAGGGCGTGCTCGCCCGCGTCTATGAGGAGTTCGCCTGGGGTCATGGCCAATACCTCTTAAACCAGTTGCAGCAGAAATGCGCCGCCCAGCAGCGTGACCAGACAGCCGATGGCGCGCGGCCACCAGGTGCTATGCGCGCGCATCGCCAGGCCGATACCCACGCCCGCCAGGTGCAAGCCGGCGGTAGCCACCAGCATGCCCACCAGCGGCAGCCAGCCGTTGTCGCCGCCGGCCAGTTCGGTGCCATGCGCCACGCCGTGGAACACTGCGAATGCGCCGACCAGGCCCGTCGCCAGCGCAGCCGGCAGCTTGGCTTGCGTAGCGACCAGAAGGCCCAGCACCAGCAGGGACGCGGCGATCATCGGCTCCACCGCCGGCAGCTCTAGCCCGCCCAGGCCTAGTAGCGCGCCCACCAGCAGCATGCCGGCGAACACGATGGGCGCCAGCCAGACGCGGCGTGCCGTCATGGCACTCCACAGGCCCACGGCGACCATGGCGGCCAAGTGGTCCATGCCGGTCAGCGGGTGCACCAGACCGTCCAGAAATGCATGGTGTATCCCGGCATCAGTGCCTAAATGGGCGCTTGCGCCCGTAGATACTGCGGCAGAAGCTATCAAAACAATAGTGCGTAGAGAGGGCGTGCGCATGGTGTGGGCGTCCGGTGGGTTAAACGGTGGTTAAACAATGGGTTGGTGCACGGTGACGAGCTTGGTGCCGTCGGGGAAGGTAGCTTCGACCTGGATGTCGGGGATCATTTCGGCGATGCCGTCCATCACGTCGGCACGGCCCAGCACGGTACGGCCCTCACTCATCAGCTGAGCCACGCTCTTGCCGTCACGGGCGCCTTCCATCACGGCGGCGCTGATGAAGGCAATCGCTTCGGGGTAATTCAGCTTCAGGCCGCGCGCCTTGCGCCGCTCGGCTAGCAGGGCGGCGGTGAAGATCAGCAGCTTGTCTTTTTCGCGAGGTGTCAGTTCCATTTCGTTTCACTCAAGTATTAGCTCGCGCGGCCGCCAAAGGCAGGCCGAACACGAGGCGTTAGTTCCATAAGGGCTCAGTGTGTGAAAGTTGCATCGGATTATTAGACAAGTATGTAGCAATCCCTGTGCCCCGGCGTACGCCATTGGGCGCATTGCACAGCCGGCCGGTGGCCTGGAAACTGCGAGGCTATGGGGGTGCAAGATGCAGAACACATACCTTTGAACGACGCGCCACAGCATGTGGTGAAGGTCCGGCGCGACTACAACAGCTGGGTGGCGCGCGAGACGCTGGAAGACTACGCCCTGCGCTTTGCCCCGCAGCGCTTTCGCAAATGGTCCGAATGGCGGGTGGCCAACACGGCTTTTGGTGCCGCGTCCTTCCTGGTGCTGGAGGCGGTGGGCGCCACGCTGCTGGTGCAGTACGGCTTTGTGAACGCCTTCTGGGCCATTCTGGCCACGGCACTGATCATCTTCATGGCCGGCCTGCCGATTAGCATTTATGCCGCCCGCTTCGGGGTGGACATGGACCTGCTGACGCGCGGCGCGGGCTTTGGCTACATCGGCTCCACGTTGACCTCGCTGATCTACGCGTCTTTCACCTTCATCTTCTTCGCGCTGGAGGCGGCCGTCATGGCCTATGCGCTGGAGCTGGCCCTGGGCATTCCACCGCGCTGGGGCTACCTGGTGTGCGCGCTGGTGGTGATACCGCTGGTGACGCACGGGGTGTCGGCCATCAGCCGGCTGCAGGTCTGGACCCAGCCACTGTGGCTGGCGCTGCTGGTCGTGCCGTTTGCCTACGTGTGGATGCGCGAGCCGGGCGTTTTTGGTGCAGTCGCGCACTATGCTGGTGTTTCTGGCCAGGGTGAGGGATTTAATTTGCTCTCATTTGGTGCATCCCTCACGGTGGGCATTGCCCTGATTACCCAAATGGGGGAGCAGGCCGACTATCTGCGCTTCATGCCGGCGCAGACCGCCACCAACCGGGGGCGCTGGTGGCTGGGTGTGCTGGCCGGCGGGCCGGGCTGGGTGCTGCTGGGCATGGTGAAGATGCTGGGCGGCGCGCTGCTGGCCTACCTGGCCATCACCCATATGGTGCCGCCGGAGCGCGCGGTGGACCCGAACCAGATGTACCTGGCGGCCTACGAGTACGTGTTTCCGCAGTACGGCTGGGCGGTGGCGGTCACGGCGGCCTTCGTAGTGCTGTCGCAGTTGAAGATCAACGTCACCAACGCCTATGCGGGCTCGCTGGCCTGGTCCAACTTCTTTTCGCGCATCACCCACAGCCACCCGGGCCGGGTGGTGTGGGTGGTGTTCAACACCTTGATCGCCTTCATGCTGATGGAGATGAATGTGTTCGAGGCCCTGGGCGATGTGCTGGGCCTGTACTCCAACCTGGCCATCGCCTGGATGATGACCGTGGTGGCCGACCTGGTCATCAACAAGCCGCTGGGTCTGTCGCCGCCGGGCATTGAATTCAAGCGCGCCTATCTGTACGACATCAATCCCGTAGGCGTGGGTTCGATGGCGCTGGCTTCCATGCTGTCCATGGTGGCGTATATGGGGCTGCTGGGCCCGCTGGCGCATGCGTTTTCGGCGCTGATAGCTTTGGGCACGGCCCTGGTGGCGTCGCCGATATTGGCGTGGTGGACCAAAGGCCGCTATTACATCGCCCGCGGCCCGCAGTCGGATTGGAACGGTGTGGCCCCCAGGCTTGCCACTGCGTGTGCTGCGCTGCCCCCCGAGGGGGTGGCGTCGCGCTTGGGGCGGCCCGGCGCTGCGACTAGCGTTGCCGCCGGCCCCGTGGACGCAGGCAGCTACCAGCGCCTGAAGGTGCAGCGCTGCGTGATCTGCGAGCGTGAATACGAGTCGCCCGACATGGCCCATTGCCCGGCCTACCAGGGCAGCATCTGCTCGCTGTGCTGCACGCTGGATGCGCGCTGTGGCGATCTGTGCAAACCCCAGGCCAGCCTGTCGGTCCAGTGGGCGGCGGCGCTGCGCTGGCTGCTGCCGCAGCGCATATGGCCTTACCTGGACACCGGCCTGGCACACTTCATTTTGCTGATGCTGGTGGTGGTGCCGGTGCTGGCCACCTTGTTTGGATTGCTATATTTTCAAGAGCTGCGTGCGCTGGTGGAATCTGCGTCAGAGCTTGATTTTGATCCTAGCCAGGCGTTGCGTTCCGGTTTCGTCAAAGCGTATATGGCCTTGATCGTCACGGCCGGCATCGTGTCTTGGTGGCTGGTGCTGGCGCACAAAAGCCGCCAAGTGGCGCAAGAGGAATCGAACCGCCAGACGCATTTGCTGCAGCGCGAAATTGCCCTGCACCAGCAGACCGATCGCGCCCTGCAAGAAGCCAAGCTGGTGGCCGAGCAGGCCCGGCAGATCGCCGAGCAAGCCAAGCGCGCGGCCGACCAGGCCAACCAGGCCAAGAGCCGCTACATCAGCGCCATCAGCCACGAGCTGCGCACCCCGCTCAACAGCATCCTGGGCTACGCTCAGTTGATGGGTGAAGACGCCAGCGTACCGCCACACCGGCAGCAGGCGGTCAGCGTCATACGGCGCGGCGGCGAGCATCTGCTGTCGCTGATCGAAGGCACGCTGGACATTGCGCGCATCGAGTCCGGCAAGCTGACCCTGGCCACCAAGCCCATGCCGTTCGCCGATTTGCTGCACGAGATGGGCGATATGTTCGAACCCCAGGCGCGCGCCAAGGGCCTGGCTTTTCATTTCGACCCACAGGGCGTGCTGCCCGAGCAGGTGCGCGCCGACGAGAAGCGGCTGCGCCAGATCCTCATCAACCTGCTGGGCAATGCCATCAAGTTCACCGCCAGCGGCCATGTGCGCCTGCGCGTGCGCTATGCGCTGGAGATGGCGGTGATCGACATTGAAGACACCGGCCCGGGCCTGAGCGCTGACGAGCTGGAGCGCATCTTCGAGCCGTTTGCGCGCGGCACCTCGTCCGCCCCCGCCAATCCGGGCGCGCCCGGCGCCGGCCTGGGCCTGACCATCGCCAAGATGCTGACCGACCTGATGGGCGGCGAGATGACGGTCACCAGCACGCCGGGGCAGGGCGCGGTGTTCCGCGTCAAGCTGTTCCTACCCGAAATTCGCGGAGGTGACGCCAAGGCCTTGCGGCCCGCCGTCCCGCGTGTGCGCCGCGCCTACCTGGGCGCGCGCCGTAAGCTGCTGGTGGTGGACAACGAGGAACCCGACCGCGAGCTACTGGTGCAGCTGCTGCAGCCCCTGGGCTTTGAGGTGCGCACCGCCGCCAGCGGCCACGACGCGCTGGATCTGCTGGCTGCCGGCTACGGCCCTGATGCTGTGCTGATGGACCTGGCCATGCCCGGCATCGACGGCTGGGAAACCATACGCCGGCTGCGCGCAGATGGCCACATCCAGGCGCATGTTGCAGTCGTATCGGCGAACGCCTTTGACAAGGGGCTGGACAACGACGTGGGCATACGCCCCGAAGACTTCATCACCAAGCCGGTACGCCACAGCGAGCTGCTGGACTGGCTGGAGCGACGCCTGGGCCTGCAGTGGACGGATGCCGCCGCGACGGTGCCCGCTGCGCCCCAGCCGCCGCCGGCGCGGGTTTGGCCCGATGCGGCCAGCCTGCAGGCTTTGCGCGAGGTGGCCGAACTCGGCTTTTACCGCGGTATCCTCAACCAGCTGGCGGCGCTGGACGCCGCCCAGCCAGCATGCCAGGGCCTGGTGCAGGAAGTGCGCGCCCTGGCCCAACAATTCCAGTTTGAAGCCATAGGCCAGTTGCTGGCCCAGGCACCCGACAACGCCCATGCCCGTTAAGCCGATTTCCTCCGCCATGCCTGACCCGCTGGGCACCACGCTGGACCGTCGCAACAGCGACGTGGTGCTGATCGTGGACGACGTGCCCGACAACCTGGCCGTGCTGCACGACGCGCTGGACGAGTCCGGCTATACCGTGCTTGTCGCCACCCGGGGCGAAGCTGCACTGCAGCGTGCCGCCCAGGCCCTGCCCGACATCGTGTTGCTGGACGCGATGATGCCCGGCATGGACGGCTTTGAGGTTGCGCGCCGGCTGAAGGCGAATCCGGCCACGGCCCACATCCCCATCATCTTCATGACCGGCCTGACCGAGACCGAGCACCTGGTGGCCGCGCTGGACGCGGGTGGTGTGGACTACGTCACCAAGCCCATCAAACCCAAGGAGGTGCTGGCCCGCATGAATGTGCATTTGCAAGGCGCCCGCCAAGCCCGCCAGCAGGTGCACCAGGCCGGCCAGGCCCGCAATGCGCTGGATGCTTTTGGCTACGCCAGCATCACCGTGCGTGCCAGCGACGGCAAGCTGATGTGGCAAACCGCGTTGGCCCGCGATCTGCTGCTGGACTACTTTGGCACCAGCGCGCCGCAGACCCCGCAGCCAGTGGTGGACTGGCTGCAGCTGCATTTACCGGCGGCAGAACAGCAGATCGAGCCGCCGCGCCTGAGCTTCGAGAAGGGCGCGCGCCGCCTCAGCTTTCGCCTGCACCAGCAGACCGGCGACAGCGAGGGCGGTGGCGACTGGCTGATCGTGATGCGTGAGGTGTCCGACGCCGCCGTCATCGAGGCCATGAGCCTGAGCTTCAAGCTCACCGGCCGCGAGGCCGAGGTGCTGTACTGGGTGGTCAAGGGCAAGACCAACCGCGACATCGGCGAGATCCTGGGCAGCAGCCCGGCCACGGTGAAGAAGCACTTGGAGCGCGTCTACGTGAAGATGGGGGTCGAGACACGTACCGCCGCCGCCGGCATGGCCATGACCAAGATTCGCCAGCTGCACCCGCAGTTTGAGGGCTAGAACTTATAAGCTTTTATGCCTCTGGCGCAGGTATTGCCTGCGCTAGTAGCTATGAAATAGATAGTAATTAAATCGTTTGCAGCCTGCATAAACACCGAGGTCCCTGCCGGATGCTGATTCAGCACCCGGCAGGGACCTCGGTGTTTGCCGTTGGCGGGCCGTGTACCCGCCCGCCGGGGTTTTTAGAAGCTGCCCCAGCCATCAGTGCCGGTCGCAGCAAGCGCGGCTTTTTGTGTGAAGGGCTTGGGGGCTGCAAGCTTGCTGGTAGCGAACGTGGGGCGCACAACATTGTTGGTGCGTGTAGGGCTGCGCTGTTCTTGCCGGTGCGTGGTCGGCGTGGCGTTGGTATTTGTATGCGTACCCAGATTGAATACGGCCACCGACTGCAGCAATTGCTCGGCCTGGCTCTGCAGGCTGTTGGCGGCTGCGGCCGACTCTTCGACCAAGGCCGCGTTCTGCTGCGTGACCTGGTCCATCTGGGTGATGGCTTCGCCGACCTGGGCCACGCCCTGGCTTTGCTCGCTGCTGGCCGAGCTGACTTCGCCAATGATGTCCGTCACGCGACGGATGGCGGTGACCACCTCGGTCATCGTGGTGCCGGCCTTGGCCACCAGGGTGGTACCTTGCTCCACCTGGGTCACGCTGTTGTCGATCAGGGTCTTGATTTCCTTGGCGGCGGCGGCGCTGCGTTGCGCCAGGTTGCGTACCTCGCTGGCTACCACCGCAAAGCCCCGACCTTGTTCTCCGGCACGGGCGGCTTCCACGGCGGCATTCAGTGCCAGGATGTTCGTTTGAAAGGCGATGCCGTCGATCACGCTGATGATGTCGCTGATCTTCTTCGAGCTGTCGTTGATGCCCTTCATTGTGTCCACCACCTGGCTGACCACCTCGCCGCCTTGGATGGCAACAGTGGACGCATTGACGGCCAATTGGTTGGCCTGGTGGGCGCTGTCGGCATTCTGCTTGACAGTGCTGGAGAGTTCTTCCATGGAGGCGGCGGTTTCTTCCAGCGCGCTGGCTTGTTGTTCCGTGCGGCTGGACAGATCGCTATTGCCCTGGGCGATTTCGGCGCTGGCGGTAGCGACGCCATCGGCGCTTTGGCGCACATTGGACACCACGCTGACCAGGCTGTCCTGCATGGCTTTGAGCTGTGCCATCAGGCTGGTGCTGTCGCCGGGCTTGACGGTGATGGGCATGGTCAGGTTGCCTTGGGCCACGGCACGGGCCAGGTCTGCCGCAGCTGCGGGTTCACCACCCAGGGCGCCCACCAGGTTGCGGGTGATGAGAACACCCAATGCCACGGCTGCAGCCATCGCTACCAGGCTGGCGGTTATCAGCAAAAATTTTGCTTGGCTGTAGTCGGCTCCTGCGACGGCGACACTTTCGGCTCCACTCTTGACACTGAACTCTTGGTACTTTCTGGCTGCTGTAAGCAAGGCTGCCAGCAGGGGGCGGCATTCCTTGTTCATCTTGGCAATGGCTTCTTCTTTTTTGCCATCCAGCGCCAGCTTTACGATGTCGAGTGCCACTGGGCCATACAGGGTTTCGACGTGGTTGATTTCATCGACCAGGCGGCGTTCTTCGGCGCTGATCTGCGGGTTTTGTTTGATGGCGTTATTCAGTTTGAGCAGGGAATCCTGGGTGTCCTGGTGGGCCTGCGTCACAGCTTGTTGCTCTGCGGCAAGATCTTCGGGAGTGGTGACCAGTACCAGATTGCGTGCTGCGATGGCTCGGCGGTTGACCGCTCCACGCACATCTGCCACCAGTTGGGACTGGGCAACATTGACATGGTTGTATTCCGTGAAATGGTTGTTGGTGTTGTTCAATGTGAACAAGGCGGCGCAGGAGATGGCCAATACCAATGCAGCCAGTAGCCCGAAGGCAAAACCCAGTTGGCCTTTGACGGTGAAGTTCTTGAAGTTCATTTTGATTCCTCTTTGAATTGAATTGTTCGGAAATAACGGGCTACTAGTGAACGGTGAGGTTTTGGCTAAGTTCGGCGCTGCCCAGAAAGGATTCGGTATCCAGCAGGATCAACATCCGTTCTTCCAGATTGGCCAGGCCGGTGATGAAACCTTCGTCGGTACCCATCTGCAGACCGGGCGGCGGCTGGATGCAAGTGGGCTCCAGTTGCACCACGTCAGACACCGAGTCGACCACCACGCCGATGACTTGGTGGACGAGGCTTAAAACAATCACCACGGTGGACGCCGTATAGGCGGCTGTGGGGCAATGCAGCTTCAGCCGCAGGTCGATGATCGGCACGATGACACCGCGCAGGTTGATGACGCCGAGCAATTCGTCGGGTGCGTTGGCGATGTGCGTAGGCTGGGTGTACGAGCGGATCTCCTGCACTTTCAGGATGTCGATGCCGTATTCCACGGTACCGAGCTGAAACGAGAGGTACTCGCTGGTTGTGCCACGCGCTGTTGGCGCGCTGGTATTTGGGTGGGGGACCGGTTGGGTCATCGTGGCATCCTGGATGTGTGGGTAGATGTGTGTATTTTAATTTTTTCGTTTCATTTTTATCGTTAAAAAGTGCACATTTTGATAAAAAGGAACATTTAATATCAAATAGATCGTCTTATTGAAATAATTTGATATTAATGATTCATTTGCTCGTGGCGCATTGGTTTGTCGTAAGAAGGCTAGGGGTGTGCTCGTTTTTGCCGCTGCCCGCTTCGGCGCGGGTATGCATATTGCTGATGGCTTGTGAGGCCGTTGGCCCAGTTGCCTCTTCACCACTCCATGGCGTTCCATGAACATCGACTTTTCCACCCTGACCGAATACCAGCGCTACAAGATGATGGCGAGCCTGATCGTGCCGCGCCCGATTGCCCTGGTCACCACCCTGGGGCCTACCGGCGTGGTGAATGCCGCGCCCTTCAGCATGTTCAACATGATGGGCGAGGAGCCACCCATCGTCATGCTTAGCATCAACCGCCTGCAGGACGGTTACCTGAAAGACACGGCCGCCAACATCCAGCGCAGCGGGGAATTCGTGGTGCATATGTGCGACGAAGACCTGGCCGAGCAAATGCACCGCTGCGGCGAGCGCCTACCACCCCACGAGAGCGAGCTGGAAGCCGTGGGGTTGACGGCCGCGCCGTCCTGCGCTGTGGCGCCGCCGCGCATCGCCGAGGCGCCCGTGGCGTTTGAGTGCACGCTATGGGAAACGCTGGAGACCGACAGCCGCCAGATCTTCATCGGCCAGGTGCGCTGGATGCATGCGCGCGACGAGCTGATCGACACCGACACTTGGCGCGTGCGCCTGCAGCATTACCACCCGGTGGGTCGCTTTGGCGCCAGCTTCTATGTGAAGACGAATGAGCGCTACGCCCTGGAGGCACAGGCCCAGTCGCGCTCGACGCAGATAGACGAGATGTAAGTCGGTGTCTATAAACACCAAAGTCGATGCCCGTCGTAACAACGCATCGACTTTGGCCACTATCCGGAACATGCTGTCCCGGCGGAAGAAAGTTAGGCTTTCAGTCGCGCAGGAGCTTTTGCCTGGAATGTCGGGCGGGGCAAGTTGCTGGAGCGTCTGGCGGCGCGTTGTGGCGCTGCTACCGGGGTTGGGCTGTGGTTGTCGGCCGTACTTAGCTTGAAGGTGGCCACGGCCTGTAGCAGTTGCTCGGCCTGCCCCTGCAGGCTATTGGCGGCTGCGGCTGATTCTTCGACCAGGGCCGCGTTCTGCTGCGTGACCTGGTCCATCTGGGTAATGGCTTCGCCTACCTGCGCGACGCCCTGGCTTTGCTCATTGCTGGCAGAGCTGACTTCACCAATGATATCGGTCACTCGGCGGATGGAGGCCACCACCTCGGTCATGGTGCTGCCGGCCTTGGCCACCAGGGCCGTGCCCAGGTCGACCTGGGTCACGCTGTTGTCGATCAAAACCTTGATTTCCTTGGCTGCCGCCGCACTGCGCTGCGCCAGGCTGCGCACTTCGCTGGCCACCACCGCAAAGCCGCGGCCTTGTTCTCCGGCGCGGGCAGCTTCCACCGCGGCGTTCAGCGCCAGGATGTTCGTTTGAAAGGCAATGCCGTCGATCACGCTGATGATGTCGGAAATCTTTTTGGAGCTGTCGTTGATGCCCTTCATGGTGTCCACTACCTGGCTAACCACTTCACCGCCCTGTACCGCAACGGTCGATGCGTTCACGGCCAATTGGTTGGCCTGGTGGGCACTGTCGGCGTTTTGCCGTACGGTGCTGGAGAGCTCTTCCATGGAGGCGGCGGTTTCTTCCAGGGCGCTGGCTTGCTGCTCGGTGCGGCTGGACAGATCGTTGTTGCCCTGGGCGATTTCGGCGCTGGCTGTGACCACGCCTTCGGAGCCGTCACGCACATTGGATACCACGCGGACGAGGTTTTCCTGCATGGTCTGGAGCGCGCCCAGCAGTTTGCCGGCTTCGTCCTTGGTGTTGGATTCGATGCGCACACTCAGGTCGCCGGCTGCCACGCGCTCAATGGCGTCCACCGCCATCGTCAGTGGCCCGGCAATGGAGCGGATCAGCCAGATGGCCACCACAAGCGCCAGTGCCAATCCTGCCAAGCAAAATCCGATCAAGACGCTGCGTGCCGTAGCGTAGGCCCGTTCGGCAGTGGCGCTCTCGTCGACACCACCTTTGCTGTTGAGTTGGACCATCTTTAGCAGCGTGTCGCTGGAGCTGTCAAACAGCTTGCGCATCTCGCCCTCGAGCAGCTTCTTGGCGGCATCGTTTTCGTTCTTGCGCGAGAGAACGAGCATTTGTTGGTGGATTTGCATGTACTGCTTCCACTCTGAGGAAAAGCTGTCGTAGAGCTTTTGTTCTTCAGGGCTGCTGATCAGCTGGACATAGACTTTTTCATTTTTATCAAATTCTGCCAGCACGGCTGCCATGTCTTTTTCAATAGAAGCCATGGCCGCATCTTCTGTGTTCATGACGTGCTGAAACTCGGAGACACGGAGGTCCGAGGTGTTGGTATTCATCTGGTTAACCTTTTCCACGGCGGGCAACCAGTTGGAGGTGATCTCGTGTGTGCTCTTCCACATGGTGGCCATTTGCAACAGCGCGACAGCGGCAATTACCAGCATGAGCGCAGCCATCAATGTGAACATTGCCGTCAAACGGGTCGATATTTTGAGGTTTTTCATCTTGTATCTTGTATTTGGCGTAGTTGGGTGAGGCAATATTGATGCGGATACAGGTGCGCCGCGCTGCACAAGGGCTGTGCGATAGCTGACTGTGTGCTTTTCGATATCCAGCAAGACCAGCATGCGCTCTTTTTCGGCATAGTCAATCGTTCCAATCCCTGGAACTTGCGTTGCATCAAGGAAATCGTCAAATGCCGATGCGGGCTATAGCGATTGGGCCGGTTTCCATGGGTACACATATTGCGTTGACGCCGCATCTACTTGAACCTATGCGCGGGCCAGGCGTGGCTGATAGTGCTCACCGTCCCATGAACATCGACTTCGCCACCCTGACCGAATACCAGTACTACGAGATGATGGCCCGCCTGATCGTGCCGCGGCCGATTGCGCTGGTCACCACGTTGGGGTTACCGGGGCGGTCAACGCCGCACCGTTCAGAATGTTCTACATGAGGGCGAAGGGCCACCCATCGTCATGTTCAGCATCAATTGGCTGAAAGACGGTTACCTCATGGGCACGGCTGCCAGCATTCAGCGCAGCCAGGGAGGCGTGGTGCATATGTGCGACGAAGATTTAGCCGCGCAAACGCACCGTTGCGGCGAGCGCCTGCCGCCCCATATGAATAAGAGATTGCGTCATGTCGCCAGCGGGGTCACCCAACGGTTGATGGGGGGCACCGCCCTCCGCCAACCAGGTAACGTCAAAGCCGGAAGCAGCGGCAGCGGCTTGGCGCCAACCCTGTAGGGTTTTTTGCTGCAGGTACAAGCCGAGACCCGCAGCGACTGAGCGGGTTTCGGCTGGTGCTACGTGTTAAATCTGCTCCATTTGTTCAATCATCACATCGCCAAAGCCCGAGCAGCTGACCTGGATCGCGTCTGCCATCATGCGCGCGAAGTCGTAGGTGACCTTCTTGCTGGCGATGGCGGCTTTCATGGACGCGATGATCAGGTCAGCGGCCTCCAGCCAGCCCATGTGGCGCAGCATCATTTCGGCGGACAGGATGACGGAGCCGGGGTTGACATAGTCCTTGCCCGCGTACTTGGGCGCCGTGCCGTGGGTGGCCTCAAAGCAGGCCACTGAGTCGGACAGGTTGCCGCCCGGCGCAATGCCGATGCCGCCCACCTGGGCCGCCAGCGCGTCGGACACATAGTCACCGTTCAGGTTCAGCGTGGCGATCACGCTGTACTCGGCCGGGCGTAGCAGGATTTGCTGCAGAAAGGCGTCGGTGATCACGTCCTTGACGATGATCTGCTTGCCGTTCTTGGGGTTCTGGAAGCGCATCCAGGGGCCGCCGTCGATTTGCTCTGCACCGAATTCCTTCTGCGCCAGGCTGTAGGCCCAGTCGCGGAACGCGCCTTCGGTGTACTTCATGATGTTGCCCTTGTGCACGATGGTCACATTGGGCTTGTCGTTGTCTATGGCGTACTGCAGCGCCTTGCGCACCAGGCGTTCCGTGCCTTCGCGCGACACGGGCTTGATGCCGATGCCCGAGGTATGCGGGAAGCGGATCTTCTTCACTCCCATCTCGTCCTGCAGAAACTGGATCAGCTTCTTGGCCTTGTCGGACTCGGCTTCGAACTCGATGCCGGCGTAAATGTCTTCGGAGTTCTCGCGGAAGATTGCCATATTGATCTTCTCCGGCGCCTTGACGGGGGAGGGCACGCCGTCAAAGTACTGCACCGGGCGCAGGCAGACGTACAAGTCCAGCTCCTGGCGCAGGGCCACGTTCAGCGAGCGTATGCCGCGGCCCACCGGCGTGGTCAGCGGCCCCTTGATGGATACCAGGTATTCGCGTATGGCGGCCAGGGTTTCCTGGGGCAGCCATTGGTCAGGGCCGTAGATGGTGGTGGATTTTTCACCCGCAAAGATTTCCATCCAGTGGATCTTGCGTTTGCCACCATAGGCCTTGGCCACGGCAGCATCCACCACTTTCAGCATCACCGGGGTAATGTCCTGGCCCGTGCCATCACCTTCAATGTAGGGAATGATGGGGTTGGCCGGCACATTGAGTGTGGTGTCTGCGTTGACGGTGATTTTTTGGCCTTCAGCAGGTACGGTGATGTGCTGGTACATGGGGGTAAAACTCCGGAGGATTAGGAAACGGGCACGCAATGCTCCTGGCGGCAGCACTTGCCGAGGACTGCTTATAAAGTTTAACTTTAAACCCCTACTGCATCGGCATGGATGGCTTCTGTTGCGCGGCTCTGATCTAGATAGGGAAAAGCAGGACAATCACGGGTTAGCCTATTTCCCCAAGCCCTGCATTCCATGACGTCCCCTGCCCACAGTCCCTGGCGCCTGTCCGTTGCGCCCATGATGGACTGGACTGACGCGCATTGCCGCTATCTCCACCGTCTGATTTCCCGCCACACATTGCTTTATACCGAGATGGTGACCACCGGCGCCTTGCTGCATGGCGACGTGCCTCGGCACCTGCGCTTCAATGCCGAAGAACATCCGGTGGCGCTGCAGCTGGGTGGCAGCGAGCCGGCCGACCTGGCGCGTTGCGCTGTGCTGGGCGAGCAGTGGGGCTATGACGAGATCAATATTAACTGCGGCTGCCCCAGCGAGCGGGTGCAACGCGGTGCCTTTGGCGCCTGCCTGATGAACGAGGCGCCGCTGGTAGCCGACTGCGTGAAGGCCATGGTGGATGTGGTGGATGTGCCCGTCACGGTGAAGCACCGCATCGGCATCGATAAGACCGAGAGCTATGAGTTTGTGCGCGACTTCGTCGGCACGGTGGCCGAGGCTGGCTGCAGCACCTTCATCGTCCATGCGCGCAACGCCTGGCTGAAAGGCCTGAGCCCCAAGGAAAACCGCGAGATTCCCCCGCTGCGCTACGAGCTGGTGCACCGCCTCAAGCGCGACTTTCCGGCGCTGACGATTGCCATCAACGGTGGCATCACCACGCAGCAGCAGATTGCCGAGCAACTGGACCTGCTGGACGGTGTAATGGTGGGCCGCGAGGCCTACCACAACCCCTGGTCCATGGCGGGCTGGGACCAGGCTTTTTACGGTGCTGCGCCTAGCGAGGCTACGCGTGAATCCGTGGAAGAGCAGATGGTGGTTTATATGGAGCGCCTGGCCGCAGAGCAAGGCCTGGGTTGGTATGGTATTGCCCGCCACATGCTGGGTCTGCGCCACGGCCTGCCCGGTGCGCGCCGCTGGCGCCAGGTTTGGAGCGACCACCGCCTGAAAACCACGCCACCGCGCGAGGTGATGGCCCTGGCCCACGCCCACTGACAGGATTACTTCAGTTCGACCAGCGCGGTTTCAAAGTCGTAGTTGGCCATGGCAGCAGATACCGTGCGGTAGGTCTCCCCTAGCGCGTCTTGCAGCATGCCCTTGTGCTCTTGCCAGGTGTCCAGGGCCTCTGGGTCGCTGTCGGCCAGTTGCCGGCGTATCGTATCCAGCGTGGCAGCCAGTAGTACCGGGTCTGCTTCGGTGCTGGATGTCTTGGTGCTGGGTAGGGCTGCCTGTATGGCTTCAACCAGCGCGGCCAGCTGGCTTGCGACCAGGGCAAGCAGTATGGCCACGGCTTCTGCGGGTTCCCGGGCTTTCAGGGCGGCCTCCAGCTGATTCGCGGCATGTTGTAAATCGGTGGCTCCAATATTGCCGGCCAGACCTTTGAGGGTGTGGGCGTAGCGCTCCGCGCTGGTTGCGTCGTCCGCCTCCAGTGCTTGGGCTATAGCGCTGGCGGAGTGCGCCTGGCCATGGGCAAATTTGCGCAGCATCGATACATAGAGCGACTGTTTGCCCATGACGCGGCGCAGGCCCAGAGCGGTGTCCAGCGCGGCGATGTGCTGCGGCACGGCATCTGCTGGCGGCTCGGTAGCGACCTCTGGTGGCTTGACGTCCAGGCCCAGGCCGCTGCGGGGCAGTACCCACTGCGCCAGCGCACACCAGAGTTCATCGGGTTCTATGGGTTTGGCAACGAAGCCGTTCATACCGGCGGCCAGGCAGCGCTCGCGGTCTGCTTGCATGGCGTTGGCGGTCATGGCCACGATGGGCAGCGTGGCCGGCGCGCTGCCGGCGCCCAATTGGCGAATCGCCTCGGTAGCGGTGATGCCATCCATCACCGGCATCTGCATGTCCATCAACACCAGGTCGTAGGCCACTTGTTGAACCATGTCCACTGCGATTTGTCCGTTGTCGGCCATATCCACATGGAAGCCAGCGTACTTCAGCAGCTCGCCGGCAACCTGCTGGTTCAGCAGATTGTCTTCCACCAACAGGATGCGTGCACCGCGCAGCGGCGCCAGGCTGCGCAGTGCGGCACTGGTGTGCGCGGCCGTGTCTTGGGCCGGGCTGAGCGTCGTGTGCTGCCCCAGCGCGTTGACCATGGTGTCGAAGAGAAGGGAGGGGCTGACAGGCTTGAGCAGCACATTGGGAACGTGGGCATCACCTGCACCCAGCATGATTTCTTCGCGGCCGAAGGCCGTGACCAGCACGACCTGTGGTTCGGCTGGCAGCTTCAGGGCGCGCAGCCGCTGTATGGCTTGCAGCCCGTCCATGCCGGGCATTTGCCAGTCCATCATCACCAGATCGAAGGGGCTGCTGCTCTGGGCGCGGCTGCTGACAGCTTCCAGTGCCAGCGCACCGCTGGAGGCGGTTTCCACCACAAAATCCATGCTGCGCAGCATTTCGCTGAGCACCGTGGCCGCAGCGTCGTTGTCGTCTACCACCAGCACCCGGCGGCCACGCAGCTGCATGTCGCTCAGGTGTGGGCGTGCCACCCGTTGACCGAGTCCCATGCGGGCCGTGAACCAGAAGCTGGAGCCCTGGCCCGACGTGCTGTCCACGCCGACCTGGCCCCCCATGAGTTCCGCCAGGCGCTTACAGATCACCAGCCCCAGGCCCGAGCCGCCGTACTCCCGGGTGGTGGAACTGTCGGCTTGGCTGAAGCTTTGGAATAGACGGCCAATTTGCTCGGCGCTCAGGCCGATGCCGGTATCGCGCACGGTGAAGCGCAGAACGACGCCGCTGGGTGTGTACTCCTGCACACGCACCGAGATTTCAATCTCGCCATGCTCGGTGAACTTGATGGCATTGTTGGCGTAGTTGATCAGGATCTGGCTCAGCCGCAGTGGGTCGCCTACCAGCTGCTGCGGTACCTGGGCGGGCAGGTCGCACACCAGCTCCAGGTTCTTGGCCTGGGTCTTGTCGGCAATCACGGTGACCACATTGCCCAGCACCTGTTCCAGGTCGAAGGCGATGTGCTCCACCTGCAGCTTGCCTGCCTCGACCTTGGAGAAGTCCAGGATGTCATTCAATATGCCCATCAGGTGCTGGCCTGACTTGTAGATCTTTTGCAGGTAGTCGCGCTGGCGCGGGTCCAGGTCGGTTTTTAGCGCCAGGTGCGACATGCCGATGACGGCGTTCATAGGCGTGCGGATTTCGTGGCTCATATTGGCCAGAAAGTCGCTCTTGGCCTGGCTGGCCAATTCGGCTGCTTCTTTGGCGCGGCGCAGTTCGGTGGCGGTGGCGCGCTGGATGGAGATGTCTTCATAGACCCATACCACGCCTTCTTCGAGCTTCTTTGGATTGATGGCGCGGCCGTAGGTATGCACCCACAGTGGCGATCCGTCTTTACGCCGCAACTCCACGTCGCCTGAGAAGAATCCGCTGGCCTGCATGGCCGGGTTGACCCGCCGGCGGATGGCGGAGAGGGCTTTCTCGGACAGGAATAGCTCCTTGGTTCCACGCTGCAGCAGTTCGCCCGGGCCGTAGCCAAACATGCGCTCCATGGCCGAGTTGCAGCGCTGGATGGTGTAGTCCACGGCGAAGATTACGCCCAGGCTCACCGATTCGAAAATGGTTTCCTGCTCACGCAGTGCAACCGCCAGCCGTTCCTCGTACTGTTGCCGCGCCCGGTTGGTTTGCAGCAGGCTTTGGTTCATGTCGTTCAGCGAGGCCAGCAGCTGGCCCATCTCGTTGTTGTCATGCGGCAGCGGGGTGTCGTACAAGTTGCCGGCGGCAACCTGGCGTGCAATCTGCACGGCTTGCAGTACCGGTTCGCTGATGGATCGGCCTATGAAGTAGGCCAGCACCGCCAGCACAAGGTACAGCAAGGCGACCACGGTGAGCAGCGTGTACTTGGTGGTGGTCAGTGCGTCCAGGCGCTGGTCCAGGCTGCTTTGAAGTGCCAGGAAGGCCGCTTCTGTGAACCGGCTTTGGGTGTCGATGATTTCGTTCAAGGTCTGGAAATCGTCGGGCGCATTGCGGCCGAAGATCTCCGGCTGCAGGATGTGGGCATGCAGGTTCTTGTAGATGCGTTGCCAATGGAAGCTGCTGGCCAGCACCGGTGTCTGCAGCGGTTCGCGGAAGTCTGCGTTGGCGCGTACGGCTTTTTCCAGTGTGTTTTGCAGCTCGTCGAAGTCGTCGGTGATGCGGCCGATCTGGGCCGTCAGGTAGTTGCGCTCTTCGGCCGATACATCGATCTTGTTGATAAGTTCCACGCCCTTGTCACGCACTTGCGCCAGCGATTCCAGCAGCGAGGGAGATTCGATCAAGGCCACACGCTCCAGCAGATAACTCTCGGCGTGCGGGTCCAGGTTCAGACCGAAGTCGTCGGCCAGCTGGTCGTTGATCTTCGTCAGCAGGCGTATCAGCGTGGTGTGCTGGACAAAGCTCTGATCCTGCAGCGGGTGCTTGCTGTCCAGCGTGTCCTGCAGGTCCATCCACTCGGATTGGCATTGCTCCCACAGGGCGGAGATCACCGGCGTGCGTATGCCGGGCAGTTGGGACTGGACACGCGCCATCGCCGTGTGGACGCCGGCCCGTGCGTCACGCAGCCCGGCGGTGGGGCTGCTGGACGAGGTTTGTGCCACCAGTCCACGGTGTTTTTGCAGCTGCATCACCAGTGTCAGCACCGAGCGTATCGGCGGTACGCCCTGCAGCTCTTTGTGTAACGTGTCGGTGGTGGTGTTGGCCTCGCGCAGGTACAGGGCCATGGGCAAGGCCAGTAGCAACAGGCTGAGTAAACCCAGCAGGGCCACTTTCTGCGATATCAACCGGCGGTTCAGCCAGGCTTTCATGGTGCGCTGTTTCTAGTGCGGTGATGGTGTGCAGTATGGCCCGCCGCATGTGCGCGCCTCAGGGCGTTCGCACGTATTTGGGGTGCTATATATTCAATAGCTGCTTGCGTACGATTTATCTGCGCCGCAGGTCTATTTTCTTTGTAATTCATATCGGTTGGTAGACGGGCCTGATTTTTCGCTTGCAGCGCCAGGGTGGCGAGCTGCCAATATACCGAACACCGTGGATTGGAACTTTGAGCGTAATGGATATAGCGTAGCCAGTGGTCGACGGGTGACCTTCTGGAGCTGAGTCAGGCCTGCATGGCCTGGGATAGCTCTGTCAGTGCCAGTTCAAAGTCGTAATCCCGCAGGGCGGCTTCCATGTCGGCATGGCGGCCGCCCAGCACGGCTCTGAAGGGCTCGCGGTAGCGCTGGAAAACATCGCGCGCATCTGGGTCGTTGTCTTGCAGCTGAAGCACGAAGCGTTGCATCACTTCAGCAGGTATGGGGTCTGTGGCCCGGGCTGGGGACGGCGCCTTGCCCAGTACCGATTGGGTGGCCTGCACCAGGATATCCAGCGGCTGCTGCAGCAGTTGCAACAGGGCTTCCACTTCGGTCGGACTGCGTTGGTCTCGGATGGCGAACTCCACCTGGGCGGCGGCATGCTGCAGGCCCGCGGCGCCAATCGTGCCTGCTGCGCCGCGCAGGGTGTGGGCCAGGCGCTCGGCTATGGCGGGGTCGTTCTGCTGCAGGGCCAGGCGTATGCGTGTGCAGCAGTCATGTTGACCGTCGATGAACTTACCCAGCATGCTGCCGTAGAAGGACTCCTTGCCCATCATGTGCTCCAGCCCCATGGTGACGTTCAGCCCGGGCACCGCCCGCAGCCGGCTGGTCAGGGAGAGGGCTGGGCCGGGTGGGGCTGCTGCAATGGATGCCACGCCGCCCAGCCCGGCACGCGGGTGTATCCAGCGTGCCAGAGCCCGCCAGAGTTCTTCGGGGTCTATGGGCTTGGCGATAAAGCCTTGCATGCCGGCGGCGGCGCAGCGGTCGCGGTCCGCCTGCATGGCATTCGCCGTCATAGCCAGGATGGGCATCTGGGCGAAATCGGGGTTCGCGCGTATCGCCAGCGTGGCGTGGATGCCGTCCATCACCGGCATCTGCATGTCCATCAGCACCACGTCAAAAGCTTGTTGCACAGACCGCGCGCACACCATGTCGATGGCGATCTGGCCGTTGTCGGCCAGACTGACCTGGAAGCCCGCCTCTTGCAGCAGCTCGCTGGCCACCTGCTGGTTCAAGGGGTTGTCTTCCACCAGCAGGATGTGCGCGCCGCGCAAGGGGGCCAGCGCGGCCAGGGCTGAACTGCCGGCTGGGGACGCATTTTGTGCGCCTGCCTGTGGTGGGCGTGCGTCCAGCAGGCGCATCATGGTGTTGAACAGCACCGAGCCACTGACCGGCTTGTGCAGCAGTTCGTCGATAAAGGCCGCATGTTGGCCGTCGATTTCGTCTCGGCCATAAGCCGTGACCATTACGCGGCGTGGCAGCAGAGGCAGGCGCAGCGTCGTAATGCGCTGCGCGACCTCCAGCCCGTCCATGCCGGGCATCTGCCAGTCCAGCATCACGATGTCGAAGGGCGTGCCAGCGTCGGAGGCCAGCTGCAAGGCGTCCAGCGCCTGTGGGCCGGACGCGACCGAGGCCACGCTCAGGTTCAGCGCGGCCAGCATGTCCACCAGTACGGCACGGGCGCTGTCGTTGTCATCCACCACCAGTACCCGGCGTCCGCGCAGGTCGATACTGGGGGCCAGCCAGCGCGGACGCTGCTCGCCCAGGCCCAGCCGGGCGGTGAACCAGAAGCAGGAGCCCTTGCCTTTATCGCTGTACACGCCTACGTTGCCGCCCATTAGCTCGGCCAGGTTTTTGCTGATCACCAGGCCCAGGCCGGTACCGCCATACTGGCGGGTAGTTGAGCTGTCGGCCTGGCTGAAGCTCTGGAACAGGCGACTGATCTGCTCGGGCGTGAGGCCTATGCCGGTGTCGTGTACCTCGAAGCGCAGCAGGACCTGGGTGTCGCTGCGTTCTTCCATGCGTACGACGATATCGATTTCGCCGTCTTCGGTGAACTTGATGGCATTGTTGGCGTAGTTGATAAGGATCTGGCCCAGGCGCAGTGGGTCACCCAGCAGGCTTTGCGGCATGTCGGCTGGCACCTTGAACACCAGCTCCAGGTTCTTGCTCTGCGCCTTGTCGGCCACCACGGTGGCCACGTTTTCCAGCAGTTGGTCCAGCTCGAAGGCGGTTTGTTCCACACGCAGCTTGCCGGCCTCCACCTTGGAGAAGTCCAGTATGTCGTTCAGTATGCCCAGCAGGTGCTGGCCGGACTGGCGGATTTTGAGCACATACTCATACTGGCGCGGGTTCAGGTCGGTCTTCAGCGCCAGGTAGGACATGCCGATGATGGCGTTCATGGGCGTGCGGATTTCATGGCTCATATTGGCCAGAAAGTCGCCTTTGGCCCGGCTGGCTGCATCGGCTGCATCCTTGGCCAAGCGCAACTGCTCCAGCATGGCGCGCATATCACTCTCGGCCTGGCGGGACTCCATGAACAGCTCTTCGCGCGACTTTTCGGCAAACCGGGCCCGCAGGTCGTCCAGGCGCTCGGGGCGCAGCGTTTGCTGCAGGGCAAAGTACAGGCGCAGGCCGTGGCGGCCGTCTTTCTGGAAGGTTTCACTGTTGTGCACCAGACCGCGCAATACCAGTGCAGGCGCCGGCAGCGGCGTGCTGGCGCTGAAGCTCAGGCCGGCAAAATCGCGCAGCCCCAGGCGGTAGATGTCCATGGCCAGCTGCGGGTCTTGTCCATGGGCCAGCAGCCAGCGGCACATTTCGGAGGTGCATGCTGCCATGGGCGTGCAGTGTGGCGACGGGCCCTCGATGGCCAGCAGGGCATGCAAGACCTTGCTGCGCGCCTCCAGGCAGGAGTGGGCCGCATACAGCGACAGCTGGCCTATGCTGGCTACCGCTTGCACTTGAGCACGATGCAGCTGGCATCGTCTGTTGTTTTGCTGCCCTCGCGCAGCACATGCTCGGCAATTTGCTGTGCCGTACCCAGGCGGGCGCGGCGCAGCATCTGGCTGCTGATGGTTTCGCGTATGCCGTCCGAATAGAGCAGCACCACATCATCGGCATGCAGGGGGAAGCGTTGTACATGCGGCGAAGGGAAGCGTTCGCCCAGCACGCCGTCACGTGAGATGCCGGCCCAGGGGATGGCCCCGACGCAACGGATGCGGATATTACCCACGCCGGCAAACAACAGCTCGCCGCGTACCGCATGCACGAAGGCCACGGCTGCAGCTGCGCCCACCGTGCCTATGCAGTACTGGTGCATGCGCTGCAGCAGCTGGTCCGGTTGGGTGTTGCCGGCCGTGCGCACCAGGTCGGCCAGCGGCTCGGCTACCGCATGCGCGCGTTTGCCATGGCCCGATGCATCGATGCAGGCCAGTAGCAAGCCGTCCGGTACCTGTTGTGCCACTGTGCTGTCGCCGCACAGGTACTCCGGGTAGCGGGGGCGGTTGATTTCGGCCAGATCGAACGACAGCTTCGGGGCCTGGCCAGGCCCCGGTGCGGGGGCAGCCTGCAATGGGGCAGGGCCGGGCCGCGGCGGGGCGGCGGAGAGGGCCATGGTGTGGGCAGACTGGTTCAACCACTTGCGGGTTTGCACCTTGCAGCCCTGTCCGGGGGCGGACGCGATGTGGAACTCGGACACCATGCGGCGCACGCCGCTCAGACCCAGGCCCAGCGTGCCCGAGGAGCTGTAGTGTTCCTCCATGGCCAGGGCCACGTCGGCAATGCCCGGCCCGGCGTCTTCGGCCACGATGTCCACGCCATGGCGGTAGCCGCTGTGCACGGGCTGGATGCGGATTTGGCCTTGGCCCGCGTATTTCAGGATGTTGCTGCCCAGCTCGGCGACCACGGTGGCCAGCATCGTCAGGTCTACCGCCGAGTACTGCGCCAGTGCCGGCATGCGCCCCACTTGGGCCACGGCCATGCGCAGGTCCAGTGCGGACTGGATGCGGAAGGCGGCGCTGTCGTGGGTGCTGCCGGACATGGTTAATACGTACCCTGGGACGCCAGCAGCACGAAGGCGTCTTCCATGTGCATGCAAAACTGCTGGTCGCCGATGTTCGCACCGGCCTGGGCCAGAAAACTGGCAATACCCGGATTGAGCGCCACAAACACCACCTGCGCGCCCAGAAACCCCATCACCCGGGCCAGGGCCTGGATGCGCGAGAACTCATGCAGGTCCAGCACCGGCACGGCAGAGAAGTCGAGCACGGCCGCTGGCAGCCGTTTGTCCACCAGGCGCTCGGTTACGGCCTGGTGTAGCGCATCAAAGCTTTCGTCCCGCAAATCGGCCTGCATGGCCACCACCAGGCAGCCCTGCACCTCGGTCATGGAGACGTTGTGGAGCATGCTGGCGGACATGCCAACGCGTCCCTACGACCCGTTCCGGGGACGCAGGCCGCCGGTAAGTTGGGCGGTGGCGCTGACATCAGTTACGCCCACTGCGCGCAGCGCCAGCTCGAAGGCATCGCGCAGGGTGGCGGTGGTGCGTACTTCGCCGATCACCACGCCCAGCTCGACCATGGTGCGGGCGATGGAGGGCGACACGCCGGAGATGATGGACTCGCAGCCCATCAGCCGGGTGGCCTTGGTGATCTTGATCAGCTGGTTGGCCACGCCGGTGTCCACCGAGGCCACGCCGCTGATGTCCAGCACAAAGACCTTGGAGCGGCTCTCGGCGATCTTGGTCAGCGTCTTGTTCATGATCTCGGCCGTGCGCGTGGTGTCGATGATGCCCACCAGCGGCAGCAGCAGGATGCCCTCCCAGATCGGCGTGACCGGGGTGGACATTTCCATCATGGCCCGGCTGTGGTCGGCAATGCGTTCGCGTGCGATGCGCGAGATGGTGTCTATCACCAGAAATGTGTCCATCTTCAGCTGCTTGCTGATGGACAGGGCCATGTCCAACACCTCCTCGGTGGACAGGTTGGTAGTACGCAGTTTTTTCACCAGCATCTGGTAGAACATGCTGACACCGGCGAAGTAGATGTCGTTGGGCAGCTCGATATGGGCGTGGATGGCGCCCACATGCGTGCAGCGGGCCACGTAGAAGTCGTTGATCTCGGCGGCAAAGAACTGCTGCCAGTGGCGTACCTGCAGCTTGCGCACCCGGCCCACGTTGTCGCTGTCCGGAAAGAACTGCAGGTACTCCGGCTGCTTGCGCAGCCACACATACCACTCCTCCACAAATGCCTCCAGCTGGGGTTCGATGATGCTGCCTGCCTTGCGAACATGGTCTACATCTTGGGGGGTGATATTGAACTTTTCCAGCAACTCGTGCGATGTCATGGCGCTCCTTGGAGATGGCTCTGGCAGGGGGGCGGGCCGTATACGCGTTGGATATGCGCCGGGCCGCAGGTATGGCCCATTTTGTAGTGCTTTAGACCATTCGCCAAGCCCCGTAGCAACCCGTGGAGCGGGGCGATCATCTGTTTAGGGGATGATGGTAAAAATACGCGCTGGCGCAGGGTTTATCTGCGCAGGCAGCTACAAATACTGTAGCTTTTCCGAGTCGTCAGGAGGCCGCTTCCAGTCCATTGTGGAAGTGCTGGTGCATGCACTGGCTGGCGCGCGCGGCGTCCTGGGCCAGCAGGGCATCCATCAGCGCCCGGTGCTCCTGCAGCGACTCCTGGATGCGGCCGGACTTGAGCAGCGAGTTGTGCCGGTTCAGCTTCATTACCTTGCGCAGATCGGCCACGATCTGGTCGCGCCAGCGGTTGTTGGCGATAGCCAGCAGGCGCATATGGAATTGCTCGTTGATGGCAAAGAACTGCTCGCGTTGGTCCACCGCGGCTTCCAGCTCGGCGTGCAGGGCCTGCAACTCGGCGCGTTGCGCGGGGGTGGCGCGGGTGGCCACTACGCCGGCGGCGTCGGACTCCAGCAGCGCCAGCAGGTGGTAGACATCGGACAGGTCGGTTTCCGACACCTCGGTCACATAAGCGCCACGCCGCACCTTCATGGTCACTAGGCCTTCGGTGGCCAACACCTTCAGCGCCTCGCGCAGCGGGGTGCGGCTGATGCCGTATTCCTCGGCCAGCTTCAGCTCGTCGATCCAGCTGCCTGGCTCCAGCGTGCGCGCAAAAATGCGTTGGCGCAGCAGCTCGGCCACTTCTTCGTAGAGCGCGCGGGGAGTCAGTGGAGTAAGGGTGGTGGCAGCCATGGGCCGGATTCTACGGCAAAAATAATTCTGAATTTATAATTATGAATGCAGTAAACTGCCGCACAACGCAGCCAAGCCCTAAGTCATATGAGTCACACCGTACCTGAATTTAGCCCTGCCAGCCTCGCGCAATGGGCCAAAGCTGCCGCCAAGTCGGCGCCGGGCGGCGATGTATCGGCACTGGACTGGCATACGCCCGACGGCATCACCGTCAAACCGTTGTACACCGCCGAGGACACGGCGGGCCTGCCGCACACCAATACTTTGCCCGGCTTCGAGCCTTATCTGCGTGGCCCGCAAGCCACCATGTATGCGGTGCGGCCCTGGACCATCCGCCAGTACGCGGGCTTCTCCACCGCCGAAGAGTCCAATGCCTTCTACCGCAAGGCCTTGGCCGCTGGCGGCCAGGGCGTCAGCGTGGCGTTTGACTTGGCGACGCACCGCGGCTACGACAGCGACCACCCGCGTGTGACCGGCGATGTGGGCAAGGCCGGCGTGGCCATCGACTCGGTGGAGGACATGAAGATTCTGTTCGATCAGATCCCGCTGGACCGGGTCAGTGTCAGCATGACCATGAACGGTGCCGTGCTGCCGGTGCTGGCCGGCTATGTGGTGGCGGCGGAAGAGCAGGGCGTGCGCCAGGACCAGCTCAGCGGCACCATCCAGAACGACATTCTCAAAGAGTTCATGGTGCGCAACACCTACATCTACCCGCCCGCGCCCAGCATGCGCATCATTGGCGACATCATCGGCTACACGGCACAGCACATGCCCAAGTTCAACTCGATCTCGATCTCGGGTTACCACATGCAGGAGGCGGGCGCGAACCAGGCCCTGGAGCTGGCCTTCACCCTGGCAGACGGCAAGGAATACGTGAAGACCGCCATCGCCTCCGGCATGGATGTGGACGCCTTCGCCGGGCGTCTGAGCTTCTTCTGGGCCATAGGCATGAACTTCTACCTGGAAGTGGCCAAGATGCGCGCCGCGCGCCTGCTGTGGTGCCGCATCATGAAGGGCTTTGACGCCAAGAGCCCCAAGAGCCTGATGCTGCGCACCCATTGCCAGACCAGTGGCTGGAGCCTGACTGAACAAGACCCGTACAACAACGTGGTGCGCACCACCATCGAGGCCATGGCGGCCGTATTTGGCGGCACGCAAAGCCTGCACACCAATAGCTTCGACGAAGCCATCGCCCTGCCCACCGAGTTTTCAGCCCGCATCGCCCGCAACACCCAGCTCATCATCCAGGAAGAGACCCACATCCCGCATGTGATCGACCCCTGGGCCGGCAGCTACATGATGGAAAAGCTGACCCAGGACATGGCCGATGCCGCCTGGAAGATCATCGAAGAAGTCGACGCCATGGGCGGCATGACCAAGGCCGTGGACAGCGGCTGGGCCAAGCTGAAGATCGAAGCCGCCGCGGCAGAGAAGCAGGCGCGCATCGACAGCGGCAAGGACGTGATCGTTGGCGTCAACAAATACAAGCTGCAGACCGAAGACGCCATCGAAAGCCGTGACATCGACAACGTGGCGGTGCGCGATGGCCAGATTACCCGCCTGCAGGCTATCAAGCAAAAACGCGACTCCGAGCAGGTGGATCGTGCGCTGGCTGCTATTAGTTCTGCAGCAGAAACAGGCCAGGGCAATCTGCTGGCCCTGAGCATAGACGCCATCCGCGCCCGCGCCACCGTGGGCGAGGTCAGCGATGCGCTGGAGAAGGTGTACGGCCGCCACCGCGCCGACACGCAGAAAGTCACCGGCGTGTACGCTGCAGCCTACGACTCCGCCTCGGGCGAAGGGGACACCATGGAATTCTGGGACGCTCTCAAGGCCGACATCAACGCCTTCGCCGCAGAATTTGGCCGCCGCCCCCGGGTGATGGTCAGCAAGCTCGGCCAGGACGGTCACGACCGGGGCGCCAAGGTGGTGGCTACCGCCTTTGCCGACCTGGGCTTCGACGTGGACATGGGCCCGCTGTTCCAGACCCCCGAGGAATGCGCGCGCCAGGCGATTGAAAACGATGTGCACGCCGTGGGGGTGAGCACCCTGGCAGCAGGCCACAAAACCCTGGTGCCGGCCATCATTGCCGAGCTACGCAAGCAGGGCGCGGACGACATCATCGTTTTCGTGGGCGGCGTGATCCCGCGCCAGGATTACGACATGCTGTATGCGGCGGGCGTGAAGGGCATCTACGGGCCTGGCACGCCGATTCCGGTGAGTGCGCGGGATGTGCTGGAGCAGATCCGCCAATCCTTGGGCGCAGCCAAGGCCTGAGCCAAAGCCGGAGCCTTATGCGTTTGAGTTTTGCCCCCGTTGTCGCGGAAGATTTCGAGTCCATGGCGGAGCTGCGCATTGCCGCCTTGCGTGAAAGTTTGGAGCGGCTGGGGCGCTTCGACCCGCAACGCGCCCGTGCACGCTTGCAGGCCGCCTTTGCGCCGCAGCATATGCAGCACATCTGCCTGGCGGACGAGCGCATTGGCTACGTCACGCTCAGGCCAACGGATGAAAGTTCTTTGCACCTGGAGCACCTCTACGTCCGTCCCGGACTACAGGGGCAGGGTGTGGGGGCTTGGGCCATGGCGTGGGTCAAGAGCCATGGCCAGGACGTCACGCTTTCTGCACTGCGCCTGAGTGATGCCAACCGTTTTTACCTGCGCCATGGTTTCGAGGTGGTAGGAGAAAGCGCATTCGACATCGACTACCGCTGGAAGGCGCAGATCGCATGAGCTTTCTTGCTGCCCTTTTGGCAGGCGATAGCCCGGCCCAGCGCCGCGCCATCGCCAAGTCCATCACCCTGCTCGAATCCACCCGTGCAGAGCACCGCGCGCAGGCAGATGAACTGCTGACCGCGCTGCTGCCGCACACCGGCAAATCCTTCCGCCTCGGCATCAGCGGCGTGCCAGGCGTGGGCAAATCCACCTTTATCGAGGTGTTGGGCCTGTACCTGATAGGCCTGGGCCACCGCGTGGCGGTGCTGACGATTGATCCGTCCAGCACGGTGTCCGGTGGCTCCATCCTGGGCGATAAGACGCGCATGGAAAAGCTGTCTGTGCACGAGCGGGCCTACATCCGCCCCAGCCCCAGCAGCGGCACCCTGGGCGGTGTGGCCGAGAAGACGCGTGAGGCCATGCTGGTGTGTGAAGCGGCGGGTTATGACGTAGTGATCGTGGAAACCGTGGGCGTGGGCCAGAGCGAGACGGCCGTGGCCGGCATGACGGACATGTTCGTGCTGATGCAGCTGCCGAATGCTGGTGACGACCTGCAGGCCATTAAAAAAGGCGTGGTCGAGCTGGCCGACCTGGTGCTGATCAACAAGTCCGACATCGATGCACTGGCGGCCCAGCGCGCCCAGTTGCAAATGACTTCCGCCATGCAGCTATTGGGCTTATTTGGCCCGCACGACGACGCACACTGGCGGCCGCAGGCCTTGCTGTTGAGCGCGCTGGCAGGCCAGGGTGTAGAGGCATTTTGGGCCGCAGCCTTGAAGTTCCAAAAACTGCAAACTGCCAACGGCAACTGGCAGACCCGGCGCCAGCAGCAGTCGCTGGCCTGGATGTGGGAGCGCATAGACGCGGGGCTGAAGCAGGCCTTTCGCCAGCACCCGCAGGTGCAGGCTTTGTTGCCGCAGCTGCAGGCCGAGGTGGCGGCAGGACGGCTGCCCGCATCCACCGCAGCACGAAATCTATTGCTGGCGCAGAAAACATCTGCGTAGCTAGCTATCAAAAACGGAGCAACCATTCTTATGCAACATATCCTGGAACAGCTGGAAGCCAAGCGCGAACAAGCCCGCATGGGCGGCGGGCAAAAGCGCATCGACGTCCAGCACAGCAAGGGCAAGCTCACGGCGCGTGAGCGCCTGGAGCTGCTGCTGGACGAGGGTACGTTCGAAGAATGGGATATGTTTGTCGAGCACCGCTGCGCCGATTTCGGCATGGCCGACAACAAGATTCCCGGCGACGGCGTGGTCACCGGCTACGGCATGATCAACGGCCGTCTGGTGTTTGTCTTCAGCCAGGACTTCACCGTGTTCGGCGGCGCTTTGAGCGAAGCCCATGCCGAGAAGATCTGCAAGATCATGGACCAGGCGATGAAGGTCGGAGCGCCGGTGATCGGTCTGAACGACTCGGGCGGTGCGCGCATCCAGGAGGGCGTGGCTTCGCTTGGCGGCTATGCCGACGTGTTCCTGAAGAACGCCATGGCCAGCGGCGTGGTGCCGCAGATCAGCATGGTGATGGGCCCCTGCGCCGGCGGTGCGGTGTACAGCCCGGCCATGACCGACTTCATCTTCATGGTGAAGGACAGCAGCTATATGTTCGTCACCGGCCCCGAGGTGGTGAAGACCGTAACCCACGAAGAGGTGACGGCCGAGGAACTGGGCGGCGCCATCACCCACACTACGCAAAGCGGCGTGGCCGACCTGGCGTTCGAGAACGATGTGGAGGCGCTGCTGATGCTGCGCCGCCTGTACAACTACCTGCCGCTGAACAACCGCGAAAAAGCGCCCCTGCGCCCCAGCGGCGACCGTGCCGATCGCATGGACTACAGCCTGGACACCCTGGTGCCCGACAACCCCAACAAGCCCTACGACATGAAGGAGCTGATCACCAAGACGGTGGACGACGGCGACTTCTTCGAGCTGCAGCCCGAATACGCGAAGAACATCGTCATCGGCTTCGCCCGCATGGAGGGCCAGACGGTGGGCATCGTGGCCAACCAGCCGCTGGTGCTGGCCGGCTGCCTGGATATCAAGAGCAGCATCAAGGCCGCGCGCTTCATCCGCTTCTGCGATGCGTTCAATATCCCGGTCATCACCTTCGTGGACGTGCCCGGCTTCATGCCCGGCACCAGCCAGGAGTTCGGCGGCATCATCAAGCACGGCGCCAAGCTGCTCTACGCCTACGCCGAATGCACCGTACCCAAGGTCACCGTCATCACCCGCAAGGCCTATGGCGGCGCCTATGACGTGATGGCCTCCAAGCACCTGCGCGGCGACGTCAACTTTGCCTGGCCGCATGCCGAGATCGCCGTGATGGGCGCCAAGGGCGCGGTGGAAATCATCTTCCGCGAAGACAAGGGCGACCCGGCCAAGCTGGCCGCCAAGGAAGCCGAGTACAAGGCCCGCTTCGCCAACCCTTTTGTGGCTGGTGCGCGCGGCTACATCGACGACGTGATCCTGCCGCACGAAACCCGTAAGCGCATCTGCCGCAGCCTGGTCATGTTGGCCAGCAAGAAGATCGAAAACCCGTGGCGCAAGCACGGCAATATTCCGCTGTAAGCATGCAGAGCGCGCGATGAACAAGCTGTTGTCCCTGCAGATACTGCGGGCCGTGGCGGCCTGGCTGGTGGTGTTGCACCACTACCACCAGTTCTTTCACAACATGGATGACAGTCCAGGCCTGTGGCATTTCGCCGGGGCGGTGGGTACCTACGCGGTGTTTGTGTTCTTTGTGATCAGCGGTTTCATCATGCAGCGTTCGCTGGCGCAGCGCCCCGTGTCCGCACTCAGTTTTTTGGCCAGGCGGGTGGAGCGCATCGTGCCGGCCTACTGGGTGGCGACGCTGTGTCTGATTCTGGCGGCCAGCGTGGTGGGGCTGGGCGCTTTGAACTGGGGTGTGTGGACGCTGCAAAGCCTGCTGCTATCCCTGGCCTTTGTTCCGCACCAGCACCCTGCAGGCCTGGGGCTGTTCCCGACGCTGGTGGTGGGTTGGTCGCTGAATTTCGAGATGTTTTTTTATGCCCTGCTGGCGCTGATGTTGGGCCTGTTCAGGCGGGCCTGGCTGTGGCCGACCCTGGGTGTTTTGTGCGTGCTGCCGCTGGTATGGGGGCCGCAGTGGTGGTTGGCCAGCATCGCCAGCAGCCCACTCTTGATTTTGTTCGCGGTGGGGCTGCTGGCCGGCCAATGGCTGGCGCTGCCTGCGCAGAACCAGCGCCGGCGTAGTGTTTTGCTTTTGGCCGTTGCGATCGCAGGCGTGACGGTGGCGTATCTGGCGACCTACCCTTGGCCCGTGGTCTGGCAGTTTTCGGGGGCGTTCAAGATGTTTCTGGCCTGCGCCATGGTGCTGAGTGCTCTGCTGTGCAACAACTGGGTCAGCCGTTTGCCAGGGGCAAGTTTTCTGGTTCGGCTGGGCGACTATTCCTACTCCACCTACCTCTGGCACCCGGTGGTGCTGGTGTTGCTGCATGCCATTGCCTGGCGCCCCGCAGGCGGCATGCTGGAGTGGCTGTGGTTCACCGCCTATGTGCTGCTGGTATACGTGCTGTCTTTCATTTCCTACCGCTACGTCGAGTCGATCCGGTTCGTCGGCAAACGCCGGATGCTCAGGCGTGGCCTGTCTTGAGTGGAGGAGTAGCCATGCCCAAAGCCGATACTGCTGCCCAGGTCCGCGTACTGACCGACATCCCGAATATCGGTGCATCCATCGCGCAAGACCTGCGTGGCCTGGGTCTGCGGACCCCCGCCGATGTGGCCGCCATGGACCCCGTGGCGGTCTACGAGGCTCTGCGCGGCCCCATGGGCCAGCGCCACGATCCCTGCGTACTGGACACCTTCATGGCTGCCAAGAAATTCATGAACGGTGGGCCACGCCAACCCTGGTGGGACTTCACCGCCGAACGCAAAGCTTTGCTGAAGAATAAAACTTAGGACTATTCCATGTTCACCAAAATACTGATCGCGAACCGTGGGGAGATTGCCTGCCGCGTTATTGCTACGGCCCGCAAGATGGGCATCAAGACGGTGGCCGTGTACTCGGACGCCGACAAGGACGCGCGCCACGTGGAGCTGGCAGACGAGGCTGTGCATATCGGCGCCGCCCCCAGCCGCGAGAGCTATCTGCAGGCCGACAAGATCATCGCCGCCTGCAAGGCCACCGGCGCGCAGGCGGTGCACCCAGGCTATGGCTTCCTGAGCGAGAACGCCGAGTTTGCCAAGCGGGTGGAGGAAGAGGGCATTGTCTTCATTGGGCCCAAGCACCATTCGATTGCGGCGATGGGCGACAAGATTGCTTCCAAAAAACTAGCAGCTGCAGCAGGTGTGAACTGCATCCCGGGCGTCAATGACGCCATAGAAACAGCCGAGCGCGCGGTGCAGATCGCCCATGGCATAGGCTACCCGGTGATGATCAAGGCCAGCGCCGGCGGCGGCGGCAAGGGCCTGCGCGTGGCCTATAACGACAAGGAGGCGCTGGAGGGCTTCACCAGCTGCCGCAGCGAGGCGCGCAACAGCTTTGGCGACGACCGTGTTTTCATCGAAAAGTTTGTCGAGGAACCCCGCCATATCGAGATCCAGCTGCTGGGCGATGCACACGGCAACGTGATTTACCTGAACGAGCGCGAATGCTCCATCCAGCGCCGGCACCAGAAGGTGATCGAGGAGGCGCCCAGCCCCTTCATCAGCGACGCCACGCGCAAAGCCATGGGCGAGCAGGCGGTGGCCCTGGCCAAGGCCGTGCAGTACCAGAGCGCGGGCACGGTGGAGTTCGTGGTCGGCAAGGACCAGAGCTTTTACTTTCTGGAGATGAACACCCGCCTGCAAGTGGAGCACCCGGTGACCGAGTGCATCACCGGCCTGGACCTGGTGGAGCTGATGATCCGCGTGGCGGCGGGCGAGAAGCTGCCGCTGGCGCAGGCCGAGGTCAAACGCAATGGCTGGGCCATGGAGTGCCGCATCAATGCCGAAGACCCGTTCCGCAACTTTCTGCCCAGCACTGGGCGCCTGGTGCGCTTCCAGCCGCCGAAGGAAAGCATGTTCCAGGCGAACACGCAGGACTTGTACGGCGTGCGTGTGGATACCGGTGTGCAGGACGGCGGCGAGATCCCGATGTTCTACGACTCCATGATCGCCAAGCTGATCGTGCACGGCACGGACCGGCTGGATGCGATCGCCAAGATGCGCGAGGCGCTGAACGGCTTTGTCATTCGCGGCGTAAGCAGCAACATCCCGTTCCAGGCGGCGCTGCTGGCGCACCCGAAGTTTGTGGCCGGTGACTTCAACACGGGTTTCATCGCCGAACACTACGCCAGCGGCTTCCGCGCCGAGGACGTGCCGCATGCAGACCCCGACTTTCTGCTAGCCCTGGCCGCCTTTGTGCACCGCCGCTACCGCGACCGCGCCAGCGGCATCCGCGGCCAGGTGGCTGGGCACGAGGTGGAGGTGGGTGAGGCCTTTACCGTGGTGGCCCTGGGTGCTGGCGGGCACACGGTGCACACCCAGGTTCGTGTGCAGGACTTTGAAGGGAAAACAGGCTCCAGCGCAGTATCTATCGGCGCAAGAAGCTATAAATTTTGTAGTAATGCCCGCCTGGGCTCGCCGCGTATCCATGGCACATGCAACGGCCAAGCCTTTACCGCCCAGGTGGAACGGGGCACGCCGCGCAACCCGCTGGCCCTGCGCATCGCGCATGACGGCCGCCAGCTGGATGCCCTGGTGCTGTCGCCGCGTGCAGCAGCCCTGCACGCCCTGATGCCCTACAAGGCGCCGCCGGATATGAGCCGTTTCGTGCTCTCGCCCATGCCGGGTTTGCTGGTGGATGTGGCGGTGCAGCCGGGGCAAAAAGTGCAGGCCGGCGAGCGTGTCGCCGTGATCGAAGCCATGAAGATGGAAAATGTGCTGTTCGCCGCCGCCGATGGCGTGGTGGAAGAGGTCTTGGCAGCTAAGGGAGAATCCCTGTCTGTAGACCAGCCCATTGTCCGTTTTGCATAAGAGATACCCATGAATACTGCGACCCTTGAACAGCCGATCACTTTGCACCGTACGGCTCCGAAACCCGTGGTGAATTCCGAAGAACGCTGGCCTCTGGCCGAAGTCGAGGCGCTGTTCGAGCTGCCTTTCCTGGAGCTGATGCACCGCGCGCAAACCGTGCACCGCGAGAACTTCCCCGCAGGTGACGTGCAACTCTCGACCCTGCTGTCTATCAAGACCGGGGGCTGCCCAGAAGACTGCGGCTACTGCCCGCAGTCGGTGCACTACGACACCGGCACCCCCGCCACCAAGATGTTGGGCGTGGATGTGGTGGTCGCCGCGGCCAAGGCGGCCCAGGAGGCCGGTGCCACGCGCTTCTGCATGGGCGCGGCCTGGCGCAGCCCGAAGGACCGCGATGTGGACAACGTGGCCGAACTGGTGAAGGCCGTGAAGGCCCTGGGCATGGAAACCTGCGCCACCCTGGGCATGCTGGAAGACGGCCACGCCGCCCAGCTGCGCGACGCCGGCCTGGACTACTACAACCACAACCTGGACACCTCGCCCGATTTCTACGGCGACATCATCGACACCCGTGTCTACCAGGACCGCCTGGACACGCTGGACCGCGTGCGTGGCGCTGGCGTGAAGGTGTGCAGCGGCGGCATTGTCGGCATGGGCGAAACCCGTGCCCAGCGCGCCGGCCTGGTGGCCCAGCTGGCGAATCTGGAGCCGTCCTATCCCGAATCGGTACCGGTGAACAACCTGGTGCGGGTGGAAGGCACGCCGCTGGCCGATGCGCCGCCGCTGGACCCGCTGGAGTTTGTGCGCGTGATTGCGGTGGCCCGCATCACCATGCCGACCGCTCGCGTACGCCTGTCGGCCGGCCGCCAGCAGATGGGCGAGGCCGTGCAGGCCATGTGCTTCCTGGCCGGCGCGAATTCGATCTTCTACGGCGACAAGCTGCTGGTCACCGGCAACCCGGATGTGGAAGCTGACCGCCAGCTGCTGGCCAAGCTGGGCCTGCCGACCTCGGGCGTGCTGGCGTCCTAAACCGATGACCCGTCCCCTTCGACAAGCTCAGGACAGGCCCTTCAAGGTGCTGGGCGTCCAGCAGATCGCCATTGGTGGCCCCGACAAGCAGCGTTTGCGCACACTGTGGGTGGATCTGCTGGGCCTGGAGGTCACCGGTAACTTCGTCAGCGAGCGTGAGAACGTGGACGAGGACATCTGCGCCCTCGGCAGCGGCCCGTTCAAGGTCGAGGTGGACCTGATGCAGCCGCTGGACATAGACAAAAAGCCGGCGGTGCACACCACGCCGCTGAACCACGTGGGGCTGTGGGTGGACGACTTGCCGCTGGCCGTGGAGTGGTTGACGGCCCAGGGCGTGCGCTTTGCGCCGGGCGGCATCCGCAAGGGGGCTGCGGGTTTCGATATCTGCTTTGTGCACCCCAAGTCGAACGAGGTGCTCCCGGTGTCGGGCGAGGGCGTGCTGATCGAGCTGGTGCAGGCGCCGCCCGAGGTGGTGGGCGCATTCGCGCGCTGGGCGCAGGTCCAAGCTTAAATCTTTACGCTGGATTCGGCCGCGAACTCCAGGGCCATGCGGTACACCTCGGCCGACGCCATGCCGTCATCGTCGGCGAAGTCGGTGGCAATTTTCTGGAATTGCGCCTCGATTGCGCCAAAGGCCGTCACGATGTCGGGGTCGAAATGTGTGCCGCTACCCCTGCGGATGATGTCGCTGGCCTCGGCATGGCTGAAGCCGGGCTTGTAGACGCGTTTGGAGATCAGGGCGTCGTACACATCGGCCAGCGCCATCAGACGCGCTGAGGCGGGTATGGCGTCGCCGCGCAGGCCCTGTGGGTAGCCCGAGCCGTCCCACTTTTCCTGGTGGCACAGGGTGATCTCCTTGGCGTAGCGCAGGAATGCCGTGGCGTAGTCCGCGCCTTCCTCGGCCTTGACCAGCGCCGCGTGGCCCAGCGTGGTGTGGGTCTTCATTATTTCGAATTCGTTGAAGTCCAGCTTGCCTTCCTTGAGCAGGATGCGGTCAGGAATGCCGACCTTGCCGATATCGTGCAGCGGTGCAGATTTGTACAGCGACTCTATGGCCGCATCGGTCAGTTCGTCGCAAAAGCGCGGGTGGGTCTGCAGCTGCTGCGCCAGCGCCTTGACGTATTTCTGGGTGCGGCGCAGGTGGTTGCCGGTTTCGTTGTCGCGGGTTTCGGCCAGCAGGGCGATGGCCCGCACGGTGATGTCCTGTATGGCTGCAACTTCGCGGGTGCGTTTTTGCACCTCCAGCTCCAGGAAGCGGCTTTGGTTCTGCAGAAAGTCGCGTGCCCGCTTCAGCTCCAGGTGGTTGCGTACCCGGGACATGACGGTGGCCGGGTTGATGGGCTTGGTGATGTAGTCCACGGCCCCCAGGTCGAGGCCAATTTTCTCGTCCTCCGTGGCGCTCATCGCGGTGAGGAAGATGACGGGGATATTCGCGGTTGCCGGTTGGGCTTGCAGCTGGCGGAGCACCGCGTAGCCGTCCATGCCGGGCATCATGATGTCGAGCAGGATCAGGTCTGGTTTGTCGTCGGCCTGGGCGATTTTCAGCGCGCGCTCACCATTCGGCGCCAGTTTGACCCGGTACACGCTGCGCAGCAGGTTGCTCATCAGTGACAGATTGTCTGGCGTGTCGTCTACCACCAGTACCGTCAGTCTGTCTGGCACATCGGATGGATGGCTCATGGTATCTCCTCGTCATTCGGTACGTGCTGGCATGGCTGGCACGTACGCAGTTACTACAGAGCGTCTGAAAGACTGGGCCGGTCTGTGCCGGTTTGCGCGGTGGCGGGACCTGGGTTGAGGGCTGCTGGCCTACCCGTTGGACGCAAACACTTTATTGAACCTTCAGGCTGCTGAGCTGCCAGGCAGAGCGGTTGTAATAGGTTTCGGTGCGTAGCTCGGGCTTGGTGTCAAACGGGTAGACGATGAACAAGGGGCCTTTTTCGCGCACCGGCATGGGCTTGTCGTTCATCAGGCGGGCGACGATGGTGTCGAACTTGACGGCATCGTCAAACGGGATTTCGGTCTTGTAGTCGTTCAGTGCCGTGGCCAGGATCTTGTTGCCCTTGGCGCCGGCGGCGGCCAGCACATCGCGCAGCAAGGGGCCGGTGAAGCTGACCGGTGTGGCGTACCAGGGGGTTTGCGTGGTGAAGGTTTTTTGCGGCAGCTTTTCCAGCATCTTCATGTCGAATTCCGCATTGGCGCCAACATTGGCCTGGGTGATCGCGCCGCTGACGGTCAGGATGACGCGCCCCTCCGGTTTGTCCAGGGCCATCACTGAGAACGCCCAGAAAGCACCCAGGGTGCAGGCCAAGATTCGGATGTTTCGCAGAGAGGTTTGCATGGACAGGCTCCTGGGAATGGCTGATCGATGTGGCATTTTGTAACGCCAATTGACTATAACAAGGCCGACTCCTGCGTTGTAGGCTTTTAGCAGCCACAGGCTCTGGGGCATGCTCCCCTTTGTGGATGGCTTGGTCAGCTGGCGTCGGATTGGCGCCGTGCGCGGGCGCGGGCCAGCGCGGCGGCGATGGTGGCCTGCTTGGCGTCTGCGGCGGGCAGCGCGTTGGCTGGTGAGGTGGGGGCAGCTACCTGGCTGGGTTGTTTAGATGTTTTATCGGTCTGGCGCTCTTCCTGATTGCGCCTGCTGCTATGGATTGCATAGCGAGTTTGGGCGTTAAGCGCCTCGGCGGCAGACCATGCGTTCCAGCCGGTGCGCTCGCCACTGGCGTTCAGCATCTGGATGCAGTCCACCGGACAGACGGGCAGGCAGAGTTCGCAGCCGGTGCAGTGCGCCTCGATGACGGTATGCATGCGTTTGTTGCTGCCCAGAATGGCGTCGGTGGGGCAGGCGGCTAGGCACAGGGTACAGCCTATGCACCAGCTTTCATCGATCACAGCCACGGCGCGGCTGGTTTCCACCCCAAAGACGGGATTCAGCGGTATCACCGCCTGCCCGGTAATGCGTGCCAGCCGCGCAATGCCCTCGGCCCCGCCGGGGGGGCATTGGTTGATGGGGGCTTCCTGTGCGGCAATGGCCTGCGCATAAGATGCGCAGTCCGGGTAGCCGCAACGGGTGCACTGGGTTTGCGGAAGCGCAGCGTTGATCTGCTCGGCTTGCAGCATGCGGGCCGAGGGGGGCGAAAGCACTGGCACCTGGGCCCTGCGCGGAATCAGGCTTTCTGGGTCGCAGGCTTGCGAGCTGCCACCTTGCGGGCCACGGGCGCTGCGGCTGCCGGTTTGACAGCCACGGGTGCTGCTGGAGCTGGGCTTGCCGGTGCAGTAGGTGTAGCGGGCGTGGTGGTGCTGGGCGTAGCGGTGGCGGCAATGTGGCTGTGTGCCTTGATAAAAGCCTTGACTTCGGGGTACACCATCTCGCGCCAGCGGCGGCCGCTGAAGATGCCATAGTGGCCTGCGCCCTGGACTTCGTAGTGCCACTGCTGGCTGGTGGGGATGCCGGTGCAAAGATCATGTGCGGCACGGGTCTGGCCGGAGCCAGAAATGTCGTCCAGCTCGCCTTCCACGGTCAGCAGGGCGGTTTGGTGGATGTCTTGCGGTTTCACCAATTCGATCTTGCCGTCTAAGCCGCGCACATTCCAGGTGCCGTTGACCAGTTTGAAGTCCTGGAACACGGTGGAGATGGTTTCCAGGTAGTAATGCGCGTCCATATCGAGCACGGCGTTGTACTCGTCGTAGAACTTGCGGTGGACTTCGGCGCTCACGTCATCGCCCTTGATCAGGTCCTGGAAGTAGTCGTAATGGCTTTTGGCATGGTGGTTCGGGTTCATTGCCACGAAGCCGGTGTGCTGCAGGAAACCGGGGTAGACCTTGCGGCCTGCGCCAGGGAAGCTGGAGGGCACCTTGTAGATCACATTGTTTTCAAACCACTCGTAGCTCTTGTTCATGGCCAGGTTGTTCACCGCGGTGGGCGACTTGCGGGCGTCGATAGGGCCGCCCATCATGGTCATGGTCAGAGGGGTAAGGTCACCGCGCGAGGCCATCAGCGACACGGCTGCCAGCACCGGTACGGTGGGCTGGCATACGCTCATGACATGGCAGTTGCCGTAAATGCCTTGCAGGTGGCGGATGAATTCCTGCACATAGTTCACATAGTCGTCCAGGTGGAATTCGCCTTCGGACAGCGGCACCAGGCGGGCATTCTTCCAGTCGGTGATGTAGACCTTGTGGTCTTTCAGCATGGTTTTGACGGTGTCGCGCAGCAGCGTGGCGTAGTGGCCCGAGAGGGGGGCCACGATCAGCACGGCGGGCTGGCCCTTGAGCTGGGTCAGGGTGTGGATGTCGTCGGTGAAGCGCTTGAAACGGCGCAGTTCGCAGAAGGGCTTGTCGATTTCCACGCGCTCGTGGATGGCGATATTGGTGCCGTCTACCTCGATGGTTTGCAAGCCGAATGTGGGCTTTTCATAGTCCTTGCCCAGGCGGTAGAGCAGGTCATAGCCGGCAGATACGCGCTGCGACAGGCTGGTTTTACCCAGGGGGGACAAAGGGGTGCTGTAAAGCTTGGAAGCTGCTTGCGCAAAATCTGCAAACGGCTCCATCAACGCGCGCTGGGTTTCGTAGATTTGGTAGAGCATGGTGGGTTTCAGCAGGGGGAAAGTATTGTTGCAGTGCAATATAGCAGTTGCTTGTTGCTTTAAGTGGAGAGGAAACACCAATACGCGCGTTCACGGCAGCGTTACGGTGAACACCTACACTTAGAACTTGCGACTCGGGCAGGGGCTCCGGGGGCTTGAATAATATAGTTTTTATGAATAACGAACCGGCTGTGGTACAGGCCTCTTTTTCAATCCGTTCCATGCGCCCGCGCATGAGCGTGGTGGTGCCTGCCTATAACGAGGCGTCCAACCTGCCGGCCATGCTGACCGGACTGACGCACGCACTGCGCCAGTTGACGGACGAATGGGAGGTGCTGGTGGTGGACGATGGCAGCCGCGATGCCACGCCCCTTGCCATGTTGCCCTGGGTCAGCGCATCCGGTGTGCGCTATTTGCGCCTGAGCCGCAACTTCGGCAAGGAATGTGCACTCACTGCCGGTATTGAACACGCCCAGGGCGATGTGGTGGTGTGTATGGATGCCGATTTGCAGCATCCGGTGGACATGTTGGGCCCCATGCTGCATGCCTGGCGCGACGGTGTGGACATGGTGTGTGCCGCGCGCTCGTCGCGCGCCGACGAAACCGCGGCCAAGCGCCTGGGGACCTGGTTGTTTTACCGGCTGATCAACACCAACTCTTCGGTGCACATACCTGTGGATGCCGGGGATTTCAGGCTGATGGACCGTCGGGTCGTGGACGCCCTGAAGTCCTTGCCCGAACGCAATCGCTTCATGAAGGGGCTGTTTGCCTGGGTGGGTTTTCGCACGCAGATACTGCCTTACACACCACACGAACGGGCTTCCGGGCAGAGCAGTTTCTCGCTCAAGCGGCTGGCTCGGCTGGCGTTTACCGGCGTTACCACCTTCACCAATTTCCCGCTGCGCCTATGGAGCGCTTTGGGCTCCTTGATCGCGTTGGGGGCCTTGCTGTTTGGCTGCTGGATCATCATCGAGCACTACATAGACTCAGAGGCCGTGCCCGGATGGGCAACCTTGGCGACCAGCATGATGTTCTTCAGCGGTGTGCAGCTGCTGTCCATCGGCATACTGGGCGAATACGTGGGGCGGATTTTTGATGAGGTGAAACACCGGCCCATATACATCGTGGCGTCCGAGCAAGGGCGTAGCACGTTTACCGATGCGGATGAAGGGCAGGCCGGGTGACGCGTGTTCTGGCTATGTGCGCAGATGATTTTGGTCTGACGCCAGGTATTTCCGAAGGGATTGCAGAGCTGGCCCAGGCCGGTTGTATTAATCTGGTGTCGTGCATGCCGCAGGCGCCGGGTTGGCAGGCTTCTTTACCTTTGCTGGCGGCTATGCCTGCCGCCGTGCAGCGCGGACTGCATTTCAACCTCACCGAAGGCCAGCCCCTGAGTCCGGAGCTGCGCCACCATTGGCCCCGTTTTCCCAGCCTGCCCAAGCTGATTTTGGCGGCGCATCTGCGGCAACTGCCATTGGCCGCCATCGCTCTGGAGTTGCGGGCACAGTGGCAGGCCTTTGCCGATGCGACCGACGGCGCCCCGCAATTCGTGGACGGCCACCAGCATGTGCACCATTTGCCCGGTGTGCGGCAGGTGCTGCTGGAGTTGGTCACGTCGCTGTCGCCGATGCCGGCCGTGCGTGCCACCGGCCGCCTGTTGGGGCCGGGCGAGGGGGTGAAACGATGGCTGATCCAGGCAACCGGCGGCCGTGCGCTGCAAAGCGCGCTGGCCCGCCAGGGTATACGCCACAACCCTTGTTTGACCGGGGCTTACGACTTTATTGATCCCGACTATGCTGGGCGTATGCGTGCCTGGCTGGCGGCTCTGCCTGCCGAGGGTGGTTTGCTGTTTTGCCACCCTGGCGTGGACGGCCCACCGCACACCGTGGTGGACCCGATTGCCCCCGCACGGCTGCGCGAATGGGCGTATTTGCGTAGCGAGGCTTTTGCGCAGGATTTGCGCAGTGCGGGCGTGGTGCTGGGGACGATTTAAGGGCAGCCGGTTTTTTCCAGCCGCAGCAGCTGCGCGTTGGTACCGGTGAAGACCGGGCTGGCAGTTCCCATCTCTGGCGGCAGGCTGTAGTTTTTCTCGGCGACCAGCCAGGTCGTGCCGGGGCTGCAGCGCAGCGTGGTGAGGCGGTCGGGCGTCCACAGCACTTTGGCGGCCTGGGCCGTGTCGAAGCGGGCGGCGTCGGCAAACTCTTTGCGCCAGTTGTCATGCTGGGAAATATCCGCATCGTTCCAGGTGCTCAGCACGATGGCAGGTTGGCGCAAATGGGCATAGAACGGCACGTCGTAAAACGCTTCGTTGATGAACACCACATGGTCTTCGACCTGCTGCACGCGGGCCAGTTCTTCGGCCACGTCCCGGTGCGAGCCGGGTGCCTTCCAGGCCAGGCCCAGCACTACAGCCACACACAGCGCTGCGCTGGTCGGTATCAGCCAACGCCAGACACGGCCACGCGCAACCGCCACGGCCAGCAGCGCGCACCAGGGCGCCAATGCCGGCAGGATGTAGCCCACCAGCTTGCTGCTGGGCAGCGAAAAGAATCCGACGATGGCCAGTACCCACCACACCAACAGGCTGGTCAGCCCTTTGAGTGGCTGGGCTGGTGTGTCGGGGCTGGGCTGCAACTGGCTGCGCAAGCATAGGCTCCACGGCAGTGTCAGCAGCGGCAACACAGCGATGTAGAACCAGAACGGATGGACGTTGTTGAACGTGGCCTGGGCGAAGCGGCGGAAATGCTGCTCTATGAAGAAATAGTCGTAAAACCCCGGAAAGCGCTGCTGCATCCACAGAAACCAGGGTGCCGCCACCAGGCCGAACGCCAGCAAGCCCAGCGGGTGCAGCATGCCGATGATCTGGCGCCAACGGCCCTGCGCCAGCAGCCAGGGGCCCAGCACCAGTGCTGGCAGCACGAAGCCGATCAGGCCCTTTGCCAACATCGCCAGTGCGCAGGCTAGCCAACCGGCGACCAACCAGGCCAGGTCTATCTTGGGCAGTTCCAGCGCGCGTACAAAGCACAGTATGGCCACGGTCAGCATGCCGGCCACCAGCATGTCCAGATTGGCGTATTGGCTGCCCACATAGAAGAATGGGCAGGTGGCCAGTATGCCTAGCGCGATGAGTGCAAACCGCAGGCCGACCCAGCGGCGTAGCGCGAGGAACAGCGATGCACCCATCAGCCAGGCGCCAACGAAGGCGCCAAACCGCGCAGCAAATGCGCTGACCCCAAATACCTGGAAAGCGGCCATGTCCAACCAGTACATCAGCGGCGGCTTGTGGAAGAAGGGCAGGCCGTTCAGCGTAGGCACCAGGCCGTCGCCCAGCAGCATCTCGCGCGCCACATTACCGTAGCGCCCTTCGTCGGGCAGTAGCAGGGGGCGCACGCCTAAAGTGGCCAGCAGCCACAGCGCTAGCAGCAGCAGGACCAGGGCCGGGTTGTTCAGCCGACGGGATGGAGGCGTAGGGAAGGAAGTATTCACAGAAGCCCGGATGCAATATTGATGGTCAGCGCCACCAGGGTGGTGTTGAAGAAGAAGGCCAGCACGCAGTGCAGCAGACCGGTACGCCGCATGGACGAAGTAGTAAAGCTGACGTCGGCGGTTTGGCCCGAGGTGCCGATGATGCAGGCGAAATACAGAAAATCGCCGTAGTCCGGCTTGTCCGTGCCCGGGAAGGACAGGCCTACTGGCTTGCCGCGCACCAGCGCTGCATAGAAGTCATGGGCGTAGTGCAGCGCAAACATCACGTGGGTAAAGGCCCAGGATGTGACGATGGTCAAGACAGCCAGGCCGAGATGGGTGTAGCGCAACCACCCTTGCAAGTCTTTCACCACTCCCAGTTGGGCAATGATGGCGCCTAAGGTGGCCATTGCGGCCAGCACCACCAGGGCCAGTATCGTGCCGCGGCCTTCGTCCTGTTGCTGCGCGCGCCGACGTATCTTGTCGTGGTCGGAATAGAAGATCATGCGTCCGGCCAGCGCCAGGTAAATCAGGGCAAAGGTGTTCCAGCCCAATATCAAGCGGGTAGCGGTTTGGAAGGCTGGTAAATAGCCCAGGGCCAGGACGACCAAAGTGCCTACCAGCGCTGAAGAAAACAGGCGGGGACGGCTGCGAATGAGCCGGATTGGCGATACACGATGTCGGGGTGGCTGGGCGCTCATATGGCTGTGTGAAGGGACTGGTCAACAGTGCAATGCATGCACTGGCGTATCCGATCTGGTCGGGCTTGCGTACGATACCATCACCCCACTTCAACATGGACGGCGGCGGACCAGGATGGACTCCCAACAGCAGCTTTTGGCCGGTGTACGCGCAGAGCCTCGAACCCTGCGCTTTCGCGCACGTTTTGCGCTGCTGGCACTGGCCAGTGGTGGTGCCGGCCTGGCCCTGGCTCTGCATTACCCAGTGTTGCCTTCCCTGGTGCTTGCGCTGTTCGTACTGGCCTGCGCAGTTTTCTACCGTTGGCCCGATACCTGGCTGCTGGCGGTGCCGGGCTTGCTGCCACTGGTTGGCTTTGCACCGTGGACGGGCTGGCTGACCTTTGAAGAATTGGACATGCTGGTGCTGGCCGCAGCAGCAGGGGGGTATGCCCGCCGCACTCTTCACCCGTTGTCGGCATCGCACAGGCGGGGTAGCGGCCAGCATGCGTCCGGCGGCGTGTGGCTGCTGGTGTTGCTGTTTTGCATTTCAATTCTGGTGGCCATGGTCCGGGGTTTTGATAACGCCGGTGGTTTCAGCTTTGGCTGGTACCAGGGCTACCACGAGTCCATGAACAGCCTGCGCCTGGCGAAAAGCTTCTTCCTGGCCTTGCTGGTGTTTCCGCTCTGGCGGGCCGCGGTGGTGCGCCGGGGCGAGCAGGCCAGCCGATGGCTGGCAGGGGGGCTGGCACTGGGCCTGGCCGCTGCGTCCTGGGCCACGATGTGGGAGCGCTCCGCCTTTGTGGATTTGTTCAATTTCTCTTCCGATTATCGGACTACAGCCCTGTTTTGGGAGATGCATGTGGGGGGGGCGGCGCTGGACGGCTTTTTGGCCCTGACGCTGCCCTTCGTGGTGCGTGAATTGCTGGTGGCCCGCTCGTTGCGTCGCTGGGGTGCTTTTGCGCTATGTCTGGGCATGGGAGCCTATGCCTGCCTGACCACTTTTTCGCGCGGCGTCTACCTGGCTTTGCCTATAGCGATTGCCGTGACGGGGGCTTTGTATCTGTTGGCCCACCGGCGCACGGTGGCGGAGGCGGGTGCATCGGCGGTCAAGCCGGCGCCCATGCGGCTGCTGTCGGCGCTGGCCTTGCTCGTTATTTTCAGCCTGGGAGTGTGGTGGACTTTCCCGTCCAGTGGCTACCGCGGACTGGCCTGTTTGCTGGGTGCCATGGGCTTGCTGATGCCCTTGGCCGGCCAGTTGCGACGCTTCACGCTGGCGGACTGGATCGTCGGCCTGGTGGCTGGCGGTTTGCTGTGTGCTGCCTGGTGGGGCATTGCGCTGGCGCTGGACAAGGGCGCTTATCTGGTCTATGCGGCCAGTGCCCTGTTGACGGCCGGCCTGCTGCTGGCCAGCGGTCGCGGGGCGGTGCCGGTGGGTCGGCACCGCCCCGCGGGGCTGATGGCACAGCTGGCGTTTGCCAGCTATCTGGGTCTGTTGATGGGCATGGGGCTGGTGGCTGAGCACTGGGGCTATGGCCGGGGCCTGGAGGCCACCTTGCCGGTGGTGCTGGTGCTGGTGTTGTTGGCATTTGGAGCAGGCGTGGCGCCTGTGGGCCTGTGGCCCGACCGCCTGCGCTGGCATGCAACGACTGGGGCTGCGATGCTGTTGGTGGGCGGCATCGTGGGCGTATTTGGCGGTGGCGCCTACATGGGGGACCGTTTTTCAACCAGTAGCAGCGATCTGGATACGCGTCTGGCGCATTGGCGCGAAGGCTGGCAGATGCTGGATGCGCCGCTGGACCCGGTGCTGGGCAAGGGCTTGGGCCGTTATCCGTCCAGCTACTTCTTTGCCCGTTCCTCGATAGAGCATCCCGGCGACTACCGCCTGTCCAGCCAGGCCGGCAATAATTATCTGGTGCTGGCCGGCGGCAAGCAGCAATACATGGGCTGGGGCGAGATACTGCGCGTCTCTCAGCGGATTTTGCCGCCCAAGGGCCCGGTCAGCGTCAGCCTGTCGGTGCGCGTCACCAAACCGGTGAATGTGCACCTGGAAGTGTGCGAGAAGCACCTGCTATACAGCGCAGGCTGTTTATTGGGTGGTGTGTATGTCGAGCCCAAGACCACCGAATGGCAAAGTTTCGAGGTGCCGCTCAAGGGCGGCGAGCTGTCCAGTGGTGCCTGGTTTGCGCCGCGAATTGTGTCGTTCTCGGTTGCCACCGACAGCGTCATGGGCCTGGTGGACGTAGACAACATCCAGCTCAAGAGCGCGGATGGCCGCCAGCTTTTGGATAACGGTGATTTTTCGCAAGACCTGCAGCGTTGGTTTTTTTCCAGCGACCGCAACCACTTGCCCTGGCACATCAAGAACGTCTTCATGAATGTGTTGTTTGACCAGGGTGGCGTGGGCTTGGCGCTGTTTATCGCCATGGGCCTGGCGGCGCTATGGCGTGTCACTGTGGGGCGGGCCAAGGACCACCCGCTGGCTCCCGGCATTGCCGGCGGCCTGGTCGGGTTTGTGGTGGTGGGCCTGTTCGACAGCTTGCTGGATGTACCGCGTCTGGCCTTTTTGTTTTACCTGGTGCTTTTGCTGGGCATGACGCTACGCCATATTCGTCCGCCTGTTGCGGCCAAGCCCAGTCGCAACGCGGCACTGTGATGGGGTTCAGGCTAGGGTATGCAGAATGTAATAATTTGTATTTCATATCTGGCCTGTTTACCGTTACGATGCGGACTTTCTGATGCAGCTACATAACCCCTTCATGCAAAGATGAGCAGTTTGCGCGCACGCATTCTGGGGTTGCTGGCGTTGCTGTTTTGCGTGGTCGGCGTGGTCAGCTTCATGGTCAGCTCGTCACTGCTGGACCGCAGCCTGGCATCGTTCGACCAGCGCGCTGCGCATGACCAGTATCTGCGTGTGGACCTGGGCCTGCGCCAGGAAGTGACCGCGCTGTTGCGTACGGCCCTGGACTACGGCGTGTGGGACGAGTCGGCCCAACACATGCAAAACTTCAACCTCGGCTATCTGGCGCAAAGCTATACGGTGGAGTCGCTACGCAACCTGGATGTGGACTATGTAGCGTTTTTGACCCTGGCCGGTCAATTGCATTCCAGCGTGGATATACGGCGAGGCCGGGTTGAGCCTCTGGCCGGCAATGACCCGGTGTTGGCGGAAGCCATGGCGGCCATTTTTGCGCTGCCTCCCGAGCTGCGTGAAAAGGGCGGTGAATTCAAGCGCTGGTTGAAGGGCCAGCCGGTGCTGCTGGTGTTCAGTCCGGTACGCATGCGCCAGATCGGCTCCCCGATCGTGGGTTGGATGCTGATGGCCCGCGAATGGCAGGGCGAGCGCCTGACACGTCTGATGAAACTTACCGGCAGCCACTTTGTGCTGCGGCCTGCGGATGCGTTGGCGGACGGCACGCAAGCCAGCAATGACAGCAGCGCCATCCTGAAAGACACGGCAGGACCCAGCCAACTGCAACTGGTGGTGGATACGCCACCCACGCAGCACACCCAGAAGCAAACCAGTCAGCTTCTGCTGCTGGCCAACGCGTTGGTGCTGGTCGTGTTGGGTGCTCTGGCGGTGGTCTTTCTGCTCGATCGGCTGGTTCTCAAACGCCTGGGCAAGTTTGCCCAGCTGGCGCGCAGCCAGCGCAGCACCGACCCGGCGCTGATGCGACAGTGGCCGGTGCAGGGCCATGACGAGCTGGACGAGCTGGCCTTGTCACTGAACACCATGATGGCTGCGCTGGGCAAGGCGCGCTCTGGCCTGGAGCACGATGTCCGCACCGATGCCCTGACCGAGCTGGGTAACCGCCGCATGCTGCATGAACAGTTGGACCAACTGCTGGCCATGCAGCAGCGCCAGCCGGGCCTGACCCTGGCGGTGCTGCTGATCGACCTGGACGACTTCAAGCTCATCAACGATTCCCTGGGCCATGCAGCCGGCGACTTTTTGCTGACCAGCATTGCCCGTTCGTTGGAAAAGCTGATCCGTACCAGTGACGTGGTGGTGCGCCTGGGGGGCGACGAGTTCGCCTTGCTGTACGTGGCCCAGGGTGATGAGCTGGGTGTGCGGCACTTTGCCGAGCGGGTGCAGGAGACGATTGCCCAGACCCGGGAATACCAGGGCTCCTACCTGACCGTCAGCTGCTCCATGGGTATTTGTTATGCCCACGGCACCTCGACGAACAAGGACGACCTGCTGCGCAACGCCGATCTGGCCATGTACGACGCAAAGCGGGCGGGCAAGGGCCGCTACAGCTTTTATAGCGAATCGATGCTGGGCAATGTGCAGGAACGCATGCTGCTGGAGCAGCGGCTGCGCGAATGTCTGCGTTTGGATGAGTTGGAGGTCTGGTTCCAGCCCATCGTCGATGCGCGTACCGGCGCAGCGCCCATGATGGAGGCCCTGGCCCGCTGGCCGATGGACGGCGGCTTCTGTCCGCCCGACAAATTCATCCCTATCGCCGAAGAATGCGGTTTGATCGTGGCCCTGGGCATGGCGATTGCCAACAAGGTTGCTGCCGCCTTGCCGGCGCTGTTGGCGCAAAACCCGTACACGGTGGTGAACATCAACTTGTCGGCCAAGCAGCTCATGGTGACCACCCTGGTGGAAGACATGTGCGAGCTGCTGGACCGGCAGGGCATACCCCGTTCCTGCGTGCATTTCGAGCTGACCGAGTCGGCCGTGGCCAAGGACGCAGAATTGGCCGAGCGCCAGCTGCAGCTGCTGGCCGAAGCGGGGTTTCATTTGCATCTGGACGACTTTGGCACCGGCTACTCGTCGCTGCACCGCCTGCAAAGCCTGCCGTTCTCCACCCTCAAGCTGGACCGCTCCTTTGTCACCTTGCTGGGGCGTGGCGATGCGCATATTGCCAAGGTCATCATGGCCCTGGCCGGCGAGCTGGGTGTGGGGGTGATTGCCGAAGGCATAGAAACCGAGCAGCAGCGCGATGCGCTGATAGCCCTGGGCTGCCACTGGATGCAGGGCTACTGGTTCGCCCGGCCCATGCCATTGCCGCAGATGCTGGACTGGCTGAAGAACCGGCCAGGAGCTTAGAACACGTTCCTAGCCCTCTAGCAGCATCACGTCTACGGCATCGCCCTCGGCCACATCGCCCTGCGCCTCGGGCAAGACCACCAGCACGTCGGCCTGCACCACGGAGCTGAGGATGCCCGAGCCCTGGTTGCCCACCAGGCGCACACCGCACTGGCCATTTTCGGTGCGGCACAGCGTGCCGCGTGGGAATTCGCTGCGGCCTGGCCGTTTGCGTATGGCCTGCATGCTGCGGGCCCGTAATAGAGGCTGTGGGGCAGCGTGCGCGGGGTTGCAGCCCATCATCTGCAGCAGCACTGGGCGTACCAGTACCGTAAAAGCCACCGCCACTGCGACTGGGTTGCCAGGCAGGCCCAATAGCAGAGCGTCGGATTTGCTGCGTTTTTCATAGCTGCCAGCGTAGGTATTATCTGCACCAGAGCCGTTTTTTTCTTGTAATTCTTGCAAGGCACCTGCGCGGATGCGGCCGACTGCCATGGGCCGGCCCGGGCGCATCGCCAGCTGCCAAAACACCACATCGCCCAGTGCGGCCATCATGTTGCGTGTGTGGTCGGCATCGCCGGTGCTGACACCGCCGCTGGTGAGAATCGCATCGGCCTGCCGGGCTGCCTGGGCCAAGGTGGTTTGCAGCTGGGCTGGGTCGTCGCGCACCACGCCCAGGTCCAGTATCTCCACGCCCAGCCGGGTCAGCAGGCCAAACAGGGTGTAGCGGTTGCTGTCGAATACGGCGCCGGCCCGAGGCGCCTCGCCCGGGCTGAGGATTTCATCGCCGGTGGAGAAGTAAGCCACCCGCAGCCGGCGGTACACCCTGACCTGAGCCAGGCCCAGGCTGGCCAGCAGGCCCAGGGCCGCAGGGGCCAGGCGGTCGCCCTGGTGCATGGCGGCCTGGCCTTGCTGCACGTCTTCACCGGCCAGGCGGCGGTTGGCACCCCGCCGCAGCTGGCTGGGGTCGAAATGGATGCAGCCAGCCTGCAGCTGCACGCGTTCATGCGGCACCACGCTGTCCAGACCCGGCGGCATGGGCGCACCGGTCATGATCTTCAGGCACTGGCCTGCGGCGATGGGGGTGGACCAGGTATGGCCTGCGAGCACCTGGCCGACCACCTGCAGTGACAGGGTCTGGCCGCCCTGCAGCTGTGCGCCGTCGAAGGCATAGCCGTCCATGGCCGAGTTGTCGTGCGGCGGTACGCTGACGGGGGACACCACGTCCGCCGCCAGTACCCGGCCCAGCGCCTGCAGGATGTCCACGGTTTCTGTCTCAGTCACCGGTGTGGCCAGGGCTGACAGAAAGGCCTGGGCCGCCGGCACCGGCAGGTTCAGCGGGTTGTAGCCGGGGATGGTGGCCGCAATGGCGTCGGTAGTCTTCATCGTTCCAGGCCGCGTAGCTCGGCCAAGGTGTTCGCATTGGAGAAAGCCTGGGCGTCGTCGAATGCCACTGTGGCCGTACGGTGCTGGGCCAGCCAGACGGCCACTTTGCGACCGCCTTGCTGCAGATACTGCGCCAGGCTGGCGTGCATGTCGCTGCGCATCAGGCAGAACACCGGCTGGCTGCGCAGGCTGCCACTGGGGTCTCTGGATGCAGCCACGGCCATATCGGCCTGGTCCGCCAGCAATGCAGCGCCCAGGCGGGCCACCAGGTCGGCGGGGAAGAGCGGGGCATCGCAAGGCACGCAGGCCAGGTAGGCCGTGGGGCAGTGGGCCAGGCCGGCCAGCATGCCGGCCAGCGGGCCAGCATAGTCGTCTTCCAACTCGGACTCGGCATCGGTCCACACCGGGATACCAAAGGCCGCATAGTCGGCCAGATGGCGGTTGGCGCTGAGCATCAGGCTGCCCACCTGCGGTCGTAGTCGGGTCAGCGCGTGTTGGGCCAGCGTCTTGCCTTTGAAGGCCTGCAGGCCCTTGTCCAGGCCGCCCATGCGCGCACCCTGGCCGCCGGCGAGCACCAGTCCGGTGACGTCTTGCAACGCCAACTCAGCCACCGATGTAACTCATTTCCACCCGCCGCGCCGCCGGGCCGGTGTCGGCTGCCAGGCCCGAGCGCAGCTCGGAATAGCGGTCACTGCGGCCTTGCCAGATGCCGCGCAGGGCGTTGCCGAGCTGGGTATCGTTGGCGCCGCTGCGCAGCAGGTCGCGCAGGTCATGGCCCTGGCTGGCGAACAGGCATAGGTAGACGCGGCCGTCGGTGGACAGGCGGGCGCGGTTGCAGTCCCGGCAGAAGGCCTGGGTCACGCTGCTGATGACGCCCACCTCGCCGCTGCCATCGGCGTAGGCCCAGCGCTGCGCGGTTTCGCCGGGCGCACTGGGCGCCAGCGCCCGCAGCGGCCACTCGGTTTGCAGCGTTTGTATGACTTCGGCCGAGGGCACGACCTGGTCCATGCGCCAACCGTTGGTGGCGCCCACGTCCATGTATTCGATAAAGCGCAGCACCATGCCGCTGCCCTTGAAGTAGCGGGCCATGGGCAGGATTTCATGCTCGTTGGTGCCGCGCTGCACCACCATATTGATCTTCAACCCGCCGCCTGCTCCCAGGCCGGCTTTGTGCGCGGCTTCCAGCCCGTCCAGCACGGTGCGCACCGGAAAGTCCACATCGTTCATGCGGCGGAACACCGTGTCGTCCAGGCCGTCCAGGCTGACGGTCAGGCGTTGCAGCCCGGCATCTTTCAAAGCCTGGGCCTTGCGTGCCAGCAGGGCGCCATTGGTGGTCAGGGTCAGGTCCAGCGGCTGGCCATCGGGCGTGCGCAATGCGGCCAGTTGGGCGACCAGCACCTCGATGTTCTTGCGCAGCAGGGGTTCGCCGCCGGTCAGCCGGATCTTGCGCACGCCCTGGGCCACGAAGATTTGCGCCAGGCGGGTGATTTCCTCGAAGCTCAGCAGCGCGCTGTGCGGCAGATAGGGGTAGTCCTTGTCGAACACTTCCTTGGGCATGCAGTAGCTGCATCGGAAGTTGCAGCGGTCGGTCACGCTGATGCGCAGGTCGTGCAGCGGGCGCCCCAGTTGGTCGGCCAGCGGCCCGGCTGTGGGGGCGAGGCTGCTCGGCGCGAGCTGGCGCTGGTCTCGCAGGGGAATGACACGGCGTGGCATTTAAATCGGCTGGGCAAAGTGGGGCTCAGCGGCCGAGGGCGGCACCAAGCGCGTCCTTGCCATGGGCGGCCTGCCAGCGCGGAGCGCAAGCCGGGTCCTGGCAAGGGGTACAAAGGTCGTGTTCATGGAGTTTCCGATTGTGCCAGTGCCTGGCTGGGCTGCCAGATGTCAGCAGCGCTGCCCGGGCTGTCTGCTGGGATCTGCAGTAATAGTGGTGATGCTATAAATTTAGTAGCTTATAGCGCAGGTGGAACGAGCGCAAGGGGCATATTTCCCATATAGGTTTGTGGACATCTCAGTTCTTGATCTGGATCAAGCCGCCTGTCCGGTGCAGCGCTTCCAATGTAGCGCTATGCGACGTGTACGAGCGCGCCATTTCTTCATCACCCGACGCGGGTTGTGGTATTCGCTGGCCTTGGGCTTGCTCATCATGGGCCTGGGCGGGGCGGGCTTTTGGCTGCTGGAGCCGCGCGTGCATACCTTTGGCGACGGCCTGTGGCTGGCCTTTACCACGGCCGCCACGGTGGGCTACGGCGATATGGTGCCGAGCACCCATGCGTCCCGGTTTTTCGCGGTGATCGTGGTACTGCTGGGGCTGGCGATTTTGTCCCTGGTGACCGCTTCGGTGGCCGCCATGTTCGTGGAGACCGAGGAGCGCCAGATTGAGCGCGATCTGCTGCGGGAAATCGCAGCGCTGCACAGCGAAGTGCGCGAGCTACGGCAATTGATACAGGCCCAGCATGCCCTTTCCCCCGGCACAGAGGGCTCCGTCCGGCAGGCGCCACCAAGCTAGGAGAGCCGGCTTGCGTCACGCCAGCCCTCTACAATCGCGCCACATTTTTTGGAGAGCTTTCACCATGTTTTCTTCGGACAAAGACGATAGCCAGAGCGCTGCATTCGTAATTCTGTTTGCCGTTGTGGCTGCTGCCGTGGCCTTTGCGATTGGCATGGGCATCTACAAGACCCACAGTGCCAAGCCCAAGACTGCGCCCGCAGTGCAAGAGGTGCTGGACGTGGAAGGTGCCAGCGTGAAGGTGGAAAACGGTGTGGTCAAGTTCTACTTCGCTACCGCCAAGGCCGACGTGGCCCAGGGCGCCGATGTGGCGCTGGCCGAGGTGGTCAAGCTGGCGGGCGAGGGCAAGAGCCTGCGCATCAGCGGCTTCCATGACGCCACCGGCGACCAGGTCAAGAACGAAGAGCTGGCCAAGTTGCGCGCCTTTGCCGTGCGTGAGCTGTTGGTAGGTCTGGGTGTGGCCCAGGACAAGATCGAACTGGTCAAGCCTGAAGCGCTGACCGGCTCTGGCAGCAACGCCGAAGCACGCCGCGTGGAAGTTGTCGCGCTGCCCTGAGCTTCTCGTTAGACGCAAAAAAGCCGCAGTGCCCATGGCGGGCGCTGCGGCTTTTTACATGGTGGCGCCTTATTTGCCGCCGTGGATCTGCATCACCAGCGGCACGATCAGCAGGGCCACGATGTTGATGATCTTGATCAGCGGGTTCACCGCCGGGCCGGCCGTGTCCTTGTAGGGGTCGCCCACGGTGTCGCCGGTGACGGCGGCCTTGTGGGTTTCCGAGCCCTTGCCGCCGTGGTGGCCGTCTTCGATGTATTTCTTGGCGTTGTCCCAGGCGCCGCCGCCGGTGCACATGCTGATAGCCACGAACAGGCCGGTGACGATGGTGCCCATCAGCAGGCCACCTAGGGCCGCAGGCCCCAGCAGCAGGCCGACCAGGATTGGCACTACTACCGGCAGCAATGAGGGGATCATCATTTCCTTGATCGCCGCGGTGGTCAGCATGTCGACCGCCTTGCCGTATTCGGGCTTGGCCGTGCCTTCCATGATGCCCTTGATCTCGCGGAACTGGCGGCGCACTTCGACCACCACGCTGCCGGCGGCGCGGCCCACGGCCTCCATCGCCATCGCCCCGAACAGGTAGGGGATCAGGCCGCCGATGAACAGGCCGATGATGACCATCGGATTGCTCAGGTCGAAGGTGATCTTGCTGCCATAGGCATCGAGCTTGTGCGTGTAGTCGGCAAACAGCACCAGTGCGGCCAACCCGGCCGAGCCGATGGCATAGCCCTTGGTGACGGCCTTGGTGGTGTTGCCCACGGCGTCCAGCGGGTCGGTCACATCGCGTACGCTCTTGGGCATCTCGGCCATTTCGGCAATGCCGCCGGCGTTGTCGGTGATCGGGCCGTAGGCGTCCAGGGCCACCACGATGCCGGCCATGCTCAGCATGGATGTGGCGGCAATCGCAATGCCGTACAGGCCGGCCAGGTGGAAGGCGGTCCAGATGGCGATGCAGACAAAGATCACCGGCCAGGCGGTGGAGCGCATGGACACGCCCAGGCCTGCAATGATGTTGGTGCCGTGGCCGGTGGTCGATGCCTGGGCGATGTGCTGCACCGGCGCGTACTGCGTGCCGGTGTAGTACTCGGTGATCCACACCAGCGCGGCGGTCAGCACCAGGCCGACGGCGCAGGCGCCATACAGCTTCATGGCTGCGCCCGTGCCGCCCAGCGCGTTGTCGGGCACCAGGGCTTGGGTGACGAAATAGAAGGCGATCAGCGACAGCACGCCGGCCACCGCCAGGCCCTTGTACAGCGCTGGCATCACGTTCTTCATGCCAGGCGATGCCACCACGAAGAAGCAGCCGATGATGGATGCCACGATGGACACCGCACCTAGCGCCAGCGGATACACCACGGTGCTGGCGCCGCCGCCGGTGGCCAGCAAGGCGCCCAGCACCATGGTGGCGATCAGCGTGACCGCATAGGTCTCGAACAGGTCGGCAGCCATGCCCGCACAGTCGCCCACGTTGTCGCCCACGTTGTCGGCGATCACCGCCGGGTTGCGTGGGTCGTCTTCCGGGATGCCGGCTTCGACCTTGCCGACCAGATCCGCGCCTACGTCGGCCCCCTTGGTGAAGATGCCGCCGCCGAGGCGGGCGAAGATGGAGATCAGCGACGAGCCGAAGGCAAAGCCGATCAGCGGGTTCAACCGGGCTGCGGTGGGGGCGCCGTCCGGCACCAGAAACCAGTAGAAACCCGTCACGCCTAGCAGACCCAGTCCCACCACCAGCATGCCGGTGATGGCACCGCCGCGGAACGCCACGGTGAGCGCCGGGCCTATGCCCTTGGTGGCCGCCTGCGCGGTGCGCACATTGGCGCGTACCGAGACATTCATGCCGATGAAACCGCAGGCGCCGGACAGGGCTGCGCCCACCACGAAACCGATGGCCGAGATGGGGTCGAGAAAGATGCCGATGAGGATGGCCAGCACCACGCCGACGATGGCGATGGTGCGGTACTGCCGGGCCAGATAGGCGGCTGCGCCGGTCTGGATGGCGGCGGCAATTTCTTGCATGCGCGGGTTGCCGGCGTCTTGCGAAAGGATCCAGCTGCGGGCCCAGAAACCGTAGGCCACCGCAATGAATCCACATATGAGCGCCAGTGTCAGCGCTGTGTTACCTGCCATAGGAATGTCTCCTTTTTTGTCGTTGTCGCGTGATGGAAGCACAACGCTAGCGTGGTACCCCCGCTGCGTTGCTTCCTCGCGCATCCGACGTCCAAAGAGGCGGAGACGATTGGCCAACGTCACCAATATAAAGGAAAAACAGTTGCTGCACTGCGGTAACTCTTTGTGTCCAGTATGTAAACCGAGGGCTGGCACTCTAAATTCGCAACGCACCCCAATTCAGCACCGCGACGCATCTTTGCGCGGCGCATGTGAGGTGCGTAACCATAGCCCTTGGACGCATTCGACCGGGGGCTGGCGCGGACTTGTGGAGCCAGGCATCCATGCCTTGAGGCCTACAGGTTCTGTCATTTCCCATGTATGAAGGGTGTCCTATGCGGTTCTCAAAAACTTATTGGCGTGGCTTAGCCATAGGCCTGGTGGCTTCGGTCTTCCTGGTGGCCTGCGGTGGCGACGGTGGTTCTGGTTCCACCTCCAGCACTCCGGTTTCGACAACCGGCGTCGCAGGCAAAGTGCTGGACGATGCGACCGGACTGGGCGTTGGGGGCGTGACGGTGCGCGTGGGAAGCCTGTCTACCACCACGGCGGCCGACGGTACTTTCAGCCTCACCGGTCTTACGGCGAGCAGCCGCGTGACGGTAGTCTTTGCCTCCAGCGACTACGCCGAAGGCGTGCGCATTGCCAATGTGGTGGCCGATGCCCGTACCGATGTGCAGGCCCGTTTGGTCAAGGTCGGTGCCAGCGGCACGGTTCCGGTTACGGCTGGTGGCACGGTCACGGTGCCCAGCAGCACCGCGCAGGTCACCTTGTCCGCAAATAGCGTGCAGCGTGCCGATGGCAGTCTTCCCACGGGCAATATCACGGTCAGCATCACGCCCATCAACCCGGCTGTGGATACGACCCTGATGCCCGGCGACTTCCTGACCTCCACGGGCAGCGGCAATGTGCCGATTGAAAGCTTTGGCGCGCTCAATGTGGTGCTGACCGACAGCACGGGTGCCGCGCTGAATCTGCGCAGCGGCCAGACCGCCACCATCCGCATCCCCCTGGCTTCGCGCAATGCATCCGTGCCCTCGACCATCCCGCTGTTTTACTTCAACACCAGCACCGGCTTGTGGGTGCAGGAAGGCACGGCGACTCTGGTGGGTTCTGGCGCATCGGCCTACTACGAAGGCACGGTCAGCCACTTCACTACCTGGAACGCCGACCAGACCTACAACACCATCATCGTCCATGGCTGCATGAAGAATGCGGCGGGTGCCGTGGTGGCGAATGCGTTGGTCGCCAGCGACGGGATCGACTACTCCGGCACCAGCTCGGTCTACACCGATGCCAGCGGTAACTTCAGCCTGCCTATCCGCAGCAACAGCATTGCCACCATCGTGGGCGTGTCCGGCGGATTTTTGACCAATACCGTGCAGAACACGGCCAGTGCGAACGACATCACCTTGCCCGCCTGCCTTTCACTCGGCCAAACCGGCGCCGGCATCACCATGAAGCTGACCTGGGGCGCTTTGCCCAACGACCTGGATTCGCACCTGATCACCCCAGCGGGTGACCATGTGTACTATTCGGACAAGGGCGCCTTGATAGAAGCTCCCTTTGCTAACCTGGACGTGGACGACACCTCCAGCTACGGCCCCGAGGTTGTGACCATCACCAAGCTGATGGTGGGTACCTACAAGTACAGCGTACGCAACTACTCGGGCTATTCCGACGGCCCCATCGCTACATCGGGCGCGCGGGTCGAGGTGAATATTCCAGGACGCACCCTGCAGCTGATTACGCCGCCCGCCACGGGCGAGTCGTCGAACACGGACTACTGGAATCTGTTCGAGTTCGACGTCAGCGCCAGCTGCGTGGTCACCGTACGTCCCGTGGGCACTTACACCACCGATTTGCCCACGATTCCGGCAAGCACCACGCCGCAGTACTGCACACCCAGCTGATAGCGGCTAGAGCGCTGCGAAGCGGGCGACACAGCACCTGGTGGCTGTGTCGCCTTTTTACTTTTGGCTTTGCCGTCAGGCTGGCGTCACCGCTGTGAGGCAAAATCACGGGTTAACCAGAATCCGATTTCTCAACTCCTAACTGCAACACCACCATGTCCCTGAATAAAGTGACCCCTGGCAAGAATGCCCCCGATGCCTTCAACGTCGTGATTGAAATCCCGATGAACGCGGACCCGATCAAGTACGAAGTGGACAAGGAGTCTGGCGCGCTGTTCGTGGACCGTTTCATGACCACGGCCATGCACTACCCCACGAACTACGGCTACGTGCCCCAGACCCTGAGCGGCGACGGCGACCCGGTGGACGTGCTGGTGATCACCCCGTACCCGCTGTACCCCGGCGTGGTTGTGCCCTGCCGCCCCCTGGGCATTTTGCTGATGGAAGACGAAGCTGGCGTGGACGGCAAGGTGCTGGCCGTGCCCACCGACAAGATTCTGCCCATGTACACCCACTGGAAGAGCGTGGATGACGTGAACAAGATGCGCCTGAACGCCATCAGCCACTTCTTTGAGCACTACAAGGACCTGGAAAAGGGCAAGTGGGTCAAGGTGCTGGGCTGGGAAGGTATTGACGCGGCCAAGAAGGAAATCCTCGAAGGCATCGCCAATTACACCAAGGGCTAAGCCCTCTCGGCGGTTGTAGCCAAATCGGCACCTAGCGCAGGTACTACCAGCGCTAGGTGCTATTTTTTATAGTAATGGGTATGAAAAGCAAACTCTCCAGCGGCGGCCTGGTGTACTCCACCGAAACCGGCCGCATGTGCCCGACCTGCCGCAAGCCGGTGGCCGACTGCATCTGTGGCCAGAAGCCGCTACCCAAGACCGATGGCATCGTGCGTGTGTCGCGTGAAACCAAGGGCCGGGCCGGCAAGGGCGTCACCCTGGTTAAGGGCGTGCCCTTGGACCTGGCGGGGCTGACCGCGTTGGGCAAGCAGCTCAAGGCGGCCTGCGGCAGCGGTGGCACGGTGAAGGACGGTGTGATTGAGGTACAGGGCGACCACGTTGACACGGTGATCGCGCTGCTGCAAAAGCAGGGCTACACGGTCAAGCGCGCGGGCGGCTAGGCCGTGTGATCAACCGCGTGGTCGGTTCGGTCAATTGATCAATCGAGCGGGCGGTTGATTTGCTCCATCACCCAGGCCGTGCGCTGCGCGGTCTGCCCGGTGGAGGGGTGCGTGGCTAGCCCGGCCACGTGTTTTTGCATGTTCTCGATATGGAACAGCTGGATGTTCTCCGGGTGGGCGATTTCCACGCTCTGGCAGCCCTGGCTGTTGCGTAGCAGCAGCGGCTGGTTGCCAAACACCGAAAACTCTATCGTCCCCTGGCTGCCCAGGATGGTGACGGCGTCCACGCGCTCGGCGGCACCAAAGTTCCAGTAACCCGAGCCCAGCGCGCCGCTAGCAAACTGCCAGACCCCGGTGACCGCGTCCTCGGCCGCATACAGGCCCTGCTGCTGTGCGTGGAAGCCCTGGGCGTGCACGATGTCGCCCAGCAGATGCATGCACAGGTCCAGCCCGTGGCAGGCCAGGTCGGCAAAGTAGCCACCGCCGGCCACTTGCGGGTCGGTGCGCCAGTTGGGCGTTTTGGCCAGGTCGGTCGGGCTGGGCGTGCGGGTATAAGCCCAGTGCACATGGCGCACGTTGCCGATGGCGCCCTGGTCCAGCCATTTTTTGACTTGCGCAAAGCGCGGCAGTGAACGCCGGTAGTAAGACACGAACAGCGGCAGGCCCGCCGCTTCAAAGGCGGCGCACATCTCCAGGCATTCGCGGTGGTTCAGCGCCATGGGCTTTTCCACGCAGCAGATTTTTCCAGCTGCGGCCACCTGGAGTGCATAGAAGTGGTGGCTGTCCGGCGGTGTGGCGATGTAGACGGCATTGACCTGCGGGTTGTGGATCAACGCTTCGGCATCGGTGGTCCAGCTGGGTACGCCGTGCCGCTCTGCGTAGGACTGGGCCAGGGTGGCGTCGCGGCGCATCACCGCCGCCAGGCGCGAATGCGCCACCTTGTTGAAGGCAGGGCCGCTCTTGAGTTCGGTCACGGCGCCGCAGCCGATGATGCCCCAGGCCAGGGGGGAGTTCGAGGGGTGCATGCGCAAAGTGTACGGGCGGCCCCGCGGTGTTCTTGTATCCTCGGGCGCCGATCTTGTCCCCAGCTGTGGGGGCAGGGTCTGCGCATGACGATTCGTATAACTTTTATAAATTCTCAGGAAAACAGGTATGTCTAGTGAAGGGTTTCACGTCCACGGTCCGCATGACCACGAGTTGGAGCATGCCACCCAAGGCGCAAATGGTGCGCACGGCGGCGGCATGGTGAACCAGATTGCGATGTTCACCGCCATCATCGCTACGGTGGGGGCCATCTTTTCCTATATGGGCGGGGCAACGCAAGCCAATGCGGGGCTGTACAAGAACAATGCCGCGCTGAAAAAGGCGGAGGCCTCCAACCAATGGAATTACTACCAGGCCAAGAGCACCAAGCAGGCGTTGGCTGAGCTGGCGATGAACCTGTCGCCAGAGGCCACGAAATCCGCCTATCAGGCCAAGGTGGAACGCTACGAGAAGGAAAAGGACGGCATCAAGACGGTGGCCGAAAAGCTGGAAACCGAAGTCGTCGAATGGGACGAAAAAAGCGATGAGCAGATGCACCTGCACCACCGCTGGGCCCAGGCCACCACGGTGCTGCAAATCTCTATCGCCATGGCCGCCATCGCGCTGCTGACCAAGAAGAAATGGCTGGAATACGCAATGTTTGGTACCGGCGGCCTGGGCGTGCTGGTGGGGGCGCTTGCCGTTTTCCACATATAGGTAACTCGGCAGCTCCCTGTGGAGCGTATCCCCAATATTGGGTACGTCGTGCACTTGGCGTGCGCAGGGTCCATTTTTGGGATTGTTACATTTGCAGATATGGACTCTGAACAATTGCAGCGCCTGGTCAGCGTGCAAATGCCGTTTGGCAAGCACAAGGGCACGGTCATCGCCGACCTGCCCGGCAACTACCTGAACTGGTTTGCACGTGAGGGCTTCCCGCCGGGTGACATTGGCCGGCTGCTGGCCTTGATGCACGAGATCGACCATAACGGCCTGAAAGAGCTGCTGCGGCCCTTGCGTTAGCGCTTCTGCAGGGTACAGCCCGCCAAGGGCACTTAAAATACAATAATTTACAATCAGTAACAAACCTGATGCATTCGCCATTTCCCTCGCAATCTGTGCTGCGCCTGTTATGGCGGGTGCTGCTGTGCGTGGGTTTGCTGCTGCCGCTGGGCGCATGGGCGCAGGCCGAGGCGGTGCTGGATGTGCAAAGCTGGCGCCAGGACCTGTGGCCGGCCGTGCAGGTGCTGCCAGATGCCACGGGTCGCATGGATATCGGCCAGGTGCAGGAGGCCGGCGCTGATTTCGCGCCGCCGCAGACCGCCCGCTCCACCCTGGGCATGCGCTCTGCACCTGTGTGGTTGCGCATACCGGTGCGCCTGGAGCCGTCTGCCGGGACGGATTGGGCGCTAGAGCTGGACTACCCGGTGTTGAACCGCCTGGACATCTACCTGGTGCGCGACGGCCAGGTGTTGCAGCAGGCCCTGCTGGGCAATTTGCACCAGAACCTGGAGCGTCCGCGTGCCGCCCGTTCGCCGACCGTGTCTTTGCGCATGCAGCCGGGCCAGGCCTACACCCTGTACATCCGCGTGCAGACCAGTGGCGCCATGGTGCTGCCCATTACGCTGAATACACAGGCCGCGTTTTTGGAGCATGCGCTGCGCGAGCAGATGCTGCAGGGCCTGATGCTGGGTCTGTCGCTATGCCTGCTGATGTACAGCCTGATGCACTGGCTGGGCGTACGCGACCCGCTGTTTTTGAAGTACGCGTTGATCGTGGTGGGTGGCCTGGTGTTTTCGCTGCTGCAGTTTGGCGTGGGCGTTCAGTACCTGTGGGCCGGCAATCGGTGGCTGGAGCTGCACCTGGCGGCACTATCTGCGCTTGCATCTACCTGCGGCTTCTTCCTGTTTTTTGAGCATGTGCTGGCGGGGCCGGGGGCATACCGCCATTTCAGCCGCGCCATGCGTGCGGGCGCGCTGGCTTCTGCGCTGGTGGCGCTGGTGTATGCGCTGGACTTGCTCAGCACCCGTGCGGTCAGTCCGCTGGTCGGGCTGTTGGGGGCCTTGCCGTCTCTGCTGGCCTTGCCGCCGGCCTGGCGTCGGGTGCGCCAGGGCAACGCGATGGGCGTCTACCTGGTATTGGGCGCATTGGTGTATTTCTTTGCAGTCTTGACCATGGTGGGCGTGTTGTATGGCGTGGTGGGGGTGAATTTCTGGACCCAGCACTCCGTGCAATGGGCGGCGCTGCTGGACCTGCTGATGTTGATGCGCCTGCTGGCCCTGCGCAGCCGGGCCACGCAGGCCAAGGTCGTGCGCGTCACCCAGGAGCGCGACGCCATGCATTCCCTGGCACATACCGACCCGTTGACCGATCTGCCCAACCGCCGTGGCCTGAGCCTGGCGCTGGAACAGGCCCTGGCCCAATGCGGCCCGCACAGCATGGTGGCGGTGTATGTGCTGGATCTGGACGGCTTCAAGCCGGTGAACGACCAGTACGGCCACGATGTGGGCGATGTGCTGCTCAGCGCCGTGGCGGTCCGGTTGCAAGTGCTGGTGCGCAGCAGCGACCTGGTGTCGCGCATGGGGGGCGACGAGTTCGTCATCGTGGCCCGCGGCCTGCACACCGACCGCCAGGCGCAAGACCTGGGCCACAAGCTGCTGGAGGCCTTCCATGCGCCGTTTGACCTGGGGCAGCACAGTTTCCAGGTCGGCCTGACCATAGGCTACGCCCTGGCGCCACTGGACGGCGTGGACCCCAAGATGCTGCTCAAGCTGGCCGATGCTGGCATGTACCAGGGCAAGCAGGGAGGCAAGCACTGCCTGCGCCGTTTCGACCCCGCGCAGGCCGTGCCTGAGCCCAGCCTGTGGGTGGACACCCACGCGCCCACGCGGGCTAACGCTGCGCGCGCAAGCTAGCAGTGATCTCGTAAGAGCGCAGCCGCGCCTGGTGGTCGAAGATCTGCGACGTCAGCATCAGCTCGTCCGCACCCGTGCGCTCAATGAAAGCCTGTAATGCCCGGCGCACCGAGTCGGGCGAGCCCACCGCAGCGCAGGACAAAGAGTTGTCCAGCATGGCCTTGTCGGCCGGGTGCAGGCGCTCGGCGAAGCCGTCTACCGGCGGCGGCAACTGGGACGGGCGGCCGCTACGCAGGTTCACAAATGCCTGCTGCAGCGAGCTGAACAGAAACTGCCCGGCCGCGTCCGTGTCCGCCGCAAACACATTGAAGCCCAGCATCACATAGGGCTTGGCCAACTGCTTGGACGGCTTGAAGCGCGCCCGGTAAATCTCGATGGCCGACAGCATGTCACCCGGCGCGAAATGCGAGGCAAACGCGTAGGGCAGGCCCAATTCGGCCGCTAGCTGCGCACCAAAGGTGCTGGAGCCCAGAATCCACAGCGGTACCTCCAGCCCGGCGCCGGGTACGGCCCGCAGCGTCTGCCCTTCCTGCACCGGGGCAAAGTAGTGCTGTAGCTCCAGCACGTCGCGGGGGAACTGCTGGGCATCGGTTTGCAGGTCGCGCCGCAGCGCACGGGAAGTGGCTTGGTCCGAGCCGGGCGCGCGGCCCAGGCCCAGGTCGATGCGGCCGGGGAACAGCGACTCCAGCGTGCCGAACTGCTCGGCAATCACCAGTGGCGAATGGTTGGGCAGCATGATGCCGCCAGCGCCCACTCGGATGCTGCGCGTGCCCGCCGCCACATGGCCGATGACGACCGCCGTGGCCGCGCTGGCAATGCCGCGCATGCCATGGTGCTCGGCCAGCCAGTAGCGCTGGTAGCCCCAGGTTTCGGCATGCTGCGCCAGGTCCAGCGTGTGGCGAAAAGCATCGACCGCGGTGCTGCCTTCGGCAATCGGGGCCAGGTCCAGAACGGAAAAGGGAATCATGTTTTGCTTTGCAGATAAAACAAGCCTCCAGCGCAGATATATCGTGCGCAAGATGCTATGAAAAATGAAGTAAGTGCCCAGGCGGCATAAAGATGGGCAGCGTAGCAGCCGGCCGGGGCTGGTGTGTACTTGGGGCTGATTCGCCACATGGCAACCAGAGTCTTTGCAGCCAGTGCAACCGGGTTATGCGTGTTTGTGTCTAGGGCCCCGCCTTCAGCACGATGGGGATGCCTGCCACGCCCGTGCCCACGGTGCCCATCTGCAGCTGTGCCTGGGCCAGGCTGTCGGGTACGGTGAATTCCACCCAGCCCTCCATGTTGCTATTGCCGCGCACCAGTTCGTTGAGTTCATTCACCGGCGCCAGCAGGCTGCCGTCGGCCAGCAGGCGGAAGGAGGCGCTCCAGAAGTTACCGTCGTAGCGACTGTTGTTGGCTACGCGCACCTGGAACTTCAGGCTGCGCTGGCCGGGGTTTTGCGGCAGCAGTTGGGCGTTGAGGATGCGGTAGCTCAGCGTGTCTGCCACCATCTCCACCCGCTCGGGCAGCACGACGCTGAGCTGCGCCGCGGCGGGTGCGGATGCGGCTACCGCCGCGGTGGAGGGGGCGGCATTGGTGGGGGCTGGTGGCATACCAGCGCTGGAGGGTGGAGTGGCCGTTGGCGCAGGCGTGCGGCCCAGCCAGCCGGCCTGGTGCAGCGCTGTCACCAGCGCGGTGACCGCGGTGATGGCGCCCGCCACCGCGGTCAGGATACCGGGCAGGGTCTGCCACCAGCTTTTGGATCGGGGGTCTTCGTCCATATGCGCCTTCCGGGTAGAGGGGCGGCCCGTGGCGCCGCCGGCTGCGCAAAATTATGGCGCAAGCACCCTGGTTTGTGGTGCTCTGTTTTTGATAGCTGTTACCGCTCGCATTACCTGCGCAATAGGTCTTTTTTCTGCATAAAACCGCGCGCACCACGCGGAATGCCAACTGGGCTAGAGTCAACGGTCGAGACTTCCGTCCAAGGAACCACCATGCAATTGCTCTTCCGCCTTCTTTCTGTGGCTGCGTTGGTGCTCATAGGGCAGGGCGCGCAGGCCGTAACGCCAGTCGGCCCGGGCACGGCCACCGGCCAGGCCGCCTGCCCGGCCATCCTGCAATACCAGTTTCCGCGTCTGCAGGACGAGGCACCGCAGAACCTCTGCCAGTATGCGGGCAAGGCGGTGCTGGTGGTCAATACCGCCAGCTACTGCGGCTTCACCAGCCAGTACGAGGGGCTGGAGGCGCTGTACGCCAAGTACCAGCCGCGCGGCCTGGTGGTGCTGGGCTTTCCGTCGAATGACTTCGGCGGGCAGGAACCTGGTTCGGCCAAGGAGATTGCTGACTTTTGCTACAACACCTATGGCGTGAAGTTCCCCATGTTGGGCAAGTCGGTTGTCTCCGGTGCGGCACGCAACGGCCTGTATGCCGCGCTGGACAAGGCCACCGGCCAGGCGCCGCGATGGAACTTCCACAAATACCTGATAGACCGCAGCGGCAAGGTGGTGGCCAGCTTCCCCAGCGACGTCACGCCCGACAACCCGGCGCTGCTGCAGGCCGTTGACCAAGCCCTGCGCTAGGCGGTGGCTGCTTGCAGCCAGCGCAAGAAGGTCGTGACCAGCGGCCGGTCTTCGGTGCGCTCGGGCAGCACGCAGTAGTAGGCCCGGTCATAGCTAGGGTCACTGGCCGGGGTCTGCGCGCAGGCGATCACCAGTTCACCGCGCTGCAGCTCGGCCTCCACCAGCAGACGCGGCACCAGGGCCAGACCCAGGCCCTGGGCGGCTGCGGCGGCAGTCATGGAAAACAGCTCGTAGCGCGGCCCGTGCAGGGCCAAGGGTGCGGTTACGTCCAGCGCATCAAACCACTGGCGCCAGCCCTCGGGCCGGGTGCTTTGCTGCAGCAGCGGGCGCTGCGCCATGGCCTCGGGGCTCAGGCTGCCGTGGCCGCCCAGAAAGCCCGGGCTGCACACCGGCACCATGTCTTCGCCCAGCAGGCGCACGGCGCGCGTGCCGGCCCAGTTGGCCACCTGCTCGGCGGTGCCGGTGTACAGCGCTGCATCAAACGGCGTGTCGGCAAACAGGAACGGCCGGGTGCGGGTTTCGATGTGCACCGTGGTGTCCGGGTGCAGCGCAGCCCAGGCTGGTAGGCGCGGTATCAGCCAGCGCGTGGCAAAGGTGGGCACGGCGGCCAGGTGCAGGGTGCCGGCGCTGCCCTGGGATGACATGGCCTGCAGCGTGTCCTGCTCCAGCCCCTGCAGTCGTGCTGCGACCTGCTGGGCGTATTCGGCGCCGCGCTCGGTCAGCGCCACGCCGTGGCGGGTGCGCCGGAACAACGCCATGCCCAGGAATTCCTCCAGCGCCGTGATCTGCCGCGACACCGCACCCTGCGTCAGCGCCAGCTCTTGGGCGGCGCGGGTGTAGCTTTCATGGCGGGCGGCGGCGTCCAGGCAGGCCAGGGCCTGTAGGGAGGGGATTTTTCTGCGCATGGTGTGCGCAATATACATGTTTGACGGTTTGTGCTGCTGCGGTATTTATAGCTGCTTGCGCAGATATTCTGTGCGCTAGAGGCCGGAAACTCTTAAATATCCAGCTGGTAAGACATGCGGTTTATGCATGCTATCTGCGTGCGCTGCCGTCAGCGTAGGCCGTCAAGTTCATGGTCATCAAGGCGCCTTGCTTGGGCAGGTCGGCTACGCAGATGACGGTACGGGCAGGACGGTGGGCGCCGAACACTTCTGCATAGGCGCGGTTCATTTCCTGGAAATCTCCGACCTGCTTCAGGAAAACGTGGACATGCATGACGTTTTCCAAAGTGGCACCCACCTCTGCGAGCATGGCACGGAAGTTTTTCACGATTTGTCGTGCCTGGCTGTAGGCGTCGGTGCCGGCCATCTGGCCAGTGGCCGGGTCTACGCCGGGCGTTCCCGAGATGCTGATGAAGGGGCCAGCCTTGGTGAGGTGGCTGTTAGAACGTGTTCAAGGTCTTTTTGGGGCCGCGCAGGTGCCTGTTCGGGATGCGCAGCTAGGCACAAAACCCAAGCCAAGGCTTCTGCCTTGGCTGGTTTTGTAACGACGTTGAGCGCCCGAACAGGCACCTGCCCTCCGGGTTGGGGTGAAATCGGGCGATTTGTCCGCCAGAACCCTTGCATGGGCAGAGAGCCCATGCTGCGGTCTCCGACAGCCAACTCATCCCGATTGCACCCCAACGCGGCCCCAAAAAGACCTTGAACACGTTCTAAGGACCAATGGGTTCAAACATTCCGGCGGGGGTGATGGTTTCGACGTGCATGGGTGTGTGTGCGAGGTGGTTGATGGCCGCAATCCGCTGGATCGTGGCCTTGGGTGCTTTAGCGGTGAGTGTGCCTATTTTCCTGTGCGCCAGGGCTGCTCCTTTGCACCCGGACCTGCATGCCTTGCCCGTTTTCGCAAGCGCCAAAAACCACCGCCAGGCGCTGCAAGTTAGCAATCCGCTGCACGATGGAGATACCCAGGCCGCTGCCTATTTCCGTCTGCCCGCGTGGCCGGTGAAAGCGTGTGCCCAGGTTGGCCAGGTCTTCCGCGCTGAGCGGCGGGCCGGCGTTTTCCACCACCATCTCGTCCGTTGTAAACCGCAGCGTCACCAGCGTACTTTGTGGGGCGTAGCGTATGGCGTTGTCCAGCAGGTTGCGCAGCAGCATGGCGAGCAGGCCGCTATCGCCTTGCATGGCCAGGGCGGACTGGCCCTCGGCGGGCCATTCGCAGGCTAGTTCGATGTGCCTGCGCTCGGCCAGCGGCAGGCAGTCGCCCATGGTCTGCTCAACAATGCGCGGCCAGTCCACCGGGGCGTGGAGCAAGGCGGTGTTGTCTGAACCTAACCGTGCTTCCACGCGCGACAGTGCCAGCATCTGCATGACCAGCCGGTCGGTACGGTCCAGGCCGGTGCTGAACCGGGCCTGCGCCTGTTCGCGCTCGGGCCCGCTGTGCGATCGGCGCACCACGTCCCATTGCGCGCGCAATACGGCCAGCGGCGTGCGCAGCTCGTGCGCAGCGTCGGCGGTGAAGCGGCGCTCGCGTTCCAGTGTGTCTTCGATGCGGGCGAACAGGTGGTTCATGGCCACCAGCAGCGGCTGCAACTCCGCGGGTGCGCGCAGCGGCGAGACCGGCTGCAAATCCTGTGCATCGCGCTCTTGCAGCTCGGTGGTCAGGGTGCGGATGGGCTGCAATGCCTGTCGCACCGCCCAGGCCATGGCGACCAGCAGAAACGGCAGCATCAACAGCCAGGGCATGAGCTGGCCGAAGGTCAGGCCCGTTACCAGTTCGCGGCGTTCAGCCACATCCTGGCCAGCGGCGATAAGCCATTCACCGTTTGGCGACGGCAGGTAGTACACCCGCCAGGCATTGCCATGGACCTGCGCATCCACAAATCCCGCTGCGCCACTGTGGCGCTGCAGTTGCATGCCTTCTCGGTCGGTCAGCATCAGCTCCCCTTTGGCATTCCATACCGCGACGGCCAGCTGCCGTACATCGTCCTTGTCATCGTCGTACAGATCTTTTACGGTGGGTTCGGCGGGGGCTTGCAGCGCAGCTGCGTGGTTGTGTTTGAGCAGGGCCTGAACCTGCCGGGCCAGGCGGACCAACTCGCTGTCGTAGAGCTCATTCACCTCGTGGCGCGCATGGGTGAAGGATGCGACCAGCGTCACGGCCCATACCAGCGGCGCGCACAGCAGCAGGTACAGCAACAGGCGGCGCTGCAGGCTCATGGCTCGGCTTCTCCAGAGCCCAGGGCGTAGCCCACACCGCGCAGCGTGCGCACGATGCCCGGTGCGATTTTGCGGCGCAGGTGGTGCACATGCACTTCCAGTGTGTTGCTCTCGGGCTCTGCGCTGTTCCAGTCGTATAGCTTTTCCTGAAGATGGGCCTTGGACAGCACGCGCTGTGGATGCTTCAGCAGGGCTTCCAGCAGAGCCAGTTCACGGCCCGTCAGTTCGATGCTTTTGCCCTTCCAGAGTACCGCTTTGGTGGCCGGGTTGTATTCCAGCGCGCCGTGCTGCCATACCGAGTGCGCGTGGCCGGAGGTGCGGCGCAGCACGGCCCGCAGGCGCGCCGCGAGTTCATCCACGGTGATGGGTTTAATCAGGTAGTCGTCGGCCCCGCTGTCCAGCCCAGTAATGCTGTGGGCCGCGCCGTCGCGGGCCGTCAGAATCAGCATGGGTACGGTGAAGCCTGCATTGCGCCAACGCGCCAGCCAGTGCAAGCCGTCAACGCCTGGCAAGCCCAGGTCCAGCACCACGGCGTCAAAGGTGGTGGCCGCCAGGGCTGCGTTCGCTTGCGTGCCGTCGCCAAACCAGTCCACTACATGGCCCAGCTGGCGCAAGCCGGTGGACAGGGCTTCGCCCAACAAAAGGTCGTCCTCGACAATCAATACCCGCACACAAGCCTCCCAGGCACTCTAGGGTGCCGTGGCCATTATCTGGCACGCGTCAGGCCATGCGCCTCCACCACCCCTTTGCGAAATTCGTCCGGTGTGACCCCCATCAGCTTGCGGAACATGCTGATGAAGGCGGAGGCGCTGCCGTAGCCCAGGTCCAGGGCGATCGTCTCTACCGTTTGGCCGGCCTCCAACAGCGGCATGGCTTTGACGGCACGCAGGCGCTGGCGCCATTCAATGAAGGACATGCCCAGGTCGCGCTGGAAACGGCGCAGCAGGGTGCGCTCGGTGCTGTGCACGGCACTGGCGATTTCGGGCAGGGTGCGGTTGTCACCCGGGTTGTCTTCCAGCAGCTGCAGCACGGCGGCCAGCAGCGGGTCGTCCGATGTGGGCAGGTAGCTGCCGGCGCAGGGGGCTTGGGCCAACTGGTCTACCAGCACCTGCAGCAGGCGTTCCTGCTCTGCGCTGCGGGGCAGGGCAGGAGGGTGCTGGCGCAGATGCTCCAGCAGGGCGCGTACCAGCGGGCTGAGGGTGAGCGCGCAAGTGGAGCTTGGCAGGGCTTGGCAGAGTTCTTCGGCCACGTAGAGCGAGCAGTGGCAGGCTTCGTAGCGGTTCATGCCGGTGTGTTCCACATGCGGCGGCAGCCAGATGCCGTACTGCGGCGGGGCCAGGTAGTGGTGGTCGGCAAGCTTCACCTCCAGCACGCCGCTGAACGAGTAGACGAACTCGCCCCAGGCATGGCGGTGCTGCGGGTAGGTGGATTCGGCCTGCATGTGCGCAGTGCGAAAGAAGATGGGCGCGGGCAGGCTCTGGCTGAACGGTGGCAGCCGCAGGTGCTTGGCGGTGGCGGGCATGGCGGTTTGGCTGTTGTACGGTATGGTTTGGCGTATTTTCGCTATATCCATCAAAACAGTCTACGGGACAATGCAGGGCCACGTAAACCCAGCCGCAAAGGAAACCCATGGAACCCCGCAAACCCCTAGACGCCCGCGCCAGCAGCATTATGCTGGTGCTGTGCATGACCTGGGGGCTGCAGCAGGTGTTGATCAAGGCCACGGCGGGCGATATGGCGCCGATTCTGCAGATCGGGCTGCGCTCGGGCGTGGCCGCGCTGCTGGTGGGTCTGCTGATGCTGTGGCAGCGCGAGCCGGGCATGGACTGGGCCGGCACCTGGCGGCCGGGGCTGGTGGCGGGCGGGCTGTTCTCGTTCGAATACCTGCTGGTGGGCGAGGGCATGCGTTTCACCACGGCTTCGCACATGGCGGTGTTTCTCTATACCGCGCCGATTTTTGTGGCGCTGGGCCTGCACTGGCGCTTCCCGTCCGAGCGGCTGAGCCCGGTAAAGTGGCTGGGCATAGGCGTGGCCTTCACCGGCATTGTGGTGACTTTCACCGGACGCGCGGCACCCGCGGTGGGGGCTGGGCAGAACATGTTGCTGGGCGATCTGCTGGGCCTGCTGGCGGGTGCGTCCTGGGGTGCGACTACGGTGGTGCTGCGCTCGACCAGCTTGTCGCGGGCGCCGGCAGCGCAGACCCTGCTGTACCAGCTGGTGGCCGCTTTTGTGCTGCTCGTGCTGGCGGCCATGGGCCTGGGCCAGCTTGCCGTGCATGGCACGCCCTTGTTGTGGGGCAGCCTGGCCTTTCAGGCGGTGGGTGTGTCGTTTGTGAGTTTTCTAGTGTGGTTCTGGCTGCTGCGCCGCTACCTGGCCTCGCCGCTGAGCGTGTTTTCGTTCCTGACGCCGCTGTTCGGCATGGCTTTCGGCGTGTGGCTGCTGAACGAGCCGCTGGAGGCCAGCTTTCTGGCCGGTGCGGCGCTGGTGCTGGCCGGCGTGTTGCTGGTCAGCAGCGACGGCTGGCTGCAACAGTGGCGCCAGCGCATGGGCTGATTGGAGTGCGTAGAGCACACAATGAAGTGATGGCGTTGCTGCAATTTTGCTAGCTGGTGGCGCAGATATATTCTGCGCAATATGCCAATTTGGCAATGGTGTTGAGGGACGGTTTGGTTTTTAAACATTCCTTCAGTGCATAACTGGGTGACGATTCATCGTTTGCAGTCAGGCCCCTCCTGGCTCTACCATGGGACATGCTGCGTACGACCGGTGCGCAGACCCCCCAGCATTCCCCAGGAGAGCTTCCCATGGCCCACGCCGCATTCCACTGGCAAGACCCGTTCTTGCTCGACCAGCAACTGACCGACGAAGAGCGCATGGTGCGCGATGCCGCTGCGGCCTATTCGCAAGACAAGCTGCTGCCGCGCGTGCTGCAGGCCTTCCGCCACGAGACCACCGACCCGGCCATCTTCCGCGAGATGGGCGAGCTGGGCCTGCTGGGCCCCACCATCCCCGAGCAGTACGGCGGCCCTGGCCTGAACTACGTGGCCTACGGCCTGATTGCCCGCGAGGTGGAGCGTGTGGACTCGGGCTACCGCTCCATGATGAGCGTGCAAAGCTCGCTGGTGATGGTGCCCATCTATGAGTTCGGCACTGAAGCCCAGCGCCAGAAATACCTGCCCAAGCTGGCCACCGGCGAGTGGATTGGCTGCTTTGGCCTGACCGAGCCCGACCACGGCTCTGACCCCGGCTCCATGGCCACCCGCGCCCACAAGGTGGCCGGCGGCTACAAGCTCAGCGGCGCCAAGATGTGGATCTCCAACAGCCCTATCGCCGACGTGTTCGTGGTCTGGGCCAAGGAAGTTGACGCGGCTGGCAACGTCGGCCCCATCCGTGGCTTTGTGCTGGAAAAAGGCATGGCCGGCCTCAGCGCCCCCGCCATCCACGGCAAGGTGGGCCTGCGTGCCAGCATCACCGGCGAGATCGTGATGGACGGCGTGTTCTGCCCCGAAGAAAACGCCTTCCCCGAGGTGCAGGGCTTGAAAGGCCCGTTCACCTGCTTGAACAGCGCCCGCTACGGCATCGCCTGGGGTGCGCTGGGTGCAGCTGAAGACTGCTGGCTGCGCGCCCGCCAGTACGTGCTGGACCGCAAGCAGTTCGGCAAACCCCTGGCCGCGAATCAGCTGATCCAGAAGAAGCTGGCCGACATGCAGACCGAAATCGCCCTGGGCCTGCAAGGCTGCCTGCGCCTGGGCCAGATGAAGGACGCGGGCACGGCAGCGGTGGAAATCACCTCCATCCTCAAGCGCAACAGCTGCGGCAAGGCGCTAGACATTGCCCGCCTGGCGCGCGACATGATGGGCGGTAACGGCATCAGCGACGAATTCGGCGTGGCCCGCCACCTGGTGAACCTGGAGGTGGTGAACACCTACGAGGGCACGCACGACATCCATGCGCTCATCCTCGGCAGGGCGCAGACTGGCATCGCCGCGTTTTAAGGATGCTCCCCACCGTTCGCCCTGAGCCTGTCGAAGGGCTTTTCACCTACGTTTGTTTCGACCATGACCACTGAATCCCCTCCCGGCGCACTGGCCGGCCTGAAGGTGCTGGACCTGTCGCGCGTGCTGGCTGGCCCCTGGTGCACCCAGATGCTGGCCGACCTGGGCGCCGACGTGGTCAAGGTGGAGCGGCCCGTGGTGGGCGACGACACCCGCCACTGGGGCCCGCCGTTCCTGCAGGACGCCGACGGCCATGACACCGACCAGGCCACGTACTTCACAGCCTGCAACCGCAATAAGCGCTCCATCACCATCGACATGGCGCAGCCGGCAGGCCAGGCGCTGATACGCCAGATGGCCGCGCAAAGCGATGTGCTGGTAGAGAACTTCAAGGTCGGCGGCCTGGCCCAGTACGGGCTGGACTACGCCAGCCTGCAGGCCGTCAACCCGGGGCTGATCTACTGCTCGGTCACCGGCTTTGGCCAGACCGGGCCGTACGCCGAGCGTGCGGGCTACGACCTGATGGTGCAGGCCCTGAGCGGCATGATGTCCATCACCGGCCGACCGGACGGCACACCCGGCGGCGGCGCGCAGAAGGTCGGCGTGGCGGTGATCGACGTGTTCACCGGCGTCTATGCCTGCAGCGCCATCCTGGCGGCCTTGCAGGCGCGGCACCGCAGTGGCCAGGGTCAGCACATCGACATGGCCTTGCTGGACGTGGGCATGGCCATTCTGGCCAACCAGGCGGCCGGCTTCGTCAATACCGGCAAGGTGCCGCAGCGCCAGGGCAACAGCCATCCCAGCCTGGTGCCATACCAGGACTTCCCGACGGCGGACGGCGCCATGCTGCTGGCCGTGGGCAACGACGGCCAGTTCGCCCGCTTCTGCGCCGCTGCCGGGCACAGCGCCTGGGCCACCGACCCGCGCTTTGCCACCAACACCCTGCGTGTGAACCACCGCGCCGAGCTGATTCCGCTGCTGGAGGCCGTCACCCGCACCCGCAGCACCGCCGACTGGATTGCGCTGCTGGAGGACAAGGCCGTGCCCTGCGGCCCCATCAACGACATCGCCCAGGCCTTTGCCGACCCCCAGGTGCAGGCCCGGGGCTTGAGGCTAAATCAGCCTGTAGCGCAGGTGGCGTCTGCGTCAGAAGCTATTGAATCCATAGCAAGTGTGGCCAGTCCGTTGCGTCTGACGGGTACGCCGCCGGTGCTGCATCGCCCGCCGCCGTTCTTGGGCGAACACACTGACGAGGTGCTGGCAGGGCTGGGCCTGGACGCGGCGGCCATTGCCGCGTTGCATGCAGCAGGGGTGGTGTAGGCGGCTGTTGCGCGGCGGAGGATGGTGCGTAGCCGTGTTTTACGCGCTATTTACGGGCTAAATTAATCGTAAGCAGGCGCTTACATGGCCTATGCTTGCCGCACTATCGCTTTGCAACTGCAGGACCATAAAAACCATGAGCAAACAAGAGCCCGCCGTCATATTCGGCACCGAAGACCTGCTGCTGAGCCTGTGCAACTCCGTCACCCGGGTGTTGAACGTGGCCACCCACAGCACGATCCACTTTTCCGGCATGGTGCAGCGCATCAGCAAAACCTGCCTCAAACCCGACATCGGCTGCTTCGTGCTGTTCGATGGCGGCTTCTCCGGCCTGGTGATCATCAACTTCACAGCCCAGGCGGCGATGGAGCTGTACGAGAGCTATCTGCTGAACATGGGCATGTCGCGCGAAGACCTGGTCACGTCCTTCACCTCGGACGAGGTCAGCAACGTGATGGGCGAGCTGATGAACCAGGTGGTGGGCGACTTCACCGGCAAGGTGCACCGCGAGCTGCAAACCCAGATCACCCAAAACCAGCCCAAGATGCTGGTGCTGAACAAGCAGGTCATCATGAGCGTGGACGCCAACCTCGACAAGCCCGAGGCCCGCCGCGTCACCTTCTACACCGCCAAGAACAACATCTTCTACCTGGAGCTGGCGGTAGACCGCACCGAGTTCATCAAGATCCGCGACTTCGAAGTGCCCGACGTACCCGACCCCACCGCGCTGATGGACCAGTCCTTCGACCACACGCCGGCCGCGCCCGCACCTGCGGCCAATAGCGATACGGATGATTTGCTGAAGTCGCTGGGGATGTAGGCGGTACGACCCACGGAGTGGGTCTTGCTATTGAAAGAGTAGCTGCTTGTGCAGGGTTTATCTGCGCTGGCGGCTATTTTTGTTTGTAGGGTGGGTGTTTATGGGCATCCCCAGCCGGGCGCACTTCCCGGCTGGGGATGCTGGCAGTATCAAGTAAATCCAAAGGTTCAAGCCAAATCACTCGCTAGCGCACGAATTACCTGCGCAGCATGCTATCAATTTAGGATTTATCGTCTTTTGAATCCATGGCCTGGCGCATCGAAGCCGGAGTTTGATCTGGGTCAGAGCCTTGGTGCGCCAATCGGCGTTCAATGGGGCATCTAAGCTTTCAAGGAACGACCATGCAAACCAATGTCGGCGGCATAGACCGCATTCTCCGTATCGCCGTGGGGGCCGGGCTGGTGGCTTTGGCTGCTACGGGCACGGTGGGGGCTTGGGGCTGGCTGGGCTTGCTGCCGCTGGCAACCGGGCTGGTGGGCTGGTGCCCGCCCTATGCGCTGTTTGGGTGGAATACCTGCGCGGTGAAGAGCAAGGGTTGATCTGCTATATAAAACGTAGCTTCTAGCGCAGGTGTTGCCTGCGCTAGAAGCCTGTTTGGATAGAAATATGCGCTCAGCCCACCCGCCGCAGCCGCACGATAAAGCAGGTCTCCGCCGTGGTGCGCGGCATGGGCAGGCCGGCCTGGGCCAGCCAGGCGCCGTGCAGCTCTACGCCGCCGGCCTGTAGCTGGTCGAAGAAGGGCGCGGGGGATTGGACGGCGCCGTCGCCTTCGATGGGTACCAGCTGCTCCACATGGTAGCGGGCTTGCGGATCCAGCATGGGCAGGCGCAGCGGGGGCGTGTAGCGGTGGCTGGTGGGCTGGCAGCGGTAGACGAAGAGCAGCAGGTCGTCGCTATCGCCATGCGCTTGCCAGACCAGGCTGTCGGCGCCTTCGCCGCGCCAGACGCGACCGTGGTGCAGCTGGTGCCTCCAATTTTTATAGCGCGCTATCCAGGTGCTGAGTGCGCTGCGGGTCGATTCGTCCAGACGCCGCACATCCAGTTCCACGCCCAGGTGGCCGGTCATGGCGACGGCTGCGCGGAAGGCTAGGGACTGGCTGCGGCCGGTGGTATGGGCCGGCGCGGTGCCGATGTGCGAGCCCAGGATCTCCGGCGGGAAGAACTGGCCAAAGCCTTGCTGGATCTGCACCCGCGACATGGCGTCTATGCAGTCGCTGGCCCACACGCGGTGGGTGTGTTGCAGCACGCCAAAGTCGATGCGGCCGCCACCACCTGAGCAGCTTTCGATCTCCACCTCGGGGTGGGCGCTGCGCAACCGCGCCAGCAGGGCGTAGACGGCCAGCACCTGGGCGCGGTAGCCGGGGCTGCCCAGGCCACCGGCCAGGGCGGCGGTGGTCAGGTCGCGGTTCAGGTCCCACTTGAGGTAGCGGATGGGGTGGGCGGCCAGCAGGGTGGCTATCTTGCCAAACAGGTAGTCACCCACCTCTGGGCGGGAGATGTCCAGCACCAGCTGGTTGCGCGAGGTGATCAGTGGGCGGCCGGTGATCTGCAGCGCCCAGTCGGGGTGCTGGCGGTGCAGATCGCTGTCGGGGTTGAGCATTTCGGGCTCGACCCACAGGCCGAACTCCATGCCCAGGCTGTTGACGTGCTGTACCAGTGGGCCCAGGCCCTGGGGGAACTTGTCCTGGTCGGGCCACCAGTCGCCCAGGCCTGCGCGGTCGTGGTGGCGGCGGTGGAACCAGCCGTCGTCCAGCACAAAGCGCTCCACGCCCACACTGGCGGCGGCATCGGCCAGGGCCATCACGTCGGTGGGCACCAGGTCGAAGTAGAAAGCCTCCCAGGTGTTCAGGTGCACCGGGCGCGGGCGCATGGCGCCGCCGGGCCAGGCCATGCGGGCGCGCAGGGCGGCGTGGAAGTTGGCGGCCAGACCGTTCAGGCCTTGTGTGGAGCAGCTGGCCACCATGTCGGGCGTACGCAGGCTCTGACCGGGGGGCAGCAGGCCTTCGCCAGGGGCCAGCCATTCGCCCATTTGCCATTGGTACTGGCCGTCGTGCAGCCACTCGATGGTTTGCTGGTGGTTGCCCGACCAGGCCAGGTGGGCGCCGAACACCAGGCCGTCATGGTCGGTGCTGCCGGGCGTGGTGACCACGGCGCCGGGGAAGCAGTCGTGCGAGGTGCGGCCGCGGCGGTTTTCCTTGCGCCACAGACTGCGGCTGAGCGCGTCGGTCTGCAGCAGGAATTCATGGTTGTGCTGGCCGGCGTAGGAGCGCACGGCATTGGCGTGGCCGGGCAGGGGCAGGGTGCAGGCTGCCAGCCATTGCACGTCGAGCGCTGTGTCGCCCAGGTTGGTCAGGGTGGTGTGCACGGTCAGCACGTCGCTGGCCGGGTCCAGCGCCAGGGCAACGTCCATGCGGAAGCGGGCCACGTCGTCGAACAGGTGCAACACGGCGGCGCAGCCGGGTGTGGTCCATTCCACTTCGCAGCGGGTAATGGCCTGGGCGAAGTCCTGGCCAGCGCGGTGGGCCAGCAGCGCGCTTTGGCCGAACCAGCCCACGCCGAAGGTGGGCACCAGGGTCAGCGGCTGGTCAAAGTCCAGCATGAAGGAGGGTAGGGGCCGGGTGCTGCGCAGCGCCGTGCCTGGCGTGCTGCCGTCCGGCAGGCCCGGGCCCCAGTAACGCCACAGGGGGGCCTCAAAGGCAGGGCATTCGAGGACCAGCGTGCTGTTGCGGCTGTGCAGGGTGAGGAAATCGGTCATGGGGGTGAAGGGATGCGTGGCGGTAAATGTCCCGTTCGCCCTGAGCTTGTCGAAGGGCTTCGACAGGCTCAGCCCGAACGGTGGTGGAGGGCTGGGTGGTTCTGTAGTCCTTCAGGCCGCGTGGGGAATCTGCATGTCTGCGATGGGGATGCGCCGCTCCAGCGCATGACCCGTTCCGTCGAACACATGCAGCGCGGCGGCGGGCAGGGATACGGCTACGCGCTGGCCGGCGTCGGCATGGGCCTGGCCGGGGGCTTTGACGACCACCGGTGCGTTGATGGAGCCGTTGTCCAGGAACAGGTAGGTGGATTCGCCCAGGCGCTCCTGCCACTGCACCTGGCGCACCACGTGCTGGGTGGCGGTGCCTAGCTGGGCATGCTCGGGGCGTATGCCCACGACCACCGGTTGACCGGGTTTGAGCGCGCTGGCGTCCACCATGGCGTCCACGGTTTCGCCGGTCTGCAGGCGCACGGTGGCCAGGGCCGCGCTGCCGCTGACCAGCTCGCCGGGCAGGAAGTTCATCTTGGGCGAACCGATGAAGCCGGCCACGAACATATTGCGCGGGCGGTGGTACAGCTCCAGCGGGCTGCCGCACTGGGCTACGCTGCCTTCAGTCAACACGGCCGGGCCGGCGTTGAGCAGCAGGATGCGGTCGGCCAAGGTCATGGCTTCGACCTGGTCGTGGGTTACGTAGACGGTGGCGGCGCGACCGAAGTCGCGGTGGATCTTGGCGATCTCGAAGCGGGTCTGCACGCGCAGCGCGGCGTCCAGATTGGACAGGGGTTCGTCGAACAGAAACACGCCGGGTTCGCGCACGATGGCGCGGCCAATGGCCACGCGCTGGCGCTGGCCGCCGGACAAGGCCTTGGGCTTGCGGTCCAGCAGGTGGTCCAGTTGCAGCACCTTGGCGGCTTCCGTCACCTTGGTGCGAACCAGCTTTTTGTCCATGCGGGCCAGGGTCATGCCAAAGGCCAGGTTTTCATACACCGTGAGGTGGGGGAATAGTGCGTAGCTTTGGAACACCATGGCCACGCCGCGCTTGGCCGGGGGCGTGTCGTTCATGCGTTGGCCGTCGATCAGCAGGCTGCCGCTGGTGATGTCTTCCAGCCCGGCCAGCATGCGCAGCAGGGTGGATTTGCCGCAGCCCGAGGGGCCGACGAAGACGCAGAATTCGCCCTGTTTGACATGCAGATCGACATTGCGGATGACCGCCACATCGTTCAGATAGTTTTTGTTGACGGCTTGGAGTTCGATGCTGGCCATGGTGCGGGTTCTCTTCAGGCGTGCAGGTATTCAGGCAGGAAGCTGCGGTGCGCGACCAGCAGCTCATCCACCATGGCGCGGATTTGCGACAGATCGAGCACGGCGGCGGTGTGCGGGTCTAGCATGGCTGCGTGGTAGACGTGCTCGCGGTTTTGTTCCAGCACGCTGGCGACCACCAGCTCTTGCACATTCACGTTGGTGCGCATCAGCGCGCCCAGCTGTACGGGCAGCTTGCCGACGCGGGTGGGCTGCACGCCGTTGGCGTCCACCAGGCAGGGCACTTCGACGGCGCAGCCTTGGGGTAGGTTGTCGATCAGGTTGTTGTTGATCACATTGCCGTTGATGACGCAGGGTGTGTCGGTCACCATGGAGTGGATGATGGAGCTGCCGTATTCCACGGAGCGGGTGACGGTGTTCAGGCCTTCCAGCAACTGGGCTGCGTCGTTCACCGAGCGCGGCATGACATGGATGTTGGCCGCCTGCAGCTGGGCCAGCAGGGTCTGCGGGCTTTGCGAGCCGGGCGTGGCCAGCTCGCGCTCGATATAGGGCCAGGCGTGTTCGAAGATTTCGCAGCGGCCGGGGTATTCGTCCAGCGGGATGTTGAACTTCTCCAGCAGCTCTGCGCGGTCCTTCTTGATGAACCAGGGCACGTACTCGGCAAAGTGCTCGCTCGACTCGGTGGGGAAGTGGCCCAACTGGTGCAGCATTTCGTAGCGCACGCGGTTCCATGCGGGTTCGCGGCCTTCGGCGTGGATCTGGCGCAGGCGCGGGTACAGGTCTTCGCCCTGGTGTTCGAAGCGCAGGTAGAACGACATGTGGTTGATGCCCGCGCACTGGTAGCGGATTTCTTCTGCCGGGATGTTCAGGTCGCGGGCCAGCTCTTCGGCGGTGTGTTGCACGCTGTGGCACAGGCCGACGGTGGGGATGCGGGTGCTGGCCGCGTTCAGTGCCCAGGTGATCATCGCCATGGGGTTCACGTAGTTCAGGTGCACGGCGCCGGGGGCGCACACGTCTTCCATGTCTTTCAGCATGGCCAGTTGCACGGGGATGGTACGCAGGCCGCGCATGATGCCGCCTATGCCCAGGGTGTCGCCAATGGTCTGCTCCAGGCCAAACTTCTTCGGGATCTCGAAGTCGGTCACGGTAGCCGGCTTGTAGCCGCCGACCTGGATGGTGCTGATGATGAAGCTGGCGCCGGCCAGCGCGCGGCGCCGGTCGGTGCTGGCGCTGATGGTGGGCACCACGCCCAGGGCGGCGGCCACGCGGCGGGCCACGCCTTCGGCCAGCTGCAGGCGGTGCTCGTCGATGTCGTGCAGCGCAATCTCGCAGCCCGCCAGCTCCGGGTAGGAGAGGATGTCGCCTAGCAGGTTGCGGGTGAAGACGATGCTGCCGGCACCGATGAGGGTGATTTTGAGATTGCGTGCCATGGACGGTCCTTTAGTTCTTCAGCAGTTGGTTGACTTTGGTGTTGGCGGCTTTGAGTGCGCTGCTGGCATCGGACTTGCCGGCCATCACCGCCTCCAGTGCGGACTTCATGATTTCGTTGACCTCATTGCCGTTGTCGGCAATCGGCGCCAGGAAGGTCTTGGACTTGGACATGGTGATGAAGGCGGATGAATCCACGCCCTTGGCCTTCTGTGCCGCGATTGCGTGCTCGGCCTCGCCCTTCACGGCTGGGAACACCACACCGTAGCCGGCGACCACGCTCTGGCAGCTGGCCGAGCCCAGGTACTTGACCCACTTCCAGGCTTCTTCCTTGACCTTGCTGCCGGCCCAGATGGAGTCGGCCAGGCCGTTGAACATGGTGGCGCGACTGCCTATGGGGCCGGTGGGCAGTGGTACCCAGGCGTAGTCGAACTTGGCGTTGTCTTTGAAGTAGGTAATCATCCAGGAGCCCTGGGGCACGATGGCGACCTTCTTGGCGACGAACATCGCGTCCGAGCCCAGGGACTTGGTGTTCTCAAAGCTGGCCGACACGCCCTTGGCCGGCAGACCCGCCAGGTAGGTCATGGTTTCTGCCAGCTTGGGGTCGTCGTAGTAGAACTTCGGGTCCCAGGGCTTGTCCTGGAACTTGAAGCCGTTGGACACGGCGAAGTGGCTCCATTCGGTCTGGCCCATCATGCTGGTGGTGCCGGGTGTCTGGTAGCCGTAGGTGGTGACGGTTTTCTTGTCGAACTTGGGCGAGGTGGCGTTGTTGCCCGCTGCGTCCAGCGTGAGCTTGCGCACCACTTGTTCAAAGCTGCCACCGTCCTTGGGGTTCCAGCTCATGTTCTGCAGGTCGGCCAGCGTGACGCCGGCCTTCTTGGCCATGTCCATGTTGACGATGAAGCCAATCGTGTCCCAGTCTTTGGGCAGGCCCAGCTGCTTGCCGTTGCGGCCCCAGATGTCGTACAGGCCGGCGGAGTAGCTGGCGGGGTCTACCTTGTCACGCTGGATCAGCGGGGTCAGGTCCACCAGCTGGTCGTTCTTGGCGAATTCGGGGTATTTGGCCAGGTGGTCGGTGAACACGTCGGGCGCGGTGCCCGAGACCATGCCGGTGGAGATCGCGCTCCAGTAGTCGTCCCAGCCGGACTGGGTGATCTTGATGGTGGTGCCGGGGTTGGCCTTGGTGAAGTCGGTAGCGCACTGCTTGTAGGCGGGTAGCTGGTTGGCGTCCCACAGCATGTATTTGACTTCGGCGGCACCGGCTGTGCCTGCGGCCAGAGCGGAAAGAGTGCTCACTGCGGCCAGGGTGGAAAGTTTGAAGTTCATCGGTTGTCTCCGTTAGGGTTGGTTTTGGTTGCGGGAAATCATTTGCCACCGCTGAACTGCACCGACTCGACCACCTGGCGGCCCAGGGTGACGAGCAGCACAATCGTTGGCAGTACGGTGATGGCGGTGGCGGCCATCAGGCCGGTCCAGTCGGGTTGGCCTTGCGGGGTTTGCGACTTGAAGGACTGCAAGGCGACCGGCAGCACTTGCAGCGCTTCTTCCTTGGCCACCAGGAAGGGCCAGAAGAATTCGTTCCACATATTGATGCCCGTGAGCATGGCGATGGTGGCCAGCGGCGTGATGCTCAGCGGCAGCACCACGCGGGTGAAGATGTAGAGCGGGGTGGCGCCGTCCAGCAAGGCGGCTTCTTCCAAGTCCCGCGGTATCGACAGGAAGAACTGGCGCAGGAAGAAGATCGAGAAGCCCTGCATCAGGCAGAACGGCGCCACCATGCCGGCCATGGTGTTGAGCAGGCCCAGGTCCTTGATCAGGATGAAGTTGGGGATCATGGTGACCACGCCTGGCACCATCATCGAGCCGACGAACATGCCAAACACCACATTGCGCCCCGGGAAGCGCAGCCGCGCAAATGCATAGGCGGCCATGGCGGCAAACGTCACCTGCATCACCACGATGATGCCGGTGAACAGCAGCGAGTTGCCCAGCGAGCGGGCGAGGTTGATCTCTGCGCCCGAGCCGCCCAGGGCCTGGCTTTCTTCCTGCGTCATCATGCCCAGCACGCGCTTGAAGTTGGCCAACGTGGGCTTGTTGGGCAGCAGCTGGGTGGATTCGGTGTACAGGTCGGCGGGGTGCATCAAGGCCGTCTTGACGGCCATCCACAGCGGCATCAGCGTGATGACCAGCATCAGGATCAGCATGGCCCAGGCGGCGATGCGGCCCCAGGCGATGCCTGGTTGGTGGGCGGAAGAGGTGGGGGAGTTCATCGAGTCGGCCTTTCAAGCGAGGTCGTTTTGCGAAGCCCGCATGACGCGCATCTGCACCACGGTGTAGAGCAGCATGACGGCGGCCAGCGTCATTGACATGGCCGAGGCGTAGCCCATCTTGTAGAAGCTGAAGGCGTTCTGCACGATGTAGTAGACGATCACCCGGGTGGAGTCCAGCGGGCCGCCGGCGGTGGTCACGGCGATGGTGTCGAATATCTGGAACGAGCCGGTCACGCTGGTCACCAGCACGAACACCATCACCGGGCGCAGCAGCGGCAGGGTGATGCGCCAGAACATCTGCCACTCGCTGGCGCCCTCCAGCGCGGCGGCTTCATACAGGTTGCGCGGAATGTTCTGCAGCCCGGCCAGGAACAGCATGGACACCAGGCCCATATGGCGCCAGATGTTCACCGCCGCCACCGTGAACAGGGCCTGGTCCGGCCCGCCAAAAAACGGCTGGCGCTCAAAGCCAATCTGCATGATCAGCGCATCCACCACGCCCAGCAGCGGGTCTAGCATCCAGAACCACATCAGCGCCACCAGCACGTTGGACAGCAGATAGGGCAGCAGCACGATGGACTTGACGAACAGCGACTTGGTCAGCCGGTCCATGGACACCGCCAGAAACAGGCCCAGCACCACCTGCAGCGGAATGTTCAACACCACGTAGATGGCAGACAGCTTCATGCCCTGCCAAAACTTACCGTCGTCCAGCATGCGGGCGTAGTTGTCCAGCCCGATGAACTTGGGCGCGCGCAGCATGTTCCAGTCGGTGAAGCTGATACCAATGGCGCGCAGCGTGGGCCAGGCATAGAACAGTGCAAAGCCGATGAAGGCGGGTAGCACCAGTGCCCAGGCTGTCAGCGTCTCGGTGCGCCGGGTGGGGCTGAGCGCATGCGGTGAGGTGGCTTGCATCGTGTCTCCTGTATATCTGACGCTTATGCTAACGCGAGTTAGTAAACGGATAGTAGTTTAATTAACACGCGTTAGTACTAGGGAAAACGCGAAATCGAGGGTTTCGGATACGATAGGGCGACATGTCCAGATCCTTGAAATCCCCCCCCACCAGCAGCGAGGTTGCGCGCCGAGCTGGCGTCTCACGCACCACCGTGTCCTTCGTGCTGAACAATGTGCGCGACCAGGGCATCAGCGAAGCCACGCGCGAAAAGGTGCTGGCCGCCGCGCGCGACATCGGCTACGAGCCGAATGCCGCCGCGCGCACCCTGGCCGGCGGCACCACCGGCACTGTGGCCCTGGTCATCCCCAAGGCCGAGCACCTGTATGTGGACGTGTTCCTGGCCCAACTGGTGGCCAGCATCAACCAGGAATGCCACCGCTACGGTTTGAAGATGCTGATCGAGTCCAGCGACGACGAGGGGCGTGAGCCCGGTGCCTTTGTGGACCTGGTGCGCAGCCGCCGCATCGACGGCCTGATCGTGGTCAACCCCAGCATGCCGGGGCGCGAGTACCTGGACCGCGTGCTGGAGGCCGGCATTCCCATGGTGGTGTTTGGCGCGGGCCTGCCCGATATGGACCGCTTCCACACCACCGGCAACGACACCTCTTTGTCGTCCAAGATGGCGGTGAACCATTTGATCGGCCTGGGCCACAGCCGCATTGCGTTCGTCAACTTCGCCCAACCCGAATACCTGGCGGTGAACGAGCGCGAGCGCGGCTGGCGCGAAGCCATGGCCGATCACGGTTTTGCGATAGACCCGGCCTGGGTGGCCTATGCCGACATCAGCGCCGCCAGCGGCTACCGCGCCACGCAGGAGCTGCTGGCGCGCAAGGCACCGTTTACCGCGCTGTTCGCGGGCAACGACACCATTGCCTTTGGCGCCATCCGCGCGCTGAAAGAGGCCGGCCTGCGTGTACCGCAGGATGTGGCCGTCGTGGGCTACGACGATATTCCCATGGCTGAATTTGCCAGCCCTCCGCTGACCACGGTGCGCACCGACACCATGGGCCTGGGCCGTGACGCCATGGCCATGCTGGTGGCCCTGCTGCGCAATGAAACCCCGGTACGCACCATCGTGCCCGACGCGCTGATGCCGCTGGTGGTGCGTGAGTCCTGCGGCGCTGGCTTAGCCGATTCTCAAAGAAAATAGGCTGCTCGCGCAGATAGATCGTGCGCAGGCAGCTATTTATTTAATAGCAACCGGCTTTAACGCGATGACAGCAGCAGCTTGATCCCCAGCAGGCCCAGCACTGCGCCTGTGGCCCGGTCTATGGCCGTCTTGGCCTGTAGATAGGTTTGCCGTGGCCGTGCCGACGACAGGGCCAGTGCCACCAGCACATACCAGCTGCCTTCCAGCACGAACACGCTGGGCGGCAGCGCCAGGCTCAGCGCTGCGGAGGGCGTCGCCGGCAGCAGGGCCGCGAAGATAACGCCGTAGACCACCGCCGCCCTAGAACGTGTTTGCGATCTATTTGAGGCCGCGTTGGGGAGCAATCGGGATGAGTTGGCTGTCAGCGCCCGCAGCATGGGCTCCCTGCCCATGCAAGGGTGATGGCGGGCAAATCGCCCGATTTCTCCCCAACCCGCAGGGCAGTTGCCTTTTCGGGCAGTCTGGGGCGTTGCGACTCTTGCCCATAGCGGGGCTATGGGTGGCGAGCCGCGCCTACCAGCCCCTCCCGAAAAGGCAGCTGCGCGGCCCCAAATAGATCGCAAACACGTTCTTAGAACCTGTTCAAAATCTTTTTTGATACTGACTTTCCGCTAAGCTGCTGGCCCCATGAGAGCCAAGTACCCCAG
>NZ_JBWKQM010000016.1:0-135837 GCF_059418745.1 Rhodoferax sp. GW821-FHT07F03
AGCTGGGCGGCTTGCACCACCAGGCCGGTGAAGGGGGTGCGGCTGCCGTCGGACAGGCTGGTCTGCAGGCTGGCGCGCTGGCCCAGCAGCTGGTCGGTGGCGATGTCGGCCTGGGTGCTCAGGGCGATGATGTCGCGGCTGCCTACGCTGTGCAGCGATTCGCTGGCCGCGAAGGCTTCTACCAGCAGGCTGGGGGTCTTACTGGAGGCGGCTTCTGGCGCACCCAGGGTCAACTCGTACAGGCGGCTCGTGCTGGTGAATGCTTGGAGCAGGGCGGTCAAATCGGTGGGCATGGGGTGGACGTGGACCTTGTGGAGGGCCGCAGTTTGCCGCGAAATGCGCCCCTATCCCGTGCTCCCAGGCAATTTACGAAAGCAGCTGTAACCGCTTGTCCCTAAAAAGGGGGAGGTCTGCGCTGTGGCGCTTTCGTTTCCGGGCGGGCATAGGCCGCCGCCTGCGCGCAGTTCAACTACCGGGGTTTTCGCTGGCGTGCCAGCCGCGCAGGGTTCGCTGCGATGCCCAGGCCATGGCGGCGAACAGTGCGATGCCGGTCAATGAGATCAACAGCAGGGCGGCAAACATGCGCGGGATGTTGAGCTGGAAGCCCGCCTGCAGGATTTGGTAGGCCAGGCCGCCGCCGGTGCCGCCGGTGCCGGCCACAAATTCGGCCACCACTGCGCCTATCAACGCCAGGCCGCTGGAGATGCGCAGCCCACCAAAAAAATACGGCAGGGCGCTGGGGATGCGCAGGCGGAACAGGGTCTTCCAGCGGCTGGCATGGTTCAGGCGGAAGTAGCTTTGCAGATCGGGGTCTATGCTGCGCAGGCCCAGCGTGGTGTTGCTGATGATGGGGAACAGGGCCACCAGTGTGGCGCACAACACCATGGACAGCGTGGGGTCCTTTACCCAGATGATGATCAGCGGCGCAATGGCCACGATGGGCGTGACCTGTAGCAGCACGGCGTACGGGAACAGCGCGGTCTCGATGGCCTTGTTCTGCACAAACACAAACGACACCAGCACGCCCAGCACGACGGCCATCAGGAAGGACAGCAGGGTGATCTTCAACGTGACCAGCAGGGCACCGAACAGTACGGCGCTATCGCTCACCAGGGTCTGCAGGGTCAGGAAGGGCGACGGTATCAGGTAGGGCGGCAGCTCCAGCCCCACCACCAGACCCTCCCACAGGGCCAGCACCAGGATGCCGATGATGCCGGGGTACGCAACGCGCTGCACGTTGGCGCGCATGAGCAGGGGCGTGGGTTTCATGCGGTCTCCTCGCTGGCGCGCAGCAGGCTGTGCTGCAGCTGCTGGGCATAGCGGCTGAATTGCGGACTGACCATGAAGTCCGCCTTGCGCGGGTAGGGCTCGTCGATGCGGAATTCCTCCACCACGCGGCCGGGCCGTGCCGCCATCATGACGACGCGGGTGGACAGGAACACGGCTTCGTGGATGGAGTGGGTGACGAACACCACGGTGAGCTTTTTCTTCTGCCACAGCTCCAGCAACTCGGCGTCCAGCTTGTGGCGGGTGATCTCGTCCAGCGCGCCAAAGGGCTCGTCCATCAGCAGCAAGTCGGGCTGGGTGGCCAGGCCGCGCGCGATGGACACGCGCATCTGCATGCCACCCGACAGCGTGCGCGGCAGTGCCTGCGCAAAGCCGCTGAGGCCGACCAAAGCGAGGGCGTCGTCTACCCGCTCTTGCGCCTGGGCGCGCGGCACGTCGGCCAGGTCCAGCGGCAGGCGCACATTGGTGGCCACGCTGGCCCAAGGCATCAGCGTGGGAGACTGGAACACAAAGGCCAGCTTGTGCGCGCTGCCGTGCATCTGGTCCACCGGCTTGCGCCACAGCAACAGGCGGCCATCGCTGGGCTGCAGCAGGCCGGCCACCATTTTCAGCAACGTGCTTTTGCCGCAGCCCGAGGGGCCAAGCAGGGTGACGAATTCACCCTCGGCCACGCTCAGCTGTACCGGCTGCAGGGCCCGCGTACCGTTCGGGTAGACCATCTCGGCGGACAACACTTCGATGGCCGGGATGGCGGGCGTGGGCACGGGTGGTGGCATGTTCGTCATGGTGGGGGCCTGGGGTACTACTGCTACGCCGCTTAGGGCATGACCTTCAGGTCTTTGACGAACTCGGTGGTGTAGGCCTTGGCCAGCGGCACCTTGGCTGGGTCCAGCAGCTTGGCGCCGACCAGGAAGTCGTAGCTGGCCTTGGCGCGCGCATCGGTGATCACGCCTATGCCCAGCGTGGCCGCGTCGCCACCGGTGACCAGGCCGGTTTCCTTCAGCTTGGCCACGCTGTAGCTCAGCTGGTCATCGGTCATGTCAGGGTTTTCTTTCTTGATCAGGGCGTTGCCCAGGGCGGGGTCTTTCAGGTAGTTCTTCCAGCCCTCGGCCGAACCTTTGACGAAGGCGGCCACGGCCTTGTTGCGGTCCTTCAGCGTCTTCTCCATGCAGGAGATGGTGGTGGAGTAAGCGGGGTAGCCAAAGTCGCTGAACAGCAGGGTGGTGGCCTTCACGCCGGCCTTCTGGATGGCATAGGGCTCGGAGGTCAGATAACCCTGCTGGGCCACGTTCTTGTCGGCCAGAAAGGGCTGGATGTTGAAGGTGTAGGGCCGTGTCTGCGCGTCAGTCAGGCCGTATTTGGCTTTGACCCAGGCCCAGTAGTCGCGGCCTGCGGTGGACGAGATCAGCAGGGTCTTGCCCTTCAGGTCTTCCATCTTTTTTACATCGTCATGGGCCACGAAGACCTGCGGGTTCTTCTGGAACATGGCGGCCACTGCCACGATAGGTACGCCGCTTTCGCGGATCTGCATGACCTGGAAGTCGCTGGAGGCCATCACGCAGTCGGCCTGGCCGGCGGCCATGATCTGGATCTGGTTGACCTGCGGGCCACCCATCTTGACGGTCACGTCCAGCCCGTATTTTTTGTAGGTGCCGTCGGCAATCGCCTGGTAGAAGCCGCCGTGCTCGGCCTGGGCAAACCAGTCGGTCATGTAGATGAACTTTTCGGTGCTCTGGGCCTGGGTCAGCCCGGGGGCGCAGGCGATGCAGGCCAGGGCGGTGGCGAATAAGCGGCTTAGGGCGGGTGGGTAGGTGCGGCGTGCGAGGGACATGGGTAAGACTCCGTCGTGGCAGTGGGTTGAGAAACCGGTACAAGCGTCATTCGCGCCAGAGACTGGACGGTTTGACCACTTGGACAAATTACGCAAAACATGTGCCAAGCCACCGCTGATGGCGTGCTACGCCTTCTTGGCGGCTTACAGCGCCGGTAGACCGCAGCCGAGCAAAACCAGGTTTACCAGCTCGTCGGCGATCTGCTCGCGCGGCAGGGCAGCGTTGGCCTCCAGCCCCAGCATCACCCGGGCCTGTACGCCATAGTCGGCATAGTGCTGGGTCATGGCCCAGATGTGCATCAGCAGCAGATGCGGGTCCATGCGGCGCATCAGGCCGCGGTCCATCCAGTGCTGGATGGCGGCGACTGCCTTGTTCGTGTCGCGCACCGCTATTGGCCAGTATTTCTCCAAATTGGTGCCACCGCTGAGCACCTCATTGGTGAACAGGCGCGACAGCTCGGGCTGGTCCAGCGCGTAATCGAGCTTGGTGCGGATGTAGTGGGCCAGGGTGTGGCGCGGGTCTTCGGTATGGTGGTCGAAGGTGAAGGCATCGGTCCATTTTTTCAACAGACCAAACAGCAGCTCTTCGTACAAATGCTCCTTGCCCTTGATGTAGTAGTGCAGCTGCTGCTTGGTGATGCCCGCGCGCTGGGCAATCATCTGGGTGGACACGCCTTTGAAGCCGTGCAGGCTGAACTCGGCAATCGCTGCCTCGCGGATCTGCGCCATGATTTGCGCGCGCCCGGGCCGGGCTGCGGAAGAGGGGGAGGAAGGTGGGCTCATGCGCGGATGACAGCTGTTGAAATCGGTTCGTTCAGGTGGGCCGAGTGTACGTAGGGCGCTGGCCGCAGCGGGGGCCAAATAAATGTGACTGATGAGTTTGACCAATTGGTCTGAAAGTTGCATGGCTGAAGTAAATTGCCCCAAGCCCTTGTTGCACAAAGGATGTAGACGCCCATGCCCAGCCCCACTCTGGCCACTTCTATCGCTGCTTCGTTGACGGCTTTCCTGGCCGATATTGCCGGCATTGAGCAGTCGCAGAACCCCGGCCTGCTTGGCACCAAGAGCAAGGATTACTTCTGGTACAGCCCCTTGCTTCAAGAGGCGCTGGGCGACAAGCTGGGCGAGGTCTGGGTCAAGCCCGCGAACGAGGTCGAGGTCATTCGCGTGGCCAGTGCGGCGGCGCGGCACCGCATCACGCTCACGCTGCGCGGCGGCGGCACTGGCAACTACGGCCAATGTGTGCCGCTGGAGGGTGGGGTGATTCTGGACATGACCGGGCTGAACCGCGTGCTGTCCATCCGCCCCGGCCAGGTGCAGTGCGAGGCCGGCATCCTGATCCTGGACCTGGAGCGGGCCGTGCATGCGGACCCTTGTGTGCCCGGCGGCCAGCAATTGCTGATGTACCCCAGCACGCGTGACATCGCCACCATTGGCGGCTTCATCGGCGGCGGCTACGGCGGCGTGGGCTCGGCGCGCAACGGCATCCTGAAAGACCCCGGCAACGTAACCCAGGTACGCGTGGTGACGGTGGAGGCCGAGCCCCGCGTCGTCACGCTGCAGGGCGCGGACATTCAAAAGGTGCACCACGCCTTTGGTACCAATGGCATCGTCACCACCCTCACGCTGGGCCTGCAGCCCGCCGTGGAATGGGTGCACCACATCGCCCTGTTTGAAAGCTATGGCCAGGCCCTGCGCATGGGTGTGGCCGCGACCGAAGCCCTGGCGCAGACCGTGCCGCTGGACGGCGGGCCACCCCAGGCCGATGTGCTGGACGCCTTTCTCATCACCGCGGTGGAGCGGCGCTTTGCCCCGTACTACGCCGAGGCCTTTGGCGCGCGTTTCCCGGCCGACCGGGACGCCGTGTTCTCCATGGTTCACCCCGACTACCTGGAGCGCTGGCGCGCCATGGTGGCGCAGCACGGTGGCGTGGAAACCATGGCCCTGACCGAAGAGGCGCTGACCGCGCAGAAGCTGATACCGGCATTTGAATGCGGCTGGAACCACACCACGCTGATGGCCTTGCGGCACGACCGCAGCTGGACCAATCTGCAAACCGTCCACGCCTGGCCGCTGGATGTGGCGTTGATCGAGCGCCAGATGCAGCACTGGGACAACGAGGTGCTGATGCACCACGAGTTTGGCCGCGACCGCCACGGCCCTGTGGTGTTCGGCCTGCCGCTGGTGGCCTACTTTGACCGCGAACGGCTGTACGAAATCATTGCCGAATTCGAGGCCGATGGCTGCGCGGTGTTTGACAACCACGTCTACACCATCGAAGACGGCGGCATGAAGGTCATCGACACGGCGCAGATCGACTTCAAGAAAGAAGCTGACCCGCATGGCCTGATGAACCCCGGCAAGACCCGTGGCTGGACGCCCGACATGGCGCGGGCCTGAGTACGTGTTCAATCGACAAAAGGGAATGTCTCTATGCAGCTGAAGTCAGCGTTCTGGGCCGATTTGACGACCCTCGATTTCGCGCACATCCAGGCCTCGGCCGATGTGGGTTCCGTGGTGGCGGTGCTGCCGGTGGCTGCCATTGAGCAGCACGGCCCGCACCTGCCGGTGAGCGTGGACACCACCATTGTGGACAGCGTGATCGCCTCCGCCGTGCCGCGCCTGCCCGCCGATCTGCCGGTGCTGTTCTTGCCCACCCAGCAGGTCGGCAAGAGCAACGAGCACCAGGCTTTTCCGGGCACGCTGACCTTGGGCGTGGAGACGCTGATCCGCGTCTGGATGGAGCTGGGCGACTGCGTGGCGCGCACCGGCATCCGCAAGCTGGTGCTGTTCAACTCGCACGGCGGGCAGATTACGGTGATGGACATCGTGGCGCGCGACCTGCGCGTGCGCCACGGCATGCAGGTGTTCAGCAGCAACTGGTTCAGCCTGCCGCTGCCGGCCGAGGTGGAGTCGCTGTTCAGCCCCGAGGAGCACCGCTTCGGCATCCACGCTGGCGACATGGAAACCTCCATGCTGCTGGCCACCCGCCCCGAATACGTGGACATGGCGCAGGCGCGCGACTTTGTCTCCAGCGCCCAGCAGCGCGCGCGTGATTACCCGCTGGTGGGCGATGGCCGCAGCGCCAAGCTGGCCTGGCAGATCCAGGACTACAACCCCATGGGCGCCGCCGGCAACGCCACGCTGGCCACGGCCGACAAGGGCTTGCGCGTGATCGAGGCCGCCGCCCAGCAGTTGGTGCGCATGCTGCAAGAGGTCTCCAGCCTGCCGCTGGACACCTTGCGCCCACAGCACGGCCTGCCGCTATAGCCCTATGCAGTTCCACAGCCTAGCCATCCCTTTGTGCCTGCGCGGCTTCGCGTCTGATACGCCCGCCGACCAGGCATTTGATATCACCCTCCAGGGCCCGGTAGTGGCTGCGATCACCCCGGTGGCCGGCCCGCCCCAGGGCATGTTGCTCAGCGCCTGCGTTGATGCCCATGTGCATCTGGATAAGAACTACGCGGTCGAGTCCGTAGGCGGCGCCGAGGGTGACCTGATGACCGCCATTACCCGCATGGGCCGCTTCATGGCAGACGAGGGTGTGGCCACGCTGCAGCCGCGCATGGAGCGTGCCCTGCAGGAGGCCTATGCCTGCGGCACCCGTGCCATGCGCACGCACCTGAACTGGGAGCAGGCCGCTGCGCCTGCCGCCTTGCCGGTGTTCGCCCAAGTGCAGGCTGCCTGGCGTGGCCGCGTCGATCTGCAATGGGTGTCGCTGACCCCGCTGGACTTGTTTGCCGATGCCGCCACGGGCGATGCCATCGCCCAGGCGGTGCGCGCGGGCGGCGGTGTGCTGGGCGCTTTTGTCTACCGCAATGCCGATTTGCAGGCCAAGCTGCAGCGCGTGTTCACACTGGCCCGGCAGTACGGCCTGGCGCTGGACTTCCATGTGGACGAAGGTCTGGACGCAGACGCCACCGGCTTGCACAGCATTGCGCAGCTCACGCTGGACTACGGTCTGCAGGGCCGGGTGGTGTGCGGCCATGTGTGTTCCTTGTCCGCCCAGCCCGTGGCCCAGGCGCAGGACACGCTCGCTCTGTGCGCCCAGGCCGGCATCCACATAGTGGCCCTGCCCACCACCAATCTGTACCTGCAAGGCGCCTGGGATGGCACGCCGGTGGAGCGCGGGATTACAAGGTTAAAAGAGGCTGCGGCGCACGGAATACCTGCGTGTATAGCTACAGATAACGTAGCAGACGCGTTTTACCCCTATGGCAGCTACGACCTGCTGGACAGCTTTGCCCTGGGTGTGCAGATGGCTCACCTGGCGCCGGCGCAGGACTGGCTGGCCAGCATCACCACCCACCCGGCCGCCGCCCTGGGCCTGGCCTGGGACGGCCGCATCGCCCCTGGCTGCCCGGCCGACCTGGTGGTGCTGGCCGCGCGCAGCGGCTACGAGCTGCTGACCCCGCGCGCGCGCCAGCGCACGGTGCTGCGTGGCGGGCAGGCGCTGGGCGGCTAAGGTTTTTTTCTTACCGGGTACTGGCCACCTGCCTGGCGATGGGCTGGTACCCGGTTTCTTCACCGCCTCGCCAGGCCTGGCCTGGGCCCCAGCTTGCTGGCCCAGCGTGAATGGTTATCTTGCCGTGCGCACCTTGGTTGTCCATTGCCACCCCAATCCGCAGAGCTTCAACACGGCTCTGTTCCATACCACCTGCCAGGCGCTGAGCGAGGCCGGTCACGAAATGCGCCGTACCGACCTGTATGCCGAGAACTTCCAGCCCGTCATGAGCTGCGAGGAGCGCGTGGCCTATCTGGATAACACCGGCCTGCTGCAGGCGCGGGTGGCCCAGCATGTGGACAACATCCGCTGGGCTGAGCACCTGGTGTTCGTCTTCCCTACCTGGTTTTACGGCCCGCCGGCCATGCTCAAGGGCTGGTTGGAGCGTGTCTGGCTGCCGGGCGTGGCCTTTTTGCCAGCCAAGTCCAGGGGGCTGCCGGCCCAGGCCGGCATGCGCCATATCCGCCGGCTGACAGTGGTGACCACCAGCGGCTCGCCACGCTGGTGGTTGTTCGCCATCGGCAACCCCGGGCGGCGCCTGTTTCTGCGTGGCCTGCGCGCCACCTTTGCCCTGCGCTGCCGCACCACCTGGCTGCAGATGTACAACATGAACCACGTCACCCGCGAGGACTGCAGCCGCTTTCTGCAGCGGGTGGCGCATACCTTGAGAGCCATGCCATGAGCAACACCTCTACATCCAGCCAACCCATAGGCCAGCCGCTGGCCAACTATGCCGCCTGCAAACGCGCGGGTGATTTCATCTTCATGAGCGGCGTGATCGCGGTGGACCCGGTGGCGCGCAAGGTGGTGTCCAGCTATGCCGACGTGCCGCCCGCCGTGCGCGCCCAACTCGGCGAAACCGGCCAGATGTCGGTGGACATCTTCGAGGCGCCCATCCTGACGCAGAGCTGGTTTGTGCTGGAGCGCATCCGCCAACTGATCGAGGCCGAGGGCGGGCAGATGTCCGACGTATTCAAGCTGGTGCAGTACTTCCGCGACCTGCGCGACTACCCCCACTACAACCGCGTGCGCAGCCGGTTTTTCACCGAGCCGCCGGTCAGCACCGTGGTGGAGGTGTCGCGCTTTTTGCCCAGCGACGCGGTGCTGGTGGAGGTGGAGGCCACGGCCTATTTGCCGCAGAAAAAATAATGAAAATAATGGTGTTTGCGCACATCCCGTATGCGCAGGTAGCTATTTAATTTATAGCTATTTGGCTGCTCTTGACCGCTGGGATGCGGGGCATCCTCCTACGGGCATGCACTTGTATGGCTGACGTACATCGGCCGCCAACAGGTCCAAGATGGACTCCATGGGCCGAGTCGGTCCTATGTGTTCCATTTCCCTAAGGAGTCAAGTATGCAAACCACATCCGATATCGACCAAGCCGTGGTTTCCACGCTCAACGAGCTGTTGGAGACATGTCGCGACGGTGAATACGGCTTTAACGCCTGTGCCAGTCGCACGTCAAACCCCGAGCTGAAAGCCATTTTTGAGCAGCGTTCCAAGGAGTGCACGTCGGCGGCGCTGGAGCTGTATGCGCAGGTGCTGGACCTCGGTGGCACGCCGGAAGAAGGCGGTACCGCCGGTGGTGCGGTGCAGCGGGGCTGGGCCGCTGTGCGTGGCCTGCTCAGCGGTAATAGCGACTACGCGATCCTGGACGAGTGCGAGCGCGGCGAGGACATGGCTCTGGCGCACTACCGCAAGGCCATGAAGCACGTGTTGCCGAACGACGTGCGCGTACTGGTTGAGCGCCAGATGAGGGGTACCCAGGCAAACCACGACCAGATCAAGGCCCTGCGCGACCAGTACAAGGAACGCGCCTAAGTTGGTTGGCTCAGGCTTGAGCGGGTAGTGACTGCGCAGCCGCCATGCCGCTGCGCACTGCGCCCTCTAGCGTTGCGGGGTAGGGCCCGTCCACGTAGTCGCCGCAGGCGTTCAGGCCAGGCGCAATATGTTGCGCCGGGCGTTGCAGACCGGGCGTGCAGGCAAAGGTGGCGCGCTTTTCCACCACGGTGCGCAGGGGGCGCAGATCGCGCAGACCCAGCTGCGCCTTGCCCTGGGCGATGACCGCATCCTCCAGCGCTTGCCGGTCGCCCTGGCTGGCGCTGGCCACAAAGGCCAGCAGGCCGGCCGGGCCGCCAAGCTGGCCGCGGTCAAACACAAACTGGGCAGGGTTTGAAGCATCGCCGCGCAGCGACAGCATGGGTTGGGCCAGCCGCGTGCCGCTATGGGCGTAGACGGTGGCTATCGCCTCAAACTGCAGGGCCTGGGTGTGCTGCAGCCAGGCATCGGCCGCTGTACCCGCGATACCGCTGGCCGCGACCAGGCGTGCGGCCTCCCAGGGTGGGCAAGCCAGCAGCAGGTGGTCGAAGGCGGCGCCATCCACCCACCATTGGCTGCCTTCGGGGGCAATGTGGTGCACGCGCTGCCCGGTTTTAACGCTGGCGCCATGCCGCTGCAGCCAGTCCACGGCGGGCAGGGGGAACAGGGCGCCCAGGTCCACCCGGGGCAGCAGCAGGTTCGATCCACCCGGTGCGCCAAACAGCGAATCCTTGATCACCCGCAGAAACACCTGGCCGCTGGATTGCGCGGCCGGGGTGTTGAGCGCGGCCACGCACAGCGGTTCGATCAGCTCGGCCGTGACGCGCGGCGTGAGTGGTGCGCACAGATCAGCCACCGACTGTTCTGCCCGGCAGCGGAAGCCGGTTAACTGCCAGCCTACGGCGGTACGCAGCAGAGTTGCCTTGTCGGCCCAGCCCCAGCCGCGTGCGCACAGGATGCCCGCCATGGCGTCGAAGGGCGCGGGCAGACTGGGCAGGCGCAGGCCCTGGCCGTCGGGGAACAGCAGGGTCAGCGGCAGGCGCAGCAGGGCTTGGTCAGCATCCACGCCCACGATTTCCATCAGCCGCAGGGTTTCGGCGTAAGCGCCAATGAGGATGTGTTGGCCATTGTCCAGGTCGTCCGGGTTTTCTGTGTCAAACAGGGCTCTGGCGCGCCCACCTAGTGCGCGAGATGCTTCGAAAACTGTAGCGTGGTGGCCCGCTTGGGTGGCGGTGACGGCGGCGGCCAAGCCGGCCCAGCCTGCGCCGACGATGGCGATCTTCACAGTCTAAAAGTCGGTAAAAGCTGCGCCTGGCCCATTCGCGAGATACCGCAGAACCGGCTTTGCCGGGCTGCTGGTATCGCCCCCTGCAAGGGGGTTGGAGGCCACACGCAGTGGGCAAGCCTGGGGGTGTTCATAGACTCATAATTTGTTGAGCGCCTGGACTTTCCACGCCAGCCATAGCTTGCGCAGCGGCGTCAGGCTGACGCGCTGGTGCAGCACCTGGAAGTTGTCGGCCTCGATCTCGCGCAGCAGGGTGCGGTAGATGCTGGCCATCATCAGGCCGGGCTTTTGGGCGCGGCGGTCGGCGGCGGGCAGCATGGCGAAGGCCTGTTCGTATAGGCCGTGGGCGCGTTCGGCCTGGAAGCGCATCAGGGCGACGAAGCGCTCGGAATAGGTGCGCTTGAGGATTTCATGCGCCTTCACGTCGAACTGCTGCAGCTCGTTCACCGGCAGGTAGATGCGGCCCATCAGGGCGTCTTCACCCACGTCGCGGATGATGTTGGTCATCTGGAAGGCCAGGCCCAGGGTGTGGGCGTACTGGGTGGTAGCGGGGTCGGTCTGGCCAAATATTTGCGCCGACACCTCACCCACCACGCCGGCCACCAGGTGGCAGTAGCGCTGCAGGCCGGGGAAGTCCAGGTAGCGGGTCTGCTCCAGGTCCATCTGGCAGCCATCGATGATGGCGTGCAAGTGGCGCGGTTCGATCTTGAACTCGGCCGCCAGCGGCATCAGGGCCTGCATCACCGGGTGGGTGGGTTTGCCGGCAAAGGCGCTGCTCACTTCGGTCTGCCACCAGGCCAGCTTGGTGGCGGCGACGCCGGGGTCGGTGGTTTCGTCGACCACATCATCCACCTCGCGGCAGAAGGCATAGAAAGCGGTGATGGCGGCCCGCCGCTGCTTAGGCAGGAACAGGAAGGCGTAATAAAAACTGCTGCCGGACGAGGCGGCTTTTTCTTGGACGTATTGCTCGGGGGTCATATATAGAGGCTGATTGTCACATCCAAACGGCGCGCCAGAGCATCAGCGGCACGTCCCAGCCGCTGACTTTCGGCCGGGTGTGGCGGGTGGCGAAACCCAGGGCCTCGATTTTGTCCAGGATGCGCAGGCCGCCTTGCACCACCAGGCGCAGCTCCCAGCCGGCACGGCCGGGCACGCGGTGCACCAGCGGGGCGCCGCTGGCCATCAGCGCGCGGGCCCAGGCCACGTTCTCGGCGGTCAGGGCGGTGAGCGCGGGGCTTTGCGGGTTTTGTTGCAGGGCTTGCGCGTCCACGCCGTGGTGCAGGCTGCGGTCTTGTGGCAGGTAGTAGCGGCCGCGCGGCAGGTCCAGGCTCAGGTCCTGCCAGAAGTTGATCAGCTGCAGGGCGTTGCAAATGGCATCGCTGTGCTGCAAGGAGGTGGCATCGTTCACACCATACAGATGCAGCAGCAGGCGGCCGACCGGGGCGGCGGAGCGCTGGCAGTAGTCCAGCAGCTCGGCGCGGTCGGCGTAGCCGGCCTGGTCGCGGGTCTTGATGACATCCTGGGTGAAGGCGCTGAGCAGGTCGGCCAGCAGCTGCTCGGGTAGGGCGAATTGCGCCATGGCGGCTTGCAGCGGTACAAACACCCGCTGCCAGCGTGGCGAGGGTGCGCGGCCCGCGGCCACGGCGGCCAGATCGGCGCGGTAGGCGGCCAGGTCGTCCAGGCGCTGCGGTGGCGGGGCCGTGCCTTCATCGGCGATGTCGTCGGCGGTGCGGGCGAACCAGTAGATCGCCGCGATGGGCGGACGCAGCCGGGCTGGGCACAGGATGGACGCTACGGGGAAGTTTTCGTAGTGGCTGGTGGTTTGTGGGGTAGCATTTTGGGATGGGTCTAGGGCTTTCACGGCCCGGATTGTCGCTTGACATGCTGGCCCCATTCCCATAAATTACTAACCAGTCAGTCAGTAATTCAATCCCCCGCAGTTTTCAGTAGGTTTGTTATGCCCCAGCATTCTTCTTCGTCGCATGTTTTGCGTCCGTCGTTCCGCATGGGCGCCATCTGGGTCGCTGCGGCCCTGCTGGTGGCTGCTTGCTCCAAGCCCCAGTCGGCGCCCGAGCCGGTGCGCGCCGTCAAGGTGATGACGGTGGCGCTGGGTGACATGGGGGCCCAGTTTGAATTCGCGGGCGAGGTGCGGCCGCAGGTGGAGTCGGTGCTGGGCTTTCGGGTGGCGGGCAAGATCCTCCAGCGCCAGGCCGAGCTGGGCCAGCGCGTAAAAGTGGGCCAGGTGTTGGCCCAGTTGGACCCGCAGGATTACAAGCTGGCGGCCGATGCCGCCCGCGCCCAGGTGGCTGCGGCCACCACCAACCGCGACCTGGCCAATGCCGACTACAAGCGCTACAAAGAGCTGAAGGACCAGAACTTCATCAGCAGCGCCGAGCTGGAGCGGCGCGACAGCACGCTCAAGGCTGCCCAGGCCCAGGTGGAGCAGGCCCAGGCGCAGCTATCTTCCCAGGGCAATCAGGCGGCCTACACCCGCCTGGTGTCGGATGTGGCTGGCGTGGTGACAGCGGTGTCTGCCGAGCCCGGCCAGGTGGTGGCCGGCGGCGCGCCGGTGCTGAAGGTGGCCCGGGACGGTGCGCGCGACGTGGTGTTCTCGGTGCCGGAGGACCGGGTTGCCAGCGTCAAGCTGGGCTCGGCCGTGGAGGTGCGGGTCTGGTCCTCAGACACCAAGCTGGCCGGTACGGTGCGTGAGGTGGCGGCCAGTGCCGATCCGGCGACCCGGACCTTCCTGGTCAAGGTGGCGATCGATGCGCAGACGGCGCCGCCCCTGGGTACCACGGTATCGGTGGTGCTGGCATCGCTGACCCGCGGTGGCGTGCCGGTGATCAAGCTGCCCACCAGCGCCCTCAAGCAGGAAGCCAATGGCAGCACGGCGGTCTGGGTGCTGGATACCGCCAGCATGACGGTGAAGTCGCAGCCCGTGGTGGTGGCCACGGCCGACGGTAACGAGGTGGTGCTGGCCAGCGGCCTGGCGCCGGGCATGCAGGTGGTGACGGCCGGTGTGCATGTGCTGGCCCCGGGGCAGAAGGTTTCGGTTTACGTGCCAAAAGAGCCTGTAGCGCAGGATATACGTGCGCAAGCAGCTATGAATTCTGCAGCAAGTGCAACTCCTGCGGCCCTGTCGGCTTCAGCGGCCAAGTGAGTTTTTAGATGACACAAGCCGACCATTCCACTCCGGCCAAGCCGGGCTTCAATCTTTCCAAATGGGCGCTGGAGCACGCGGCGCTGACCCGCTACCTGATGGTGGTGCTGATGGTGTTGGGCTTTGCCTCCTATTTCCAGCTGGGGCAAGATGAGGACCCGCCTTTTACTTTCCGTGCAATGGTGGTGCGCACCTATTGGCCCGGGGCGACGACCCAGCAGGTGGCCGAGCAGGTGACGGACAAGTTGGAGCGCACCCTGCAGGGGGTGCCGTATGCCGACAAGATTCGCAGCTATTCCAAGCCGGGCGAGTCGCAGATCATCTTTTATGTGAAGGAGGCAATCCGCGGCAATGACGTCACCAACAGCTGGTACGTCGTGCGCAAGATGATCGGCGACATGCGTTACACCTTGCCGCCCGGTGTGCAGGGGCCGTTTTTCAATGACGATTTTGGTGACGTGTATGGCGTGATTTACGCGCTGGAGTCGGACGGCTTCAGTAGCGCCGAGGTGAAGGATTTTGCCGACGATGTGCGCCAGCAACTGCTGCGCGTACCGGACGTGGCCAAGGTGGATCTCTTCGGTGTGCAGGATGAGAAGGTCTACATCGAGATATCCCAAAAGCGCCTGGCCCAGTTGGGGCTGGATTTGAACCAGGTGCTGGCCCAGCTGGGCCAGCAGAACGCGGTGGAGAGCGCCGGCACGGTACAGACCCCACTGGACGTGGTGCAGGTGCGCGTGGCCGGGCAGTTTGCATCGTTGGACCAGTTACGCGCCATGCCTATCCGGCCGGCCGTGGCGTCCGGTCGCCAGTTCCGCCTGGGGGATCTTGCCGATGTTCGTCGTGGCTATATAGATCCGCCGAGCGTCAAGGTGCGCCACCAGGGCAAGGAGGTGATTACCGTGGGTGTGTCCATGGCCAAGGGTGGGGACATCATTGCCATGGGCAAGGCCTTGGACCTTGCCGTCAAGAAGATTGGTGCAAATTTGCCCGCTGGCGTGTTGCTGGCCCAGGTGCAGGACCAACCCAAGACGGTGAGTACTTCGGTCAACGAGTTCATCCACGTATTGGTCGAAGCCGTGGTGATCGTGCTGGCGGTCAGCTTCATCAGCCTGGGCCTGCACAAGCGTCCTGGCAGCCACCCATTCTGGCGTAGCTACACCCTGGACATACGGCCAGGCCTGGTGGTGGCCATCACCATTCCGCTGGTGCTGGGCGTGACCTTTCTGGGCATGTGGTACTGGGGAATCGGTCTGCACAAGATTTCGCTGGGCTCGCTGATCATTGCGCTGGGTCTGCTGGTGGACGACGCCATCATTGCCGTGGAGATGATGGTGCGCAAGATGGAGGAGGGCTACGACAAGGTGCGCGCGGCCACCTTCGCGTACGAGATTACCGCCATGCCCATGCTGACAGGCACGTTGATTACGGCGGCCGGCTTTTTGCCCATTGGCATCGCCAAGTCCACCACGGGTGAATACACCTTTGCCATTTTTGCCGTGACCGTGCTGGCTTTGCTGATCAGCTGGGTGGTGTCGGTGTACTTCGTGCCCTACCTGGGGGTGTTGCTGCTCAAGGCCCCGCCGCATATCCAAGCTGCACAGTCGGGTGAGGAGCCTGTCGTTCATGAAACGTTCAACTCGCCCTTTTACAACCGTTTTCGCCGCCTGGTGCATTGGTGCGTGCTGCACCGCTGGCTCACGATCGCGGCCACCCTGCTGATTTTTGCCCTGGGTATTGTGGGCATGGGGCGGGTGCAACAGCAGTTCTTTCCGGATTCCAGCCGGCCGGAGATATTGATCGACATCTGGTTCCCCGAGGGCACCTCTTTCGCGGCCAACGAGGCGACCACCAAGCGCCTGGAAGCCCGTTTGCTCAAGGAGCCGGGTGTGAGCACGGTGACCGAATGGGTAGGTTCGGGCTTGCCGCGCTTCTTCTTGCCGCTGGACCAGATATTTCCCCAGACGAACGTGACGCAGTTCCTTCTTATGTCCAAGGACCTGCAGCAGCGCGAAATTCTGCGCGCCAAGCTGCCGGCTTTGCTGGCCGCCGAATTCCCGGAAGTCCGGGGCCGCACCAAGCTTTTGTCCACCGGCCCACCGGTGTCCTATCCGGTGCAGTTCCGAGTTGTCGGCGCCGACCCCAAGGTTTTGCGCCTGCGCGCGGACGAGGTCAAGGCGGTGATGCGCGAGAGCGCCAATACGCGCGGAGTGAATGACAACTGGAATGAGTCGGTCAAGGTCATGCGTTTGCAGATCGACCAGACCAAGGCTTTGGCGCTGGGTGTGAGCAGCCAGTCCATTGCGCAGGCAGCCAAGACCATTCTGAGCGGCACCACGGTCGGGCAGTTCCGTGAGGGTGACAAGCTGATCGACATTGTCATGCGCCAGCCCTTGGACGAGCGCAGCGTCATCACCGATATTGGCAATGCCTATTTGCCCACGGCGACGGGTCAATCCGTCCCCTTGCTACAGGTGGCCCAGCCCGTGTTCGATTGGGAGCCGGGTGTGATGTGGCGTGAAAACCGCGACTTCGCTATCACGGTGCAGGCAGATATCCCCGAGGGATTGCAGGGTGCCACGGTCACCAACGAGCTGCTGCCGGCATTGAAAAAGCTGGAAGCACAATGGGCGGCCAAGGGCTTGACTGCCTACCGCATTGAGGTGGCAGGTGCAGTGGAGGAGAGTAGCAAGGGCTCGGATTCCATCGTGGCGGGCGTCCCTGTCATGCTGTTTTTGACGTTTACCTTGCTCATGCTGCAACTGCAGAGCTTCAGCCGGGCCATGCTGGTGTTTTTGACCGGTCCGCTGGGCATTGCCGGCGTGGCGGGTGCGCTGCTGGCGCTGGGACGTCCTTTTGGCTTCGTGGCCTTGTTGGGCGTGATCGCGTTGATGGGCATGATCCAGCGAAATTCGGTGATTTTGATCGACCAGATCGAGCATGAGCGGGCCCGTGGCGTGCCGACCTGGGATGCGATCGTCGAGTCCGCCGTGGGGCGTCTGCGGCCAATTGTGCTGACCGCCGCAGCGGCCGTGCTGGCCATGATTCCGTTATCGCGCTCGGTGTTCTGGGGGCCCATGGCGGTCGCCATCATGGGCGGGTTGATTGTGGCAACGGTGCTGACCCTGCTGTCTTTGCCTGCCATGTATGCCGCCTGGTTCCGGGTGAAGCGCCCAGCAAGCCACGAAGGCCGCCCTTGAACCGCCCAACGGCGGTTTCCGGGGTACGCTAAAAATCGGGTTTGAAGCGCGCTAAAATAGAGGGCTGACCGATTTCCAGCAGACGGTTTTATGCGATGCGCTATTGGGTGCCTTGTTTAGTCGTCTGTTTAGTTCTGTATTTGCGCGGGTGGCGAAATTGGTAGACGCACCAGGTTTAGGTCCTGACGCCAGCAATGGTGTGGGGGTTCGAGTCCCCCCCCGCGCACCACACTTTTTTATACGAGACCCTGATGGCAGTTACTGTTGAAACCCTAGAAAAGCTGGAACGTAAGATTACGTTGTCCCTGCCAGTGGAAGTGATCCAGAACGAAGTGGCTACCCGTCTCAAGAAGATGGCGCGCACTGTCAAGATGGACGGCTTCCGTCCAGGCAAAGTGCCCATGAACGTGGTGGCGCAGCGCTATGGTTATTCCGTGCATTACGAAGTGATGAACGACAAGGTGGGCGAGGCTTTTGCTGTTGCTGCCAATGAAGCCAAGTTGCGTGTGGCCGGCCAGCCCCGTATCAGTGAAAACGAACAATCCCCCGAAGGTCAAATGGCTTTTGACGCCATCTTCGAAGTGTTCCCTGAAGTCAAGATCGGTGATCTGGCAACTGCCCAGGTGGAAAAGATTTCCGCCGTTGTGGACGACGGCGCGATCGACAAGACGGTTGAAATTCTGCGCAAACAGCGCCGCACCTTCGCACAGCGCGCGGCCGATGCCCCCGCTGAAGATGGTGACCGCGTGACTGTTGACTTCGAAGGCAAGATCGATGGCGAAACTTTCCAGGGCGGCAAGGCTGAAGCCTTCCAATTCCTGGTTGGCGAAGGCCAGATGCTGAAGGAATTCGAAGACGCCGTGCGTGGCATGAAGTCCGGTGAAAGCCGTACTTTCCCTCTGGCATTCCCTGCCGACTACCATGGCAAGGACGTGGCTGGCAAGCAAGCTGACTTCATGGTCACGGTCAACAAGATCGAAGCTGCCCACCTGCCAGAAGTGAATGAGGCTTTGGCTAAGTCGCTGGGCATCGCCGACGCCACCGTCGAAGGTCTGCGTGCCGATATCCGCAAGAACCTCGAGCGCGAAGTCAAGTTCCGCGTGTTGGCGCGCAACAAGCAAGCCGTGATGGATGCGCTGATTGCCAAGGCTGAACTCGATCTGCCAAACGCCAGCGTGCAGTCGGAACTGAACCGCATGGTCGAGTCCGCACGTGCTGACCTGAAGCAACGCGGCATCAAGGACGCTGACAAGGCGCCGATCCCTGATGACGTGTTCCGTCCCCAGGCGGAGCGTCGCGTGCGTCTGGGCCTGGTGGTTGCAGAACTGGTTCGCAGTAATGCTCTGCAAGCCACGACGGAACAAATCAAGGCCCATATCGAAGAGCTGGCTTCCAGCTACGAGAAGCCAGCCGATGTCGTGCGTTGGTACTACAGCGACAACCAGCGTCTGGCTGAAGTCGAAGCCATCGTGATTGAAAGCAATGTGACCGACTTCGTTCTGGGCAAGGCCCAGGTCGTTGACAAGGCCGTTGCATTTGACGAGCTGATGGGTCAGAACTAGTCTGCTGCCGGATTTGGTACAAAGAGGGCTTGTGTTTCTGGCGCAAGCCCTTATTTATTTGTGATGGCTCTTCAATAAGGTAAATACACCATGTTCATCCGTAATAGCACACAAGAAATTCAAGGCCTTGGCATGGTGCCCATGGTCATCGAGCAGTCGGGGCGTGGTGAACGTTCGTACGATATTTATTCGCGCCTGCTCAAGGAGCGCGTGATTTTCCTGGTCGGCCCGGTCAATGACCAGACCGCCAATCTGGTGGTGGCGCAGCTGCTGTTCCTGGAAAGTGAAAATCCCGACAAGGACATCTCGTTCTACATCAACTCGCCTGGCGGTTCCGTGACGGCTGGTATGGCGATTTACGACACCATGCAGTTCATCAAGCCTGATGTGTCCACTTTGTGCGTCGGCATGGCTGCCAGCATGGGCGCGTTCTTGCTGGCGGCTGGTGCCAAGGGTAAGCGTTTCTCCTTGCCAAATTCGCGTGTGATGATCCATCAACCTTCGGGCGGTGCGCAAGGTCAGGCCACTGATATCGAAATTCATGCGCGTGACATCTTGAAAACCCGGGACCAGTTGAACCGCATCCTGGCGGAGCGCACCGGTCAGCCCATCGAGAAGATCGAGCGCGACACGGAGCGTGACTACTTCATGTTTGCCGATGAAGCCAAGACCTATGGCTTGGTGGACGAGGTGATCAGCAAGCGGCCCTGAGCATAAAACAAGAGGCTTTGCGGCCCCTAACGGCGTTTTCTGGAAAAGAAAGCGCCGTTTTTATTTGGTTATCATTCAGCAACGACTGAAAAGGCATTTCTCCATGGCCGAAAAAAAAGGCTCCTCCAGCGAAAAAACTCTGTACTGCTCCTTCTGTGGCAAAAGCCAGCATGAAGTCAAGAAGCTGATCGCAGGACCGTCGGTATTCATTTGTGACGAATGTATCGACCTGTGCAACGACATCATCCGTGATGAGCTGCCCGCCGGGACCGAGTCTCGCGAGGCCGGAGCTGCGCTGCCTACGCCGCTGGATATCAAGAACAACCTTGATAACTATGTTATTGGCCAGAATGTTGCCAAGCGGACTTTGGCCGTTGCGGTTTACAACCATTACAAGCGCCTGCGCCACAAGGAAAGTGCCAAGAAGGACGATGTCGAGTTGGCCAAGAGCAATATTCTCCTGATAGGCCCTACGGGTTCCGGGAAGACCTTGCTGGCGCAAACATTGGCGCGCATGCTGGATGTGCCGTTTGTGATGGCGGACGCGACCACGCTGACGGAAGCCGGCTATGTGGGTGAAGACGTGGAAAACATCGTGGCCAAGCTGCTGCAAAGCTGCAACTACGAAGTTGAGCGTGCCCAGCGCGGCATTGTGTATATCGACGAAATCGACAAGATTTCACGAAAATCGGACAACCCCTCCATTACCCGAGACGTGTCTGGCGAAGGTGTGCAGCAGGCCTTGTTGAAACTCATCGAAGGTACGATGGCCAGTGTGCCCCCACAGGGTGGGCGCAAACATCCTAACCAGGATTTTTTGCAGGTCGATACGACCAATATTCTGTTTATTCTGGGTGGCGCTTTCTCTGGACTTGAAAAAGTCATTGGTAACCGCACCGAGTCCTCGGGTATTGGCTTTGGCGCTTCTGTCAAAAGCAAGGAGCAACGCAGCCTGACCGAGGTGTTTCGCGAGGTGGAGCCGGAGGATTTGATCAAGTTCGGTTTGATTCCCGAACTGGTCGGGCGTATGCCCGTGGTGGCTACCCTGGCGGAACTAAGTGAAGACGCGCTGGTTCAGATCCTGACGGAGCCCAAGAACGCTTTGGTGAAGCAATACAGCAAGTTGCTGGCCATGGAGGGTGTGGATTTGGAAATTCGCCCATCTGCCTTGAAGGCCATTGCCAAGAAGGCTCTGGCGCGCAAGACGGGGGCGCGTGGTTTGCGCTCGATACTGGAGCAGTCGCTCATCGATACGATGTTTGATTTGCCCACCAACCACAATGTGGACAAGGTTGTTGTGGATGAATCCACAATTGACGAGAACAAGCCGCCGCTCCTGGTGTACCGCGAAGCCGCGAAGAAGGCCTGAGTCGAAGTGTTGCATCCTGGGTGGATGCATTTTTTCTGCCCTGCTGCGGTTTAGGCGGCGAGGGTGGCTTGAAAACTGCCGCTAGAAGTCCATATTCAACAGGTTACATAAAGGATCTTCATGTCCGGACACATTTCCCTACCTGCCGAGCCGATCGACTTGCCCTTGCTGCCTTTGCGCGACGTGGTGGTCTTCCCTCATATGGTGATCCCTCTCTTTGTTGGGCGTCCCAAAAGTATCAAGGCGCTGGAAGCTGCGATGGAGGCCGAACGCCGCATCATGCTGGTGGCGCAGAAGGCTGCAGCGAAAGATGAGCCTTCTGTAGCTGACATGTTTGATGTGGGTTGCATTTCCACAATCTTGCAGATGCTGAAGCTTCCTGATGGCACGGTGAAAGTGCTGGTGGAAGGTCAGCAGCGTGCGACGGTAAATCGTATTGAAGATGGCGAGTCACATTTTGTGGCCAGCATCACGCCGGTGGTTGCGTCGGCGGTTGCACACAAAACGACGGAGATCGAGGCATTGCGCCGTGCTGTGATGCAGCAGTTCGACCAGTACGTCAAGCTCAATAAGAAGATTCCGCCCGAAATTCTGACGTCCATTTCCAGCATTGATGATCCAGGCCGTCTGGCGGACACCATTGCTGCGCATTTGCCGCTCAAGTTGGATAGCAAGCAGGTTGTGTTGGATTTGTCCGACGTGCGCGAACGCTTGGAAAACCTGTATGGTCAGCTTGAGCGTGAAGTGGATATTCTGAACGTTGACAAGAAGATCCGTGGCCGCGTCAAGCGTCAGATGGAGAAGAACCAACGCGACTTCTATTTGAATGAGCAGGTCAAGGCCATTCAAAAGGAGCTAGGCGAAGGGGAAGAGGGCGCAGACATCGACGAGATCGAAAAGAAGATCAAGCTGGCGAAAATGCCCAAGGAGGCATTGAAGAAGGCTGAGAGCGAGCTGAAAAAGCTCAAGCTGATGTCTCCCATGTCGGCTGAAGCGACGGTGGTGCGTAACTACATTGATGTACTGACCGCTTTACCTTGGAGCAAGAAGACCAAGATCAAGCACGATTTGCGTAATGCTGAAGAGGTATTGAACGAAGACCACTTCGGGTTGGACAAGGTCAAGGACCGCATCCTGGAATATTTAGCAGTGCAACAGCGCGTGGACAAAGTCAAGGCTCCGATCTTGTGCTTGGTTGGCCCTCCGGGTGTGGGCAAGACATCTTTGGGGCAATCGATCGCCAAGGCGACAGGGCGAAAGTATGTGCGAATGGCCTTGGGCGGCATGCGTGATGAAGCGGAGATTCGCGGTCATCGGCGCACCTATATCGGTGCACTGCCTGGTAAGGTTTTGCAAAGCCTGAACAAGATTGGTACGCGCAACCCGCTGTTTTTACTGGACGAAATCGACAAGCTGGGGACGGACTTCAGGGGTGATCCGTCCAGCGCCTTGCTCGAAGTGCTGGATCCGGAGCAAAACCATACCTTCGGCGACCACTATGTAGAGGTGGATTTCGATTTGAGCGATGTAATGTTTGTCGCAACGTCGAATTCCATGAATATTCCTTCGGCCTTGCTGGATCGTATGGAAGTCATCCGTCTTGCCGGATACACGGAAGACGAGAAGACGAATATTGCCGTCAAGTACCTGTTGCCCAAGCAGTTGAAGAACAATGGTTTGAAGGAAGAGGAGCTATTGCTCACGCCAGATGCCGTTCGTGACATCGTGCGTTATTACACCCGTGAAGCAGGCGTGCGTTCATTGGAACGCGAACTCTCCAAGATTTGCCGCAAGGTCGTCAAGGGGCTTCTGCTCAAGCAAATGACTGCGCAGGTCAAGGTGACGGCGGACAACCTGAATGAGTACCTGGGTGTGCAAAAGTACACCTATGGCCGTGCTGAAGAAAAGAACCAGATCGGTCAGGTCGTCGGCTTGGCGTGGACCGAGGTAGGTGGCGATTTGCTGACCATTGAAGCCGCTATCATGCCGGGCAAGGGCGTAATCACCCGTACCGGTTCGCTGGGCGATGTGATGAAAGAGTCGGTGGAGGCCGCTCGTACGGTGGTGCGTAGCCGGTCGAAGCGCCTGGGTATCAAGGATGAGGTGTTCGAGAAGAAGGACATCCATATCCATGTGCCTGATGGCGCAACGCCCAAGGATGGCCCTAGTGCGGGAGCTGCAATGACGACGGCTTTTGTGTCTGCATTGACGGGCATCCCGGTCCGTGGCGACGTTGCCATGACCGGTGAAATTACCTTGCGTGGCGAGGTTACTGCTATCGGAGGCCTGAAGGAAAAGCTGTTGGCTGCGCTGCGTGGTGGCATCAAGACGGTGTTAATTCCCGAGGAAAACGCCAAAGACTTGCAAGATATTCCGGCTAACGTAAAGAATGGGCTGGAGATCGTTCCCGTCAAATGGATTGACCAGGTTCTGGAGCTAGCATTGGAGCGCATGCCCCAGGCTTTGCCGGATGAAGAACCTGTGGCCGTGGCTCCTGCGCTGGAAGCTGCCGTAACACCTGTGGTGCCGGTCAAACACTAGACCGTTCAAGGCTGGCGGAGGCCCAGGTTTCCGCCAGTTTTGCACTTTCAAAGCGTGTGCCAATGCACGCTTAAAAAGCGGTTTTTGCGTTTTCAGGGATAATCGAGGTTTGCCCACGTCGCGTGGGTGCAATTTGCTATTGTTTGAATAGCTACTTACCTCTGGATTTGATGAGCGATACCCCCCTGGATTCTTTCTCGCAACTGCAGCTTGCAGAACCCTTGTCACGTGCTGTGGCCGACATGGGCTATACGTCGATGACGCCGATTCAGGCGCAAGCCATTCCTGTGGTTTTGCAGGGGCGCGATGTAATGGGAGCAGCCCAAACCGGAACCGGTAAAACGGCGGCGTTTTCGTTGCCCTTGCTGCAGCGCATGCTGAAGCATGAGAACCCGTCTACTTCGCCTGCACGCCATCCTGTGCGGGCCTTGGTCTTGCTGCCTACGCGCGAGCTCGCCGACCAGGTTGCCCAGGCCGTGAAGTCTTACGCCAAATATACGAATCTGCGTAGTGCGGTTGTATTTGGTGGCATGGACATGAAGCCGCAAACACTGGAATTGAAAAAAGGCGTAGAAATTCTGGTCGCGACCCCAGGCCGTTTGCTTGACCATATCGAGGCCAAGAATGCGGTTCTGAACCAGGTGGAATACGTGGTGCTGGACGAAGCCGACCGTATGCTGGATATCGGCTTCCTGCCGGATCTACAGCGTATCTTGAGCTATCTGCCTAAGCAGCGCACGACCTTGCTGTTTTCGGCAACGTTTTCTTCTGAAATTAAGCGTCTGGCCAGCAGTTATCTGCAGGACCCGGTCACTATTGAAGTGGCCCGCTCCAATGCCACGGCGTCGACCGTGGAGCAGCATTTCTACAGCATCAACGCAGACGATAAGCGCCGTGCCTTGCACCAGGTGTTAAAAACCCGCGGTATGAAGCAGGCCTTTGTCTTTGTGAACAGCAAGCTGGGCTGCGCGCGCCTGGCCCGTTCGCTGGAAAAGGAAGGCTTGAAGACTGCAGCCTTGCATGGCGACAAGAGTCAGGACGAACGCCTGAAAGCCCTGGACTCCTTCAAGAAGGGCGAAGTCGATTTGCTGGTCTGTACCGATGTGGCTGCGCGGGGTCTTGACATCAAGGATGTGCCTGCCGTGTTCAACTTTGATGTGCCTTTCAATGCCGAAGACTATGTGCACCGCATTGGCCGTACTGGTCGTGCAGGTGCATCGGGCCTGGCTGTGAGCTTTGTGTCTGGCAGCGATGCCCGTTTGGTGGCCGACATCGAAAAGCTGGTCAAGACCAAGATTGAACTCGAAGCTATCGAGTTTGAAGAAGACATTCCCAAAATCCGCGTGCAGGGTCGCATCAACGATGGTCGCCGTGCCTGGGGTGGTGATGATCCGCGGGATGTGATGGATACGCCGCGTCCGGCGCCGCGCGCACCCCGCCAAGCGGGAGCACCACGAGATCCATTTTTTGACCGCCCTTATGAGCAAACCGCTGCTAGCGATGCTGCTCCGTCCTGGGAAGCTGCGGCCAAACATGCGACCGTGCGGGGGATATCGGCCAATATCAAGCCCAAGCGTAAAGTCGCCGCCTTGTTCAAGGCGATAGACAACTCTATGTCGGCCTGAGTCTGCTTTCTTAGTTGCCGGGGCGCTGCGTTTGCTCGCAGCGTATTTGGATCAGCTGGTTGTCCGCCGTAGAGTTGCCTAGCTTCAGCGCACTTAGGCATCCTCCCCAAACGCAGCCCGTATCCAGCGACAACACGTCGCTGCGGTCCAGCCAGCCCAACGTGGACCAGTGGCCAAAAGCAACCGTGGTGTTTGCTGTGCGCCGTCCTGGCACGTCAAACCAGGGCATGTAGCCAGCTGGCGCTCCGCCTGCACCTTCTTTGCTTTCAAATTCCATCTGGCCGTCGGCCGAGCAAAAACGCAGCCGTGTGAGCGCATTCACGATGACGCGCAATCGATCCATACCTTGCAGGTCGTCGTTCCACTGGGCCGGCGTGTTGCCATACATCTGACCTAAAAATGTCACCAACTCCGGGCCTCGTAAAACGGCTTCCACTTCGGCGGCCAAAGCCAGGGTTTGATCTGCGCTCCATCCAGGTAGCACGCCGGCGTGCACCATCAGGATTTCTTGTCCTTGCAAGCGCTCCAGCATCGCGAGGCGCTGATGGCGTACCCAGTCGAGCAACGCGGGTCTGTCTGGCGCTTCAAGAATGCCCTGCAGGGTATCCTGGCGATGGGCAGGGCGCATACCGTATGCTGCGGCCAGCAAATGCAGATCATGGTTCCCCAGCAGGCAACGTGCGGCATCGCCGTAGCCCATCAAGCGCCGCAGCACCTGGGCCGAGGCGGGGCCTCGGTTCACCAGATCGCCCAGCAAGTAAAGGGTATCGCGGCTGGGGGAGAAATCCAGCCTGTCCAGCAAGCGTTGCAACGGGGCATCGCAGCCCTGGATGTCGCCAATCAAGTAAAGTGCCATCTCCTCATTCTCACATCTGATCCATGGATTTATTGTTGATCGTGCTGTTGACCTTGCTCAACGGCGTTTTTTCTATGTCTGAATTGGCCTTGGCGTCCAGCCGCAAGGCACGTCTGGCGGCGATGGCCGAGGCGGGGGACAAGGGAGCGCAGGCTGCGCTGGATTTGTTGGACAACCCCACGCAATTCCTGTCTTCGGTACAGGTCGGCATCACATCGATCGGCATGGTCAACGGTATTTTGGGTGAGGCCGCGTTCAGCGATGGCGTGTCGGCCTGGATCCAGCACTGGGGTGTGGCGGCACGGGCGGCGGATGTGTCTGCCACGGTGATTGTGGTGACGGTGATTACCTTTGTGACCATCGTGTTTGGTGAGTTGGTGCCAAAGCGCATTGGCCAGCTACATCCTGAACTGGTGGCGCGCTATGTGTCGCGGCCTATGGCGTGGGTGGCTACGGCTGCCAAGCCGTTTGTGCGTTTGCTGTCCTTCAGCACCCAGGCCGTGTTGAAGCTGCTGCGCATCGACAACGCAGCGGGCCGGTCCGTGACCGAAGAGGAAATCGTTGCCAGCCTGGAAGAGGGCGTGGACGCCGGCGTGATCGAAGAGCATGAGCATCTGATGGTGCAGAACGTGTTTCGCCTGGACGAGCGGCCGTTGACATCCCTGATGGTGCCGCGTACCGATGTGGAGTGGCTGGAAGCCACCCACAGCGTGGCGCAATGCCTGCAGATGGCTAGCAGTGGTGGCGACAAGGGGGCGCACTCCTGGTACCCGGTGTGCCGTGGTTCGTTGGACGATGTGGTGGGTGTGATCAGCGTGGCCCGTCTGCTGGAGCTGGGCGCCGACCAGGCCGGCCCGGTGGAGCCGCATGTACTGCCTGCAGCTTTCCTACCCGAAACCCTGAGTGGCATGGAACTGCTGGAGCAGTTCCGCGCCAAGTCGGGCCGCATGGTGTTCGTGGTGGATGAATACGGTGTGGTGCAGGGCTTGATGACTCCGCGCGACTTGTTGGAGGCGATCACCGGTGAGCTGCAGCCCGGTGCGCAGGCCGATGCCTGGGCCACGCAGCGCGAAGATGGCTCCTGGCTGCTGGACGGCCTGATGCCGGTAACGGAGCTGAAGGTGCGCCTGGACATCAAGGAGCTGCCCGACGAGGCGCGGGGCCGCTACAACACCGTGGCAGGCTTGCTGATGTCGGTGTCGGGCCGGATGCTGGCGACGGCGGAGCGTATCGAGTGCGCGGGCTGGCTGTTCGAAGTTGTGGACCTGGACGGCAAGCGCATAGACAAGGTGCTGGCTATGGCTATTGGGACTGCTGATCCAGCTTAGCCTGGCGCAGGCGGGCCATTTGCTCGTCTTCCATTTGGCGGCGTTTTTGCCGCTGCTTCTCCAGCTCTTCCGCGCGCAGCGCTTCGATTTCTTCTTCGGTCAGTGGTTTGTCGAAGGTCAGCTCCATGCCTGCGGCGGTAGCGGGTTCGCCGCGCGCGCTCTTCAGCTTCAGGTTCAGCCTTAGTTCGTTGGCTGAGTCGGCATTGCGGATGGCTTCTTCGTAGGAGATATCGCCTGCGTTGTACAGCTCGAACAGGGCCCAGTCGAAGGTGCGCATGCCCAGCTCGCGCGACTTGTCCATGATGCTTTTCAGGTCGCCAAACGCGCCCTTGAAAATACGGTCGGCCACGATGGGCGTGTTCAACAGTACCTCTACCGCAGCGCGGCGGCCCTTGCCGTCCTCCATGCGCACCAGGCGTTGCGACACGATGGCGCGCATATTCGCCGACAAATCCATCAGCAGTTGGTTGCGCCGTTCTTCGGGGAAGAAGTTGATGATGCGGTCCAGCGCCTGATTGGCATTGTTGGCGTGCAGCGTGGCTAGGCATAGGTGGCCAGTTTCGGCAAATGCAATCGCGTGCTCCATGGTCTGCGGGTCGCGGATTTCGCCGATCAGGATGACGTCAGGGGCCTGGCGTAGCGTGTTCTTCAGTGCGTGGTGCCAAGAATGCGTGTCCACGCCCACCTCGCGGTGGCTGACCAGCGACATCTTGGATGTGTGCACGTACTCCACCGGGTCTTCCACGGTGATGATGTGGCCGCCGGTGCTGGCATTGCGGTGGTCGATCATGGCGGCCAGCGAGGTGGATTTGCCCGAGCCCGTGCCACCCACCACCAGCACCAGCCCGCGCTTGTGCATGATGACTTCCTTCAGCACCTCGGGCAGGACCAGGCTGGCAAAGCTGGGGATTTCGGCCGCAATGGTGCGTATCACCATGCTGACGTTTTGCTGCTGCACGAAGACGTTGACGCGGAAGCGCGCCACACCGGTCAGAGCCATGGCGAAGTTGCACTCCATTTCCTTGGCGAACTCTTCGCGCTGGCGCTCGTTCATCATGGCATGGGCCAGCATGCGGGTGACGTCGCCGGCCAGCTTTTGGGCCGACAAGGCCTTCATCTGGCCGTGGGCCTTCATGCTCGGGGCGAAGTCGCAGGCGATAAACAGGTCCGAGCCACCCGCCTGGTGCATGGCAGTCAGCAGCTTATGCATATAGCTGCGGGCTTGGTCTTCGGTCAAAGCTGACATGGCGGGTCTCGGTTGGAAGTGGGTGCTATCTTTTAAATAGCTGCTAGCGCAGGTAATGTCTGCGCTAGAGGCCTATTCCTTATAAATTAAAAATAGGCCCGTATTCCGAGTGTCAGGCAACTACAACGGGGGCGCTGTCGCCGCGTGGTGCAATTTTGCCGATTTCAAACACCGCTTCACCCAGGCCGCGCAGGGTGGCTGCGGTGGCTGCGGCGTTTGCCGCGTCCACCACCACTACCATGCCGATGCCGTTGTTGAAGGTGCGGTTCATCTCAAAGTCGTCAATGCCGGCTGTCTTTTGCAGCCAGGCGAACAGCTCGGTTTGGGGCCAGCTGCCCTTCACCAGGTGGGCGGCCGTGCCTTCGGGTAGTACGCGGGGGATATTTTCCAGCAGGCCGCCACCGGTGATGTGGGCTAGGGCCTTGATCGGGTGCGCAGCCAGCGCGGCCAGCACGTTTTTCACATACAGGCGGGTGGGTTCCATCAGGGCTTGCTTGAAGGGCTTGCCGTCCAGCGTGGCGGGTGCGGTGTCGCCGGCGCGCTCGATGCACTTGCGCACCAGGCTGAAGCCATTGGAATGCACGCCGCTGCTGGCCAGGCCCAGTACCACGTCGCCGGGGGCGACTTCCTTGCCGGTCAGGATCTTCGACTTTTCGACGGCGCCGACAGCGAAGCCGGCCAGATCGTATTCGCCCGCCGGGTACATGCCGGGCATTTCAGCGGTTTCGCCGCCAATCAGCGCGCAGCCAGACAGCTCGCAACCCTTGGCGATGCCGCCGACCACGGCTGCAGCGGTATCCACATCCAGCTTGCCGCACGCAAAGTAGTCCAGGAAGAAAAGCGGCTCGGCGCCTTGCACCAGCACGTCGTTGACGCTCATGGCCACCAGGTCGATGCCCACGGTGTCGTGCATATTCCACTCGAACGCCAGGCGCAGCTTGGTGCCCACGCCGTCGGTGCCGCTGACCAGCACCGGCTCTTTGTAGCGCTTGGGTACTTCAAACAACGCGCCAAAGCCGCCAATCCCTGCCAGCACGCCTTCGCGCATGGTCTTTTTGGCCAGAGGCTTGATGCGCTCGACCAGGGCGTCGCCGGCGTCGATATCGACCCCTGCGTCCTTGTACGAGAGGGGAGAAGTGTGGGAAGTGGTCATGGTCGGAGCGTGTAGAAGAGGGCGAAAGATGCGGGCATTACTGCCCAGATAAGCGGGCCGACGGGATTTAGCCGTGTAGCCCTATAGAATTTGGGCAGATTTTAAGGGCTTGCGTGTGCATGTCCGCACAGCCGGCTTCCTGCGCCGCCCTCCTTTTCGACCCCAACCCACCTCCTGATGCAATTTACCCCCACCCAAATGCGCGGTTTCACCTGGATTTCCATTGCGCTGGGCATGGTGCTGGCCCTGTGGTTGCTGGGGCCGGTGTTGACGCCGTTCGCGGTGGCGGCGGTGTTGGCCTATGTGCTCACGCCGCTGGTGGATTCGTTGGACAGCCTGTGCCGGGGGCGAGTCCCGCGTTGGTTGGCGGTGACCGTCGTTGAGCTGGGTTTCGTGCTGGCCTTTTTGATGCTGGCGCTGCTGATCGTGCCGATTGTGCTCAAAGAGGCGCCTCTGATGCGCGAGCAGCTGCCGGGCCTGCTGGACGGCCTGGTGCGCTGGCTGCAGCCCTTGTTAGCCCAGCTGGGACTGAAGATATCGCTGGACCCGGCCAGCATCAAGGCCTTTGCCTTCAAGTACCTGAATGCCAATGTGGAGGAGGCGCTGGGCTCCCTGCTGTCTTCGCTCAAGCTAGGCGGCAGCGTGGCGCTGTCGGTCGTGGGGAATCTGCTGCTGATTCCCGCAGCCTTGTTTTACCTGCTGATGGATTGGGACCGTTTTGTGGCCCTGGTGGTGCAGTTCGTGCCTACCCGCCTGCGCGCGGGCTTTGACCGTTTTGTGGAAGAGGCCGACCAGGTGCTGGGCCAGTATCTGCGTGGTCAGTTGCTGGTGATGCTGATCATGGCGGTTTTCTACGCGGTAGGCCTGAGCCTGTTCGGTCTGGACCTGGGCGTGCCCATCGGCATCTTCACCGGCCTGGCCATGTTCGTACCTTACCTGGGGTTTGGTGTGGGCCTGGTGCTAGCCAGCCTGGCAGGGATATTGCAGTTTGCCTCCATCAAGGCGGTGGTCATGGTGGCTGTCGTATTTGGCTCCGGCCAGGTGCTGGAAAGCCTGTTCCTGACCCCTCGTCTGGTCGGTGAGCGGATAGGTCTGCATCCGCTGGCGGTGATTTTTGCCTTGCTGGCGTTTGGCGAGGTGTTCGGTTTTGTCGGCGTGCTGGTGGCTTTGCCTGTCAGTGCGGTGATGTTGGTGGGCATACGTCGTTTGCGCGTGCGCTACCTGGCCAGCCCGTTCTACCGGGGATGAGCATGCAGCAACTGGTATTGGACATCGGCTTGGCTACCAGTCCTACGCTGGGCAATTTCTTTGCCGGTCAGAACCAGGCTGCGCTGCAGCATGTGCAGCAGGCCGTGGTGGACGCCGGCCGTCCTTTGCAAACCTATCTGTGGGGCGAGCCCGCCACCGGCAAAACCTATTTGCTGCGCGCGGTGCGCGAGGCCTACCGCATGCAGGCCGCCCAGGTGGGCTGGCTGGACCCCAGCGTCTACGAACCGCCCGAGTTTGACGATAGCTGGGCGGCTGTGCTGCTGGACGACGTGCATCTGTACAACCCCGCTCAGCAGCATATGGCCTTCAAGTGGTTTGTGAATGCGCAGACCTGCAACTGCTGGGTGCTGGGTGCGGGTGATGTGCCACCGGCCGACCTGGCGCTGCGGGAAGACCTGCGTACCCGCTTGGGCGGCGGCCACGTGTTCGCGCTGCAAGTGCTGAGTGAAGACGAGCGCCGCGCCGTGCTGCGCCGCGAGGCACAGGCCCGCGGCCTGGTGCTCAGCGACGAGGTGGTGGACTTCATGTTGCGCCGCTTCAGCCGCGACCTGGGCAGCTTGATGCAGTTGCTGGAGCACCTGGACCGTTACGCGCTGCAGACCCAGCGCGCCATCACTATTCCTTTGGTCAAATCCATGCTGGAGACAATTTGAAAGAGCAACCTGTGAAACTGGCGCTGTTCGACCTCGACCACACGCTGATCCCTATGGATTCCGATTACGCCTGGGGCAGCTACACCACCGATATCGGTTGGACCGACCCTGTAGTGTTCAAGCAGCGCAACGACGACTTCTACGCCCACTATAAGGCCGGCACGCTGGATATCCACGAGTACGTGCTCTTTGCCACCGCGGCAGCTCGGCGCCAGGGTGCTACTAAATCCATAGCTGCCCACGCAGACTTCATGCGCACAGTCGTGCAGCCTTCCATTACGCCGCAGGCGCTGGACTTGCTTCAGCAGCACCGCGAGGCGGGTGCACAGCTGGTCATCGTCACCGCCACCAACGCCTTCGTCACCCGGCCTATCGCCCAGGCGCTGGGCGTCGAGGAGTTGATTGCGGTCGATCTGGAGCAGGACGCGAGCGGTTGGATCACCGGCAACATCCAGGGCGTGCCGTCCTTTCGCGAGGGCAAGATCACCCGCGTGGAACAATGGCTGGCCCAACGGGGCCTGGGCTGGCAGGATGTGGACGCCACCTTTTATTCCGACTCCATCAACGACCTGCCACTGCTGGAAAAAGTCCAGCATCCCGTCGCCACCAACCCCGACGCGCGTTTACGCGCAATTGCCCAGGAGCGCGGCTGGCGCATACTGGAGCTGTTTTCCTAATTCCCCATGATCAAGACATTTATCGACAAACTGCTGGGCAAAAAGCCCGCTGCGAAACAGCCGAAATTCGGCAAACGCGCTGAAATCCCAGTCACCGAGCACGGCATCAACCCCTCTTTGGTGGACGAGCGCGCCATCAATGTGGTCAGCACGCTTCAGGCGGCTGGCTTCGAGGCCTATATCGTCGGCGGCGCCGTGCGCGACCTGCTGGTGGGCCTGCGCCCCAAGGACTTTGACGTGGCCACCAATGCCACGCCCGAGCAGGTCAAGGGCCTGTTCCGCCGCGCCTTCATCATTGGCCGTCGCTTTCGCATCGTCCACGTGGTGTATGGGCGGGGTCGTGAAAACGAGGTCATCGAGGTTTCTACCTTCCGCGCCTATATGGACAACGCCGCCGCCGAGCAGGTGGCCGGCAACGAGCGCACCAGCAAGAGCGAGCTGGCGAACATGAAGCACGCGGTCGATTCCAGTGGCCGAGTGCTTCGCGACAACGTCTGGGGCCCGCAAGATGAAGACGCGGCCCGCCGCGACTTCACCATCAACGCCATGTACTACGACCCCAAGAGCCAGATCGTGGTGGACTACCACGGCGGCATCAAGGACACCAAGAACCGCGTCATCCGCATGATTGGCGACCCGGCCACCCGCTACCGCGAAGACCCGGTGCGCATCATTCGCGCCGTACGCTTCTCTGCCAAGTTGGGGGCCCTGGGTTTCACTATCGAGCCTAAAACCGCCGCGCCGCTGGTGCATTCGCAGAAGTTGCTGGCTGATGTGCCGCAAAGCCGCTTGTTCGATGAAATGCTCAAGCTGCTGCAAACTGGCCACGCCGTGGCCACCATCGCGCAGCTACGCAAGCTCGGTATGGCCACCGGTATCTATCCCTTGCTGGACGTGGTGGTGGAGCGCGCCGACCAGCCCTTTGTGCTGGCCGCGCTACAAGACACGGACCGCCGCGTAGGCGAGGGCAAGCCCGTCGCACCCTGCTTCCTGTTGGCGTGTGTGCTGTGGGCCGATGTGCGTGAGGGCTGGGCTGCCCGGACGGGCCGCCAGCCGCCCTTCGTGGCGCTGCAGGATGCTATTGAAGACGTGTTCAACGCCCGCATTGGTGACGTATCCGGTCGCGGCAAGCTGGCTGGTGACATGCGCGAGACCTGGCTGATGCAGCCGCGCTTTGAAAAGCGCGTGGGCAGCGGCCCCTACGGCATGATCGACCAGCCGCGCTTTCGGGCTGCCTTCGACTTCATGCGCTTGCGCGCCGATGCCGGCGAGGTGGATCAATCTATCGCCGATTGGTGGCAGGAGTTCACTACCGGCAGCGATGACCAGCGCGAAGACCTGCTGGCCCAGGCCCGCGAAGAGCAGGGCCGCCGCCAGAAGGTCGTGCGTGTACCCCGTGTGGTCTCACAGCCACGTGTGCCTGCAGACCAGCCAGCCGCCGTGGACGCGGCTTCTGAGTCTGACGTAGCAGCTGCCCCTAAGAAGCGCCGCCGCCGTCGCAAGCCCGGTGCGGGCGGTGCCGCACCCGCGGCCGGCTCCGATGCCTGAGCAGCTACGCGCACCAGTTACCGCCTACATCGCTCTCGGCGCCAACCTGGGGGATGCCGCGGGCACGCTATTGGCGGCCATGGATGCCATCCACGCGCTGCCGCAGACCCAGGTGGCGCAACGTTCCTCGCTGTACCGCACCGCCCCCGTGGACTCGGCTGGTCCAGATTATGTCAATGCGGTTGTTGAAGTAATAACGGGTTTGTGCGCGCCTGATCTGCTGGTGCAGCTACAGAAAATAGAGCAATCGGCAGGGCGCCTGCGCCCGTACCAGAACGCACCACGCACGCTGGACCTGGATATTCTGTTGTTTGGCGCAGCCCGAATCGAGAGCCCGGCGTTGACCGTGCCGCACCCGCGCATGTGGCAGCGTGCTTTTGTATTGCACCCTTTGGCGGAGATTGCACCCGCGCAAGTGGCGTTGGATCAGCTAGATACGGTGCACGATCAGGCTATAGAAAAACTATAAGAAAAGTGCCGCTGGCGCAAATTTATTCTGCGGTGCCAGCTATCTAAAATATAGCAGCCGTCAATACGCTTTTTTATCGTTCAGAACCACCAGCACGGTTTTGACGATGATCCACAAGTCAAATCCCAGAGACCAGTTGCGCAGGTACTCCAGGTCGTATTCGATGCGTTTTTCCATCTTGTCGATGGTTTCGGTCTCGCCCCGGTAGCCGCTAACCTGTGCCCAGCCCGTAATGCCGGGTTTGACCTTGTGCCGCACCATATAGCCCTTGACCAATTTGCGGTAGGTTTCGTTGTGGGCTACCGCATGGGGGCGAGGACCCACGATGCTCATCCGGCCCTGCAGCACATTGAAGAATTGGGGTAGTTCGTCGAGCGACGTTTTCCGCAAGATCGCCCCCAGCGGGGTGATGCGGCTATCGTTCTTTGTCGCTTGCTTGACCACGGAACCATTGTCTTCTGTCGTCATGGAGCGGAATTTGTAAACCAGAATTTCCTTCCCATCCAGCCCGTATCGACGTTGCTTGAAAATAATCGGGCCTGGCGACGTGAATTTGACAGCCAGACCCAGCAGTAAAAAGACAGGCGACGCGAGCAGCAGTATTAAAGCCGATAGCACGATATCCGATATACGCTTTACGATACCTGCCATGCCATTGAACGGTGTTTCGCATACTGCCATGACCGGCATGTGCCCCACATTGGTCAAACGACCTTGTATCAAGTCGGTCATGAAGATATCTGGTGCGAAGTAGATTGATGCCGTTGTGTCTTTCAGGTCATCTAGTAGCGCAAGGATACGAGGTTGCGAGGCCATTGGCAGAGCTAGATATAGAGCTTCTACCCTATTCTTATTCATATAGTCCGCCAGGTCGGCCATGCGGCCTAGCAGCGGGACATTGTCCAACTCGCCCATGCGATCAGGGCTGCGGTCATCAAAAAAACCCAGCACACGGGTATTGAGATAGGGGTTGGATTTGAATTCTCGCAGCAGCCGCAAACCGACCTCGTTTACGCCAGTGATGACAACCTGGCGCTGTCCACCTTTGGCCATGGCGTTAGGCAAAGTCCAGCGCAGAAAGAAATGGCAGCTTATTTGAACGAGGGGGGTCAGTAAGGCCCACGCAATCAGCACCGGGCGGGTAAAGCTCTTCATGTATCCCGTGGCAACACCAAATCCACCCAGGATTAGCAAGAACACGAGCCAACTGGTTAGTAGCTTGTGCAACATACGCCGAGGTGATTCGTGGAAGCCTATATTGCCAGGAAATGCTAGGGAAAACGCTATAACGCCCAGGATGATGTACTGCGCCGAAAACGGGTGCGAGTACCAAGCCAAGCAAGCCATCAATGTAACCAAAGTAACCAAAGGGTCCAGGAAGGCCTCGATGGTGCTGGTCAGGGTGAAGCTTGGTCTTAGGAAATTTTTGTGTTTGTCAAGAGCGTTTATCATGGAAAGCGGAGAAATGAAAACCTCTGAAGCAAAAAATGTGCACCAATGTACCAAGATATAGGGCTATAACGGATTGCAATGTGTGGGTAAATTGTCAGTATTTTTTACGTCGTAACAATATTACACACATTTTCGGTGGGAGTCAGGATACTATGTTGCGCTGCAGCATGTTGTTTTTGCTGAAACTTTAAAAGCCCCCTAAGGGTTTTCCATGTATTCGGCATGGATGTTGCAATCTTGCTTCTGTGTCAACAAACGAATGGTTGTCGTATGAAAAAACTGATCTACATTCTGGCAGCGCTGACGTTAGGTATTGCAAATGTGCAGACGGTATCTGCTGCATCTGCTAGGGATCCTGGTGTTCCTGTGACTGCAGCACAGGTAACTACTTTGGGTGTGGCAAAAGACACCGCGAGTATGGATGCATTGGTTCAGTCTTTGCAGCCAGCCGGTATGGTCAAAGTGGGTTTTGTTCCGAATTCACGTAGTCGTGTGAAGGACGGGGCTGCTGTCGGTGGGGTGGGCCAAGATGCCATATCGGAAGCCTCTACTCCCGAGCAACCGTCGGCCAATGATGGTCGAATGCTTGTGGCCGGGCTAGTGCTGATTGGAGTCATTGCTATTCGCCGCATCCGAGGGTAATGCGCGGTATGGCGTGCTGTTGCTCTCATTCTCTAATCGAACAAGGTTCTAGGACTGCAACTTTTTTGGGGCTTTATTTTTTAGCCTTGCATGGTTTTGTGGGGTGATTGTGCAGTTTAGTTCTAATATCCTTAAGTTCCTTACTGGTTTGTGCCTCATCCATTTCCCACGGGTAAGGTGAGATAAGCCCAATTTATATTGACCTCATAGTGAGTTGAAAAGTGTTCTGCACAGAAACCTCTTAGAGTGATATTTCCAGTAGTTTAATATTGAGTAAGTGTCGATGGTTGGCTATGCTTTCTGCATGATTGCCGGGAAGATGGCTAATGATATTGGTTGTAAAGATTTGCTTGTTTTTGGATAAGGTTTGATTGAGTTTTCCTGTGGTTTTGGGGAGAGTGTTTATCGTAGATTTTTTATGAATGGCTGAAGTGAATTTCGCTAATTTATGTCCAGGGGCTTGGTTGTCTTTGGCGAGGCGAGATTTTCTGCTGTCGCAATTTTTAATTTTTAACGGTTATCATTGTTCGTTTTTGTTGGCTGAGCGGTTGTTTTGCTTGGCCTATATACAGTTTATTTGCCAGAGTTCAAACAAGGGTCGTTTTCATGAAAATTACGGTCATCGGCACCGGTTATGTGGGGTTGGTGTCGGGTGCTTGCCTGGCAGACGTAGGTAACGATGTGTTGTGCTTGGATGTGGATCCAGTCAAGATCCGAATTTTGGAAGACGGGGGCATTCCGATACATGAACCTGGGTTGCAAGAGGTAGTGCGGCGCAATGTTGAGGCTGGGCGGCTTTCGTTTACCACCGACGTGCAACGTGCTGCACAGTTCGGTGTAATTCAGTTTATTGCAGTGGGAACGCCACCTGATGAAGATGGTTCTGCCGATTTGCAATATGTATTGGCTGCAGCGCGCAATATTGGTAAACACATGGATGGTTATCGCGTTATTGTTGATAAATCAACCGTGCCGGTTGGTACTGCCGACAAGGTGCGGGCCGCAGTGCATGCTGAACTGGCGCAACGAGATGGCAAGTTTGATTTCAGCGTGGTATCCAACCCAGAGTTTCTGAAGGAGGGAGCTGCGATTGAGGATTTCATGCGGCCTGACCGCATCGTAGTTGGTGCTGACGAAGAAAGTGCCATTGGGCTGATGAGGCAGCTTTACGGCCCTTTCCAGCGTAACCATGAAAAGCTGGTATTAATGGATGTTCGTTCTGCCGAACTTACAAAGTACGCCGCCAATGCCATGTTGGCGACGCGCATTAGTTTTATGAACGAGTTGGCTAATTTGTCAGAGGCACTTGGAGCTGACATCGAGTTGGTGCGTATGGGCATAGGCGGTGATCCTCGGATCGGAAGCCATTTTCTTTACTCCGGTTGTGGATATGGCGGTTCTTGTTTCCCTAAAGATGTCAAAGCGTTGATTCAGACCGCCGGCCAGAACGGCAAAATATTGCGGGTACTCAGTGCTGTGGAAGAGGCCAATGATGCACAAAAGCACGTGCTGGTGCAGAAGATCACACAGCGCTTTGGTGAGGATCTTTCAAGTCGCCGATTCGCGCTTTGGGGCCTGGCGTTTAAGCCTAATACGGACGATATGCGTGATGCACCAAGCCGTGTCATTGTGGCAGAACTCTTGCGGCGGGGCGCAACCGTTACTGCCTATGACCCAGTAGCAATGCCGGAGGCGGAGCGCATTTTTGGTGACGAGCCACGGCTGACCTTTGCGGGACGTCCAAAAAGTGCTTTAGATGGGGCTGACGCACTGGTTATCGTTACGGAGTGGAAAGAGTTTCGTAGTCCTGATTTCGATGCGATTAAAAGCCGTCTGCGCCAGCCTGTTGTTTTTGATGGGCGCAATCTGTATGCCCCGGCTCTGGTACGGGCATTGGGCATCGAGTATTTCAGCATTGGTCGAGCTTAAGTGCTGACGCAAGTCGAGCTACCTGTAGTTTTTGCAGCTTTACTTGAGGGTCCTGCTAATTTGATGCCATTATTTATCGGGCATGGTTAACTGTGATTTGTGCTCGAACAGCGTAACAGTTAGTCTTTGGTTGGCGGTTAAAGGGCTTGTATTACTTTCATACAATTAGCCTAGTGCAAATATTGTGCGCCACGGAAAAATGTGCAAAAGTTCTATTATTAAGCTGAACATTGATTGGGTAAATTTAATTGACATTGAATAAAAAATCACTATCCTGTGTTCGGTAAAATGCGAGAGAATGTGATTTTTTGATGGAATTTAATTAAATAAGTTTTTTTGAAAAACTAATATTTTTCAAATCAATATTATTGTTCAATTATTTGTTAATTTATGTTGCTTGGAAAAATCAAATAAAATATTATGATTCATCGCTTGGTTCGAATATTTTTGGTGTTTGTTGCTTTTTTCGCTATAAATGCCTTGGCACAACCAAAGCAGGAGTACACCCTGGGCGCCGGCGACACGATTCGTGTCCAAGTTTTTCAGAATCCGGATCTTACGATTGAAGCGCGTGTGTCTGAGGGCGGAAACATTAGTTTCCCATTAATTGGTGCGGTTCAATTAGGGGGGCTGCCAGTCGGTGCTGCTGAACGAAAAATTGCGGATGCGCTGATGCAAGGTGGCTTCGTGCGTAAACCCCAGGTCAACATCATCCTGCTGCAGTTGCGCGGTAGCCAAGTGACGGTATTGGGTCAAGTCGTTCGCCCTGGGCGTTTTCCGCTTGAAACATTCAATATGCGTGTTACTGATGTCCTTGCGGCAGCGGGAGGTGCAATACCGGGCGGCACAAATGCTTCTGGTGGAGACGATGTTGTTATCGTTACTGGCATGCGTGAAGGTAAGCCATTTCGTAAAGAGATAGATATACCTTTACTGTACTTAAATGATCAGTCGGAAAATAACATTTTGCTGATGGGGGGGGATGGTATATATGTTCCGCGGGCTCCAGTTTTTTATATCTACGGCGAAGCGCAGCGTTCAGGTGTTTACCGTATTGAGCGTGGCATGACGATAATGCAGGCGCTTGCTACCGGCGGTGGTCCCACTATGCGCGGTACAGAAAAGAGAATTCGCTTGCATCGAAAAAATGCAGCGGGTGCTACGGAAGAGATTTTTCCGCAGATGACCGATACAGTCATGCCAAACGACGTGATATACGTTCGTGAAAGCCTTTTTTAAAACGGTCATAGATCATGACGCCTCAGCTTTTTATTCTTATTCTGCGCGCTCGCTACAAGATAGCGCTGCTCACGTTAGTGTTGATCGTACTAACGACCTTTTTGGTTAGTATGTGGTTGCCAAAGCAATACATGGCAAGTACCTCCGTCGTGATTGATGTTAAGTCCCCGGACCCTGTGGCAGGTCTTGTTCTACCGGGCTTGACCCAACCTAGCTATATGGCCACACAGCTTGACATTATTAATAGTGATCGGGTGACACAGCGTGTAGTTAAGCTATTGCGTTTGGATGAGGATCCTGACATTAAAGCTGATTGGATGAAGGCTACTAAAGGTAAAGGCCAGCTGAGTTTATGGATTGCAGGTCGTTTGCAGCGCAAGTTAGATGTAAAGCCATCCAAGGAAAGCAATGTCATCAGTATTGGCTTCTCAGGCACTGATCCAGTCTATGTTGCAGCGGTAGCAAATGCTTATGCCCGTGCATATATTGATGTCAATCTTGATTTAAAAACTGAACCAGCACGCCAATACGCCAGCTGGTTTGAAGGTCAAGCCAAAACACTACGTGATCAGTTAGAGAAAGCACAGTCTGCCCTGACCGAATACCAGGAAAAGAATAATGTTCTGGCTATGGATGAACAGCGTGTTGATTATGAAAAATCAAAGTTGAGTGAGCTTTCTCAAGCATTGACTAATGTGCAGGCGCAAACTTCCGATAGCTCAAGCAAGCGTCTATCGACTAGGAGTTCAGACACGCTTTCTGATGTCATGCAGAGCCAAGTGATTATGAACCTCAAATCGGAAATCAATACGCTGGAAGCAAAATTGCAGGAAAGTAACGTCAACCTGGGTAAAAACCACCCGCAGACCCAGCGTACTGAATCTGAGTTGGCATCCTTGAAAGAAAAGCTGGCTGCGGAAACGCGACAAATATCAAGCAGCATCAATACCTCTTACCAAATAGGTAAACAAAGGGAAAAGGAGCTGATGGAGGCAATCGAGTCCCAGAAAAAACGTGTGATCGACCTAAGTCAGGAGCGGGACCAAATTACCGTATTAAGGCGAGAAGTCGAATCAGCCCAGCGCGCCTTTGATACGGTCAGTGCAAAATCCGTGCAAACCCGGATGGAGAGTCAAACAGTGCAGACAAACGTTGCCATTTTGACGCCAGCAGCTGAACCCACTGCTCCGTCTAAACCTAACATATTTATTAACGTCGCAGCCTCGGTTGTCATGGGAAGCATGCTGGGCTTAGGTATTGCTTTGCTGCAGGAGGTTATTAATCGTCGTGTACGTTCTGCTGAAGATTTGGCTGCGGTTACCAATCTGCCAGTTCTTGCATCTATTACATCGGTGGCGACACCTACCAGGTGGCGTGATCTACTGGATTTTTTCTTTCGGCGTAAAGCGCCTATTTCAGCTCGGGCGGTCTGAGTGCTGTTTAAAAAAGAATTATGAAAGCAATGGACGCACCTCTATATGCCAGCGCTGGAGCCTCGGGCACCAGTCGCTCAATTGGCGCAATCCTTGTAGATGCTGGTCGGCTTACACCTGAAAATGCTGAGCGCATCCTGCGTTTGCAAAAACAGCAGGGAAAGCGCTTCGGCGAGGCCGCCATCCAGCTTGGATTTTTAACGGAAGACGACATACGCTTTGCCTTGTCGCACCAGTTTGACTATTCTTACCTTCCCGCCCGCGACGCCAGTCTTGCTACAGAATTGGTGGCTGCGTATACGCCGTTCAGCAAAGTGGTTGAGCAGCTTCGGGCCTTGCGCAGCCAGCTGATGCTGCGCTGGTTTGATGCGGAAGCCCAGCGTAAGGCCCTGGCTATCGTCAGCCCGGGATCTGGAGATGGGCGCAGCTTTCTTGCAGCGAATCTAGCGATCGTTTTTTCTCAGCTCGGAGAGCGTACGCTGCTGATTGATGCAGACCTCCGCAAGCCACGACAGCATGAGCTATTTAGGCTGGGTAACGACGTAGGCCTTTCCAGCATGCTGGCCGGGCGTGCCAAAACGGAAGCAGTAGTCAAGATCCCATCATTGCTAGCACTGTCTGTGTTGCCCGCGGGGCCTATGCCACCCAATCCGCAGGAATTGTTGGGGAGGCCCATATTTTCTGAGCTGTTGCACTCATTGAGTGCCAGCTTTGACATTGTGATCATTGATACGCCCGCTGGCGCGGAGTTTGCCGATGCTCAGACTATTGCGGTACGTGCCGGCGCAGCCTTGCTCCTGGCCCGTGAAAACCGCACTTTGGTGCCGGAGGTGGCACAACTTATGCGCAGTTTGCAACAGTCAGGAGCCACCATTGTGGGCTCTGTCATCAACGATGTTTGAGTTGATGTTGTTGGTTGCCAGCTAGACATAAAACATTCCCGGATCTGTTTTGCAGGCGCTGCATACCGCATGGTTGGCGCCCATAGTTTTATTTGCAACGAGGAGTTTTAATTGAATACTAAAAAAATTGCTTTGATTACTGGTGTAACGGGCCAGGATGGTGCTTACCTTGCGGAATTCCTATTAAAAAAAGGCTATGAAGTTCACGGCATCAAGCGCCGTAGTTCGCTGTTCAATACTGATCGTATTGACCATCTGTACCAAGACCCGCATGACCAAGGGCGCAAATTTGTGCTGCACCATGGTGACTTGACTGACTCCACTAGTTTGGTGCGCATCATCCAGAAAGTGCAGCCCGACGAGATCTACAACCTGGCTGCGCAAAGCCATGTTGCAGTGTCATTCGAAGAGCCCGAGTACACCGCAAATGCAGACGGCATTGGCGCTCTGCGTATTCTCGAAGCTATGCGTATTTTGGGCCTGGAAAAGAAGACGCGTTTTTACCAAGCTTCAACCAGTGAACTTTATGGTCTGGTGCAAGAGATACCTCAAAAAGAAACTACCCCTTTCTATCCCCGCAGTCCCTATGCAGTAGCCAAACTCTATGCTTACTGGATCACGGTGAATTACCGCGAAGCCTACGGCATGTATGCCTGTAACGGCATCTTGTTCAACCACGAGAGCCCGGTGCGAGGCGAAACCTTCGTAACCCGCAAGATCACCCGAGCCATCTCTCGTATTGCACTCGGGCTGCAGGACAGCTTGTATCTGGGCAATATGAGTGCGTTGCGCGACTGGGGCCATGCGCGTGACTACGTGGAAATGCAGTGGTTGATGCTGCAGCAAGACAAACCTGAGGACTTTGTGATTGCGACCGGTGTGCAGTACAGCGTTCGCCAGTTCGTTGAATTCGCGGCCGCAGAATTGGGTATCACCATGCGTTTCGAAGGCGAAGGTGAAAATGAAGTTGGAATCGTTGCCAAGGTTGAAGGCGATAAAGCCAAGTGCAAGGAAGGCGATGTCATCGTCAAGGTTGATCCACGCTACTACCGCCCCACCGAAGTGGAAACTCTGCTTGGTGATGCCACCAAGGCCCGCGAAAAGCTGGATTGGACGCCTCAGACATCTTTGAAAGAATTGGTCAGTGAAATGGTGCAGTCCGACTACAGTGCCGCAAAGCGTGATGCGCTTGTCAAGTTGGCAGGCTTTAGCACCTACGATCACCACGAGTAATCGACCTTGATCTGCTAGAAGCGCCGGTGCTCGGCGCTTCTCGATATTCGATGCAGAAAATGGGCTCCACGAGACCGGAGGATGCCCAAAGATTTTCAAGTTTTAATGCAGCTTGTGCGAGAGTTAGACATCCGTCACAGGTATGGCGCGGGTGACGTGCTGCTTGCCATACAGGTTCAACATGGTCTGGCACGCACGCCTTACCGAACTCTCAAATCGAATCCCGCTGAGTTGAAACATGCGGAAGCCGAGTTTGTGTCAGATCTTTCTACAGTAGGTTGTGTTATGGATCGGCGTGAAGACTTGCTGATGCCGCATCAATACTTTTTTGACACGGCCCTTCACTTGAATAAGGATAGTCAAAAGGTCCGTACCGATCTTTTCATCCATGACTGGCAGCAAGTCCAAGAATCGAAACATTGCTATCAATAAACAACCCATCTTCATTATTTAATGAGTGCAAACCATGAATAACACCAAAATCTACGTTGCCGGGCATCGCGGCATGGTGGGGTCTGCGATCGTTCGTAAGCTCGAGTCCAAGGGCTATACCAACATCGTGACCCGCACCCACAAGGAACTTGACCTGCTGGACCAAGCTGCCGTGCGGGGTTTCATGCAGGCCGAGAAACCGGACTACATCTTCCTTGCCGCGGCCAAGGTTGGCGGCATCCACGCTAACAACATCTACCGCGCCGATTTCATCTATCAGAACCTGATGATTGAAGCCAACGTGATAGATGCCGCGCATGAGGCCGGCGTGGAGCGCATGCTGTCGCTGGGCTCAAGCTGCATTTATCCGCGCGACTGCCCGCAGCCGATCAAGGAAGAGTATTTGTTGACCGGCCCGTTGGAGTCGACTAACGAACCCTATGCGATTGCCAAGATCGCGGGTGTGAAGATGTGCGAGTCGTACAACCGGCAGTACGGCCGGCGCTACGTCAGCGCCATGCCGACAAACCTCTACGGCCCCAATGACAACTACGACCTGAATAACTCCCATGTGCTGCCTGCACTAATCCGTAAGGCGCATGAAGCTAAGTTGCGTGGCGAAACGCAGCTTGAAGTATGGGGCTCCGGAAAACCCATGCGTGAGTTCCTGCATGTGGACGACATGGCCGATGCCAGCGTGTTCCTCATGGAGCATGAAGACGTGAACGATGGCCTCTACAACGTGGGGACCGGTACCGATGTGACCATCCGCGAACTGGCGGAAACCATCAAGGCGGTCGTCGGATTCGAAGGCGAGCTGGCCTTCGACGCCTCCAAGCCAGACGGCACTCCGCGCAAACTGCTCGACGTATCGCGGCTCGGCGCGATGGGCTGGAAATCAAGCATCGATCTGAAGCGCGGCATTGAGATGACCTATCAGGATTTCAGTGCAAAAGCGGCTTAGCTGTATTCGCGCCGAATGTTGCGATCTTCATTTCGCTCGCATGTGCCATGCAGTCAGGGCGGCTCTTACAACCACCACCATATGGCAAGCTTATGAATGCTAGTTGGTCCAAGTACTTGCCCTTGACCATCCGCAGCAAGCTCGACGGTCGCCACGGCTTGCAAGCCATGCTGGGCAACAGCAGTTGGCTGTTTGCCGACAAGATATTGCGCATGGGTGTCGGGCTTCTGGTCGGCATCTGGATCGTGCGTTATCTGGGGCCGCTGCAACTCGGGCTGCTCAGTTATGCCGGCGCATTCGCCGGCCTGTTTGGTGCAGTGGCGACCTTGGGTCTGGACAACATAGTTGTCCGTGAACTGGTCAAGAATCCTGCGAGACAAAACGAACTGATGGGAAGTGCGTTTGTACTGAAGCTCGTGGGTGGGGCCGGCAGTCTTGCGCTCGCCGTGCTGGCGATCTCGCTGGTGCGGACCGGCGAAACCCTGACCTTGTGGCTTGTGGCGTTGACGGCTGCGGGGTTCATCTTTCAGTCTGTGAATGTGATTGACTTTTACTTTCAGGCGAAGGTGCAGTCCAAGTTCACCGTCTACGCGACGATGAGTGCCTTCTTGCTACTGACTTTGGCCAAGATCGTGATGCTGGTCGTGTCCGCGCCCTTGATTGCTTTCGGCTGGGCGGCCTTTGCTGAAGTAGTGCTGACCTCATGCTTCCTGGTGCTGGCTTATAAAACCAATCACCACAACATCCGCGAATGGCGATTTGACTGGCATGTGGCGCGAGAACTGTTGTCGCACAGCTGGCCACTGATTCTTTCAAGCTTTGCCATCATGATCTACATGCGCATCGATCAGGTCATGATCGGACAGATGCTGGGCGATCATGAAGTGGGCTTATTTGCCGCGGCGGTTCGAATCAGTGAAATGTGGTACTTCGTGCCCATGGCTATTGCCAGTTCGGTTTTTCCGACAATTGTGGCGAGTAAAAAGCTGGGCGACACGGTCTATTACGCGCGTCTTCAAAAATACTTTATCTTCATGCTTTGGCTGGCATTAAGTGTCGCGATCGCCATCACATTGTTGAAAGACATGATTATTGGCGTGCTGTATGGAAGTTCTTATGCAGGGTCGGCAAATGTTCTAGCTATCCATATTTGGGCCGGTGTTTTTGTTGCTCTAGGTGTTTCCGGTAGTAGCTGGTATATGGTCGAGAATTTACAAAAATATAGTTTTTATCGGACTTTGACTGGAGGTGTGACCAACGTGTTGCTTAACTTCTTATTTATACCGAAATACGGGATAGAAGGTACTGCAGTAGCGACGGTTATTTCACAGTCTTTGGCATCTTTCTTTTTTGACGCTTTAACAAAGAAAACAAGACCAATATTTTGGATAAAAGTCCAGGCTTTAAATCCATTTTTAATTTTCCGTAAAATATAGACCATATTATATAGATTTTAAATAATTATGGATAATAAAAATTATTTCTTTAATATTAAAGATATTACCCTTGCACCTATTGCATTATTTGTTTATGGTCGTCCATGGCATACGCAGCGGACAGTTGAAGCCCTTAGGCGAAATGGACTATCGGAGAGTAGTGACCTTTTTATTTTCTCCGATGCTCCGAAGAACGATAAAGCTATACAAGCAGTCAACGAAGTTAGGCGCTACATCAGAACGGTGAGTGGTTTCCGTTCAGTTCATATCGTGGAGCGAGAGAAAAATTGGGGACTTGCGAATTCTGTAGTCGATGGTGTGACGCAACTTTGTAAAGATTATGGGCGAGTAATTGTTGTTGAAGATGACCTTGAAACCTCTGAGGGTTTCTTGGCTTATATGAATTCCGCCTTAAGAAACTATGAAACAGAAGATAATGTTTATTCTATTTCTGGATACTCATTTACGTCAGATATGCAAGACGTTGACGCTAGTTATTTTTTAGGACTTGCTAGTTCATGGGGCTGGGCAACATGGGAAAGTAAATGGTCTTTTTTTGAAAGAAATAGTGCTCATTTAGAGCGTTGTCTTAAGGATAAAAAATTCCGAACTGCTTTTAATTACTCGGATTGTTATGATTACTCCGCGATGGCTGATACTCAAGTTGCAGGGAAATCTGATTCTTGGGCTATTTATTGGTATTTTTGTTTGTTTCAAAGATCTGGTTTAACTTTATTTCCAGGAAAAAGTTTGGTTCGAAATATTGGTAGAGATAATTCGGGAACTCATATTGGTGAGGCCGTGGAGGAGCATCCATTGGAAAATTTTCTTCCAACTTTGACGGATGAAATATTTGAGAAAAAAAATAATAGATTAATTATTCAAAAAATACTAAGTGCGGCGGCTAAGGCGCATCCGTATATGAAAAAAAGAAGTTTTATTGCTCGCGTTGTTAAGTCAATAAAATCAATTAAATCAAAAATATGAATATAAATTCATTTTTGAACAATGTATTCTGGAGAGTTTCATCTCGTTTTTTTTACAAATTTAAGAAGTTGAATTCTTTTGAAAAATATCGTCACTGTACTGTTGGGTTGGAAACTATTCTTCATGATGACTGTCGAATTAATAATTTACGAGAAGATAAGAATTTAATAGTAATCGGAAGTCGCACGCATATATCTTCACAGCTGGAGGTTTTTCCTCATGGCGGTCAAATTAGTATTGGAAATGATTGCTATCTTGGTGATCAAACAAGAATACAGTCAATGATTGGGATTGAAATTGGGAATCGAGTTATGATATCGCATTGCGTTAATATTCATGACAATGTCGCTCATTCCTTATCTGCAATGGAGCGACACACCCATTTTTTGAGCATAATTTCTACTGGGCATCCTGCTGATTTGAAAAATGTAACTGCAAAAAAAATAGTAATAGAAGATGATGTCTGGATTGGTTTCAACGCAACCATCTTAAAGGGTGTGGTAATCGGTCGAGGTGCCGTGGTGGGCGCTTGTTCGGTTGTAACGAAAGACGTTCCAGCATTCTCTGTTGTTGTTGGTAATCCGGCGCATATTATTGGCCAGTCTTACCCTTAGTCGTATTATGAAAACCGGCATAAAAACATACATTTGGCATAAATTGCCTGTGCGTATTAAATGTTGGGTGCAATCAAAAGGAATAAAAAAATATCTAAAAATTCAATCGAATTCATTTGTCCACTCAGGTGTGCAAATATTAGGTCTTGAGAATGTTGTTATTGGTGGAAATAGTTGTATTTGTGATGGGTCTTGGCTTAATGTAAATAATCGAGAAAGCGGAATTTCCATAAAAATTGGAAATAATTGCTTTGTAGGGCGGGATAATTTTTTTTCTTCTGGGGGAGTTATTGAGTTGAGTGACTATTGTTTGACTGCAATTGGTTGCCGATTTATATGTAGTTCCCATGTGATTGATGATCCTTCGCTTCCTTATATCGCATCCGGAACTACTACACATCAATCGATAAAATTGGGTGTAAATTGTTTTATTGGTGCAGATGTTTCCATATTGGGTAATGTCTCTGTTGGGCATGGCTCTGTGATTGGTGCAAATTCCGTAGTATTTAATAGCTTGCCTGCGTTTTCTGTGGCAATTGGAAATCCAGCAAAATTAATTAAAAGATATAGTTTTTCAAAGAAAAAATGGATGAACATCGAGGAATTAGGGGAGCATGATTTGGATGAAAATCCTAGTGAAATGGATTACCTTGAAATTTTGAAGAAAAATAAGAAAAAGGTAGAAATTCCTTGGATTGTCGCGGGCGCAGATTTAGGAAACTTGTAAATGAAAAATTCTGTTGTAGTTACTGGCGCTCACGGTTTTCTGGGTCGTCATGTGGCACGTCAATTTGCATCAGCAGGTTATTTGGTCATCGGTATGGGGCATGGCTCCTGGGATAGTGCGGAATCCCGCAGCTACGGCCTTACGTTCTGGCATACAGCGGACATCACTCTGGACGACCTAGTGACTTACGCCCGTGAGCCGGACGTCATCGTCCATTGCGCCGGCAGCGGCTCGGTGGCGTTCTCGATGACGCATCCACACCAGGATTTCAACCGCACGGTGTCCGCCACGGCAGCGGTGCTCGAATACATTCGCCTGCATTCGCCGCACACCGTGCTGGTGTATCCGTCCAGCGCGGCCGTCTATGGCGATGCCGACCGGCTGCCGATTCTCGAAACCGATGCCTCGCATCCGGCATCGCCCTATGGCGTTCACAAGCTCATGGCGGAGGATTTGTGTAGGTCTTATGCCGGCCACTTCGGTGTGGCGGTAGCGATCGTGCGTTTCTTCTCGGTTTATGGTGAAGGTCTGCAGAAGCAGCTGCTGTGGGACGCCTGCTCCAAGGCCGCGCGGGGCGACAGCAACTTCTTCGGCACAGGCGCGGAGTTGCGCGACTGGCTGCATGTAAGCGATGCCGCCAGTCTGCTTCTGGCGGCTGCGCGCCAGGCGGCGCCGTCCTGCCCGGTGGTAAATGGCGGCAGTGGTGAGGGTCTGGCCGTGCGTGAGGTATTGGAAGAGGTGTTCCGTACCTATGGCAACAACGCGGAGCTGGGTTTCAGCGGGACGCCGCGGCCGGGCGATCCGGTGGGCTACCACGCCGATGTCAACGCGGCCACGGCCTGGGACTGGAAACCCATGGTCGGGTGGCGCGACGGCATGGCCCGCTATGTGAACTGGTTCAAGGGGCGCCAACCATGATACGAGTCGGTTTTGTGATCGAGGGCCCGAGTTTTCTCGGCAGTGTCAACTATCTGCGAAATTTGTTTTCGGCGCTGGCCCAATTGCCCGGCAGGCAGGTGCAGCCGGTGCTTTTCGCGGGCACCAAGACACCCGAGAAGATGCTGGCCAATTTTCGCGATGCCGAAATCGTCAAGACCACCCTGCTGGATGAGGGCTACTTGGCGGCGCGGGTGCGTCGGCGATTGAATCTCCTGTTGCCAGGTCGAGACCCGTTGCTCGGCATGTTGCTGGCCCGCCATGGGGTCAAGGTTCTTTCTCATTCCGGACCTCTGCGCCACGGCGGGGTGAAAACCATCGCCTGGATTCCTGACTTCCAGCATGTCTACCTACCGGCCTTCTTCAACAAGCGGGAACATGCGATGCGCAATGAGGCTTTCAACCTCATCGCTCGCGATTGCGACTGCATCGTGCTCAGCAGCGAGGCCGCACGCAGCGATCTGGCGGCCTTTGCGCCGGCCGCCGTACCCAAGTCGCGCGTGCTGCGTTTTGTGCCGGCGGTGGATGCGTCGGCTGCCGTAATGCCGATTGAAGAGCTTCAAAAGAAGTACCAGTTTCGCGTGCCGTTTTTCTACGTGCCCAATCAATTCTGGATCCACAAGAACCACAAGCTCATTCTGGATGCTTTGATTGAGCTGAAGGCGAAGGGCGTTGAGGCGATGGTGGTGATGACCGGCAGCACTGAGGACTACCGGCACCCGAATCATTTCAGCGACCTGATGGTGCGGGTCGAACAAAGCGGCTTGGCGGATTCGTTCAAGGTGTTGGGCCTGGTTCCCTACGAGGACTTGCTGTCGCTGATGCACCATGCGCTGGCGATCATGAATCCCTCGCTATTCGAGGGCTGGAGTTCGAGCGTAGAAGAAGCAAAGGCGCTCGACAAGATGGTTTTGTTGTCCAATTTGCCAGTTCATCTGGAGCAAAATCCAGACAAGGGCATCTTTTTCGATCCTGCCAATGCGCATGATTTGGCTGAAAAAATGCAGTTGGCGATGGAAAAAGCCAAGCTGGCGCCGCCGGTTGGTACGGAGCCTGCTTTCTCGCCGTCTTACAAGGCCGCACGGCAGGATTTTGCAAAAACTTACGAAGAAATCGTCGTGCAATGCGTTGGCAACGTGAACTAAGGATAAGGTAGCTTTCATGTCGCAAATCAAAATTTCGGTGGTCACTGTCTGCTTCAATGCTGCAAAGAGCATCGAGCGGACGATTCAGTCCGTGATGTCCCAGCAGGACGCGAATGTGGAATACGTGGTGATAGATGGTGCTTCCACCGATAGCACTATGGCGATCGTCAACAAGTACGCTGAACGTATTAGCAAAATCGTCTCTGAAAAAGACGGCGGCATCTTCGATGCCATGAACAAGGGCATCGGCCTTGCGACTGGTGAAATCGTATATTTCCTGAATGCCGACGATTCGTTTGCTGATGATCGTGTGCTGGCCGACGTCGGCCGAGCGTTCGAGGAAGACACGTCGAGGACTTTTGTTTACGGCAATGTGATCCTTGAAGACGAGCCGGGTGGGCGGTTGAGTTTTCCGGCCCGTGCTTTCAAGAAGCGCTCGGTCTCGGAGTTTTTGCACAACTCGTTTTGCCACCAGGCCGTGTTCGTTCGGCGTTCGCTGTTTTCCCATTTGGGAATCTTTGACAAGGCCTACAAGTATTCCGCCGACTATGAGTGGATCATTCGTGCCTTCAAAAGAAATGGCGGCCGGGATTTCTATTTTCTCGAGCGCAACATTGCTTTCTACTCCTGCCTTGGGCGCAGCAACCAGCATGTTCGGGTCACGCGCAAGGAAGTCAACCGAATGCAGCGTAAGCATTTTGCTTCGCTTGAATATGCATGGTATTTTTTCCGCTATGTGTGGGTGCGCGGGCTGAAAAAGCGCTTGTTGAACGAATCGTATTGAAGCATTGAGAGAGACTTTCATGACACTTGCCAGCGCCACAGCAGAGTTGCAGGCTCCATTGCCGAAAGTCACGGTGATTACCGTGGTGCTCAATGCCGTGGACCTGATCGAGCGCACGCTGCAGAGCGTGATTAACCAGGACTATCCGAACCTCGAATACATCGTCGTTGATGGCCTTTCCACCGACGGCACGCTGGACGTGGTGGCCAAGTACCGCGATGGCATTACAACGCTGGTCAGCGGTAAAGACGGCGGCATCTACCAGGCCATGAACAAGGGGGCGGAGCTCGCGACCGGCGAGTGGATTTTGTTCCAGAATGCCGGCGACTTTTTCGTGGACGACAGCGTGATTTCGCGCTCCTTCCAGTCTTGCGACTGGAGGAGTTGCGATGTGATTTACGGCGACAGCATCTATGTGTACGAGGACTACCGCTGGGTCGAGCGCGCGGTGCCGGCGGCCACGATGGAGGACGGCCTGGGCTTCTGCCACCAGTCGTGCTTCGTACGTGCGTCCCTGCAAAAGGAATACGGCCTCGACGCCACTGAACGCGTGGCCGCCGACTACGACCTGGGCCTGCGCCTGTTGAAGGCCGGCAAGGTTTTCCAGTATGTCGATGTGATCATGACTGAGTTTCTGACCGGCGGGTATTCGGCGCTTGCGCCGCAGGACACGGTGCGCCTTCGGCATCGTGTCTACACCAAGTATTTCCCGCGCAGCAAGCTGGTGATGTATGCCAAGCTTTTAAGGTTGGCTGTCAAACACGGCTTGAAAGCGGTGTTTCCGAGCAAGGCGTGGGGCGTGCTCAAACGCCTTCGTGACCGTGGCAGGGCGCTGCCTGTGGCAGGCAGGTAAGTATGCTCAGGCCTGCGGCACTTTTTGGCGGCTTGGGTTGGATCGCCTTCTGCATCGTGATGGGCGTGGCTGCCGTTTTTTACGGGAGCTGGATAGACGAGAAGCTCATTCGGATCGTGCTTGCGCCGGCCGCGCTGTTTTTAATGTTCCTGTTTTTCGCGGATAAGGCCAAGTTATTTCTGTTGCTGATTCTGGTACGGGTTGGGATCGATCCGGTCATCGAAGCTACGCGAGACGGCACCTTAAGCGCGGGTGCCCTGATGAATCTGTTGGTGCTGTTGATCGCATTACTGCTGTTTGTAGAAAAGCCAAAGGTGGTGTCTTCCGTCGTGATTCCGATGTGGCTGCCGCTCGCATTGGTCATGGCTCTGGCAGCGGTGCGTGCGCCCGAGCTGGGTAAGGGTATCCGGGTGTTCCTTGGTTACATGACCAGCATCGCGGTTTTCATCGCGCCGTTCTATATCAAGCAGTGCCAGAAGGATCTGGGCTTCACGATCCGTATCGTCCTGCTGTCTTCCATTGTGCCGGCCTTCTATGGGTTCATTGATTACGCGCATGGCGGCATGGGCGGTGTGGATGGAAACCGCGTGAGAAGTGTGTTTTCTCATGCCAACATTTTTGCCTTTTACCTGCTAGTGGTGATCACGTTGGCCTTCTATATGGCCAAGAGCCAAGTGCTGAAGATCCCGCGCATCCAGCGCTGGATTCTGTTTGCCTATATCGGTGTGCTGTTAGTCGATTTGATGTTGACCAAGACCCGTAGCGCCTGGGCCGCCTGCGTAGTGGTGTTCCTGATGTACGGGCTGATTTTTGAGCGTCGCTACCTTGTCTATATGGTCATTGGCGGTATGCTGGCCATGCTTGTGCCCGACGTGCGGGACCGGCTGCTCGAACTGGATGCGGCCAAGGTCTACTGGACGAACAACATGCCGTCCAATTCCTATGAGTGGCGTCAGATGATCTGGGAGTCCGGTATCGGCTATATGAAGCTGTCGTCCTTCCCGCTCGGGTATGGCTCGCAGTCGTTTGCCTACTATTCGATCGATTTTTTCCCCCTGGCCAATGGCGGCAACTGGGGGGCGCACAATGTTTATGTGCAATGGCTGTTCGAGGCCGGCATAGTTGGTTTGCTGTGTGCGGCATGGTTGTACTTCAAAGTTTTCTCGATTCTGAAGCTGGGGATGAAGGGTGACAAGCTCGGCACGGTGATCGTGATCACCGTGGTGATCGAGTACCTGGTGGTCTCTTATTCGGACAACATGCTGGACTATCTGGCGTTCAATTGGTACTTCTGGTTCGTGATCGGTTCGGCTTGCTCGATCATCGTGCGTCAGCAGGCGGAAGAGAAGGCTCTACAGGCCTCGGAAGGCCTGCTGCCTGGTTCGTTGACAAATGAATCCGTCGCGCGGAAGTTTTCCGCGGAAAGGTCTTCAGTATGAATAGCGTTGCGAACTCGATCTTTCGGACCTGGAGCGTTCCGCTTCTGGTCGCGCAGTTGGCTCTGATTCCTTTACCTGGCCGTGCGCAAGTGGCTGGTAGTGTATTACTTACAGATGCCGTCTTTGCGCCGAGCAGCTTCTGGTATACGCCCATTCCGGCCAATGCCCCAGTGCATGCCAATTCGGCGGCTTTCGTGGAGTCTTTTCTGCGGCAGAAGAAGACCTATTACGGCACCGTGACGATCAATTTCGAATCCTGGGCCAGCCCTGTGTACGTGGTGGGGGCGAACGTTCCGACGCGCCGTGTCGATCAGTGGGTCTGCATGCCCAAGTTCGGGCTGGATCCAGGCTTGGTGCCACAGTGGGCCGAGGTTCCCTGGCCAGACTATGCGGTGCCTGCTGGCGGCAGCGATGCGGAAATGACGATCTACCAACCGTCGACGGACACCGTCTGGGAGTTCTGGCTGACCCGCAAGGTGGGAGACCAGTGGCAGGCCTGTTGGGGAGGGAGAATGCAAAACGCCTCAAAAACTGACGGGCGTTGGCCAGGGTATTACGGGACGACAGCCACCGGCTTACCTTTTCTCGGTGGACAGATCACTGCGGAAGAGTTGAGTCGTGGCGAAATTCGCCATGCTATCGGCATTGCCCTGCCGGAACTGGAGTCGGCCAACGTGATTTCGTGGCCGGCTAAAAGATCGGATGGCTCCAATCCCAAGAATGAACCGAACCGGATTCCGGAAGGTCTACGGTTCCGGCTGGATCCAAGCGTGAATGTTGACGCATTGCCCATGCGCCCGGCTGGGAAAGTGATTGCCAAGGCTGCGCAGAAATACGGCTTTGTGGTCTGGGATTACGCGGGTGCGATCGGTATCCGTGCGCAGAATCCGAAGTCCTACACTGCGGCCGGACTACCCAATCCTTATCCTGCGATTTTAAACAATGCACCAGCATGGGCCATCCTCGACGGCTTCCCATGGGAGAAGCTGCAATTCTTACCCCAAGACTACGGCAAGCCGTAAAGGGTAGTTGCTTGTATGTGCTGAAATATCTTGCTGAACATTGGCAAACTAGCGCACTAGGCATTTGCCTCCCATTTCTTTCTCAGCTTTAGCGCATCATTGCTGCGCGCGCGGCGCCACACCCGATTCGATCGCTGTGGACGAAGTTCAAACTGGAATTGACCCCGCAAAAATTGCCCGAGGCTCCGCCAACTTTTTACTGGCCTAAGTCGCATAGTTCGGTCTGCGATTCCGTACGACTGAATGAGCACCTTGATACATTTTTGTGGGACAGAAAAACGGTGACAACCGTTAAGCTGGGGCACGACCTGCTTAGGGGAGTTCACAGTGGTGAAAAGTCAAAAAATGGAATCAGGGTTCCGCGCGGATATCAATGGGCTTCGGGCCTGGGCTGTCGTCGCCGTTGTTCTGTACCACTTTGGCGTTCCAGGATTCGGCGGCGGCTTTGTAGGCGTTGATGTATTTTTCGTGATCTCTGGACTTTTGATGACGAAAATCGTCATTGACGGCCTCGAAGGAGATACATTTTCTGTACGCGCGTTCTATATGGCTAGGGTGCGCCGTATCGTTCCTGCGCTGATTGTTTTGTGTGCGGCACTTCTTGGCCTCGGCTGGTGGCTCATTCTTCCGACTGACTACCAGCGATTGGCATTGCATGTTGTTTCCAGTATCGCTTTTGTATCGAATATTGTTTTCTGGAAAGAGGCAGGCTATTTCGATGTCAACTCGCATGACAAATGGCTGTTGCACACATGGTCCCTCGCCGTTGAATGGCAGTTCTATCTAGTGCTGCCGGTCGTTTTACTTGGTCTCTGGAGATGGCGTCCCGGCCGTGGGCCGGCCACGTGGGCCTTGGGGATTGGACTCGTGATTTCATTTGGTTTGTGCATTGCTGTGACGCCGTCTAAACCCTCAACTGCTTTTTTTCTTCTACCCACTAGAGCGTGGGAAATGCTGGCAGGGGGATTTGTGTACTTAATGGCAAGCAGAGCGATGTTCGCCGTGAGCCATCGCCTGGCATTGGAGTTTTGCGGTTTTGGCTTAGTTGCGGCTTCCATCTTCAGTTTCGATGCACATTCAGCGTGGCCTGGATGGCGTGCATTACTGCCGGTACTGGGATCGGTCATGGTTCTGTTCGCTGCTCGCACCCAATCTATGTGGACTGGCAACACCATTGCCCAATGGTTAGGTAGCAGGTCTTATTCACTCTATTTGTGGCATTGGACAATGGTGTTGCGTTACGCTACGCAGAGCGCCAAAGTGATCCTTGGTTCGTGGTTGCTGGACTGGCATTAACGGGCTTGCTGGGGCATCTATCGTTCCATTTTGTCGAAACGCCCGCGCGGAGGTTTTTCAGTCGCCTTTCGTTCGGTATGGCCACCACGACTCTGGTTGCTACAGCAGCGATAGTGGCATTGGGAAGTGGGGCGGTGTTTGCCGAAAATGGTGTTTCAGGACGTTTTGACTCGACCATTGAGCTGACTAGCCAAGCAACATTAGACCGAAATCTTCGACGTGCCGACTGCCATGCCGGCAAGGGCGTGTCCTCGCCATCTTGTCTCTACGGAGGTGGTCCGCTGAAAGCAATCGTCCTAGGAGACAGCCATGCTGACGCAGTGATGTCGGCAGTTGCCGCCGCCGTGCCTTCCGTTACGCCAGGATCGGTGATGCAGTGGTCGTACAGCGCATGCCCGATTATTCAGGGAGCGCATCGAACGGAATTGGATCCGGACAACGAGTGCGCGGGCTTTGTGGATTGGGCATTGGCGCAATTAGAAAAAATACCGAGCGATATACCTGTGGTGGTGGTCAACCGTCACGGCCAATACGCCTTTGGGAAATTCATTGAAGGGCCTCGCAATGTACCCTGGGTTTACTTTTCACACCCTTACGAGACATCTGAGCTCTCTTTTCTGAAGGAATATGCGCAGCACTTGACTAGCACTGCCTGTATGCTGGCCAAACACCATTCGGTCTATTTAGTTAGACCAATACCGGAAATGAGCGTTGATGTCCCAGGCACTGCACGCGCAATGTTGTGGGGGCAACGCAAGGAGGTGATGATGTCACTGGCCGACTACCATCGGCGCAATGATTTTATCCTTGCAGCTCAAGATGCTGCACACGATCAATGCGGGGCCAGAATTTTGGATCCGCTTCCGTATTTGTGTTGGGCTGAAAGCTGCCATGGCAAGAAGGATGGTCGACCGCTCTATTACGACGACAACCACCTGAGCGAATATGGAAACAAGCTGCTTGTGCCAATGTTTACCAAGGTATTTGACGAGGCGAAGGGCACTCCCGATGGGGGCTAATCAACAGACGACGCTCATAATGCATTGAGCAGGCGAGCTTACTACGTGATTCGATTTGATTTAAATGATCATTTAGTTTTGTGGTTGACTATGGCGGGAAGGTGCTTAGGCTGTTTTATCGTTAACCCACGCTCGCACTTTTATCAGAAATGCGGGGTTTCCCACTACATACCGATGGAACAGGCGTCCTGGTTCCTGACTAAAGCGATACAGCCACTCCAGCCCTGCACGACGCATGACTTTAGGCGCCCGTTCAACCTTGCCGCCCAGGAAGTCAACGATGGCACCGCCGCACACAATCAGGGGCGAGCCCGGTGCGTGAGTCTTAAGTAACTGTGCTAGTTGTTCTTGTTTGGGCATTCCCATGCCCAACACGATCAAGTCAGGCTGGGTGCTGGAGGCCAGCGTTAAGTAGTGATTGAAGTTCTCGAAACCACCTTCACACGAGGTGATCCTGATACCAAATTCGCTTTCGCTTCGCAATTTGGCGGCCGTCAGGAAGGGCTCTTGTGTGCCCCAGAAAGCTACGCTGCGCCCCTTGAATGTAGACAATATTTTGGGAATGAAATCCGTACCGTTCATGTTCATACCCGGACCACATTGCGCGTGTTTGTAGAGCATGGCCATCCCAGACCCATCGCGCAGCAAGAGGTCCGCGTTGATAAGGGCGTCATAGAAAGCAGGATTGGAAGCACAGCAGTTCATTGCGTGCGCATTCACGAACGCGAGAACCTGGGGTTTACTGACGTTGGACAGGGACGCCAATAACGCCTGTTCATCTTTTGTTGTTTCAATCAAATGAATTTTTTCGATGAGTGATGTCCAACGCAACTTCCACATTATCCAAGCTCCATTAGGACTGATCGCGTTTGGAGCGAATCCAATCGACCTGTCGGTTCACAAAAAATTTGGCGTAAAGTGGGATCTTCCGGAGCGCGTAAATCGGGGCATAGGCTAGACGACCGAAGGTAAGGATCTTCCGGCCGAAGAAAGTCCATGCCAGCAGAATGGCTAGGCCGAGGCAGGCTAGCGTTAATCCCGCAAGCTGAAGTATTAGCGCTTCTCCAGAGATCAAATACACCACTGCACCGATTGCGCAAGACGCAAGGACGAGCAAAGTTAACAAGGCGAGGGGTGGAACGCAGAGGTCTAAAACCAGGGCCATAAGAGCGGAGTTCTGTGTCTTCAGCGCGCGCAAGAAATAGCGGGGCACCTCGCTGGCAATCATGCCCAGATGGCCATGTTCCCAGCGTGTGCGTTGGGAATTGACACCTTCGCGGTTCTCTGGAAAAACGCTGGTGACAAGGGCATTGGGGCAGAAGACCGGTGAGAAGCCTTTGTCGGCCAGTTCTATGCCCATTTTTAGGTCCTCGACGATATGACCGCTTGCTAGCGAGACCTGACGAATGACTGACCACGGGAATGCCATGCCGGTGCCCATCAATTGGCAGGGCTGTCCAAGCCGGAGATATCCTAGCGGACGAACAAGATTCTTTACTAACCAGGCGAATTCTGCGATGGGGGCCATCGGTCCGGCTGTGATGGGCGTCTTCATAAGGTACAGAGCTTGCACAGGCCTGCATTGGGCCGCAGATTGACGCGCGATGATGTCAAGGACGTTTGGCTGCACGATACAGTCTGCATCTACGATCACGACGACGTCAGGCGTATCGAGTGCGAGGTGCTCGACGCCAAAAGCTAGGGCGTAACCTTTACCTCGATGCGATGCGTCGTTGCGTTCCAGCACCTCCGCGCCAGCTGTTGCCGCGACTTGTGCGGTGTCGTCAGTGCAGTTGTCTGCCACGACGATGATGCGATCGCCTAGGGTCAACTGCTGCCGGATCGAGTCGAGCGTGGCAAGAATGCCACGGGACTCGTTGTGCGCTGGCACAAGCACTGCCACGCGCGGGTGTGCGGTTGCAGGTGTGGGTGAATGACGTCGGGAGGCGATCGCAGCAATTACTTGAACCAGTAGTAGGGAGCAGACCAGCAGTAGGATTCCCACTGGCATCAGTAAGACAACATTCAATGCAATATTCATGAAAATTTGAGGACCGATTTTGTGAAGGCCGCTATATCAAGCGTCAGGTAAGCAAACCGAAAAGGCCGTCTTTATGTTGTGCGTAGATGTTCAAAGTGGACCTCTTGAAGTATGTGTTGAGTTGCCAATAATGTATGGTTTGTTATGGATGGAGTATTTAGTCAAATTTTAATAATTGCTGGGTTTGAGCGGCGATATCTTTTATTTTGTTTTTGCTTGTAATCAGGGTAAGTTAAATATTTTCCCCCTGGATTGCCACTGTCTTTATTGGTGATTGGTGGAGTATTGTCGTATCTGTCGTGACAGTTTCTTTCCAAGCGAGATCCATTTTAACTCATAGAAATGTGTGGATGCGTATGCAATTGCAACCAAGGCAATGAATAGAATTGGGCGTTTTGCATACTTCTCAAGTAATTCTCCACTACCCAGCCAAGAGTGAGCCAGCATCGGATGTATAACATATAGTGCATACGATATACTTGCGGTAAAAAGCAGTGGCCGAATGCTTAAAAGGCGAGAAAATTTGGATTCTGGATTGAGCATCGTAATGGCTACGAGCAGGGCTGCAAAATAAGGTCTGAGTAAATATAGTTTCCCAATATGCAAACAAGAGGCAATCAGCAAAGGCAAGATCAACCAGAGTGGAAGCCTCTGTATTTTGCCCAGGAGATTCTTGCTAATTTGGCCATGCCAAACAAGTGCGAGAATACATCCGGCGAGTATTTCATCGATTCGATAATAAGTGGCAATCACTGCATCAACGCTGTTCCAGGCCCTCAATGCAGTGAATGAAAGCGCTACCCATGGAAGCCATAAAAGCCCGCGTGTGCCGGCGAACCTGTACCAGATCGCTATTGCGACATAGAACTGTACCTCGACACAAAGACTCCACATATGCTCCGTCATGGGAATGAAGTCTTCGGGCGGCATATTGGCGTAGAAGAAAAAATGGGGCCACCAGCTTCTTGGCGATGCGGTCCAGGCAAGCAGAACCACGCTAAAGTAAAGCCATGCGAGTGGAATAACCCGAAAGAATCGACGTGTCAGAAACTCTGGGACGGAGATACCTGTCAGAAGTATCGAGGTAATGAGAAAGCCTGACAGTATGAAAAAAATCACCATGCCCAAAACACCAGTGGCGAAGTTCAATCCCCAACTTTTAGGCCCCAGGGGCAGTAGGTGTGCTGCAAGGACCAAAAGGATGCTGATGCCTCTCCAGCCGTCCAGAACCTTGATATGCCCGTTTTGATTCATGTATCTTGTTGGATCGGATTTTTGAAGTACTAAGGAATCTGTGCACCTGATGGAGCGCGTCATTGGAAGTTAGGCAGCGAGTTCGAGATAGATTTTTTCGAGTTCGGCGGAGGTTGTAGTGATGTTGAATAAACGACGGCATGTCTCATGCCCTCTTACCCCCATAAGTTGTCGTAGTTCGGCATTATTCGCCAACTGGCTCAGCGCATCGATCCATGGCTGCTCCTGGAATGGATCGCAAAGAAAACCATTTTTTCCGTTTTCGATGAACTCAGCATTGCAGCCCACGCCATCCGACACGACTACGGGTACTTTCATTTTGAGTGCTTCAAGGATGGCGATCGAATGGAGTTCGAGAAATGAAGGAAGTAAAAATATGTTCGATGTTGCCAGTAACCCATACATATCTTGATGAAATCCCATGAAAAGCACATATCGATCAAGGCCTAATTGCCGGCAGCGCTCGCGGTATTCATCAAGATAAGTGCCATTGCCGGCCACCAGAAAAAATACCTGCGGTGCTGCTTGTACAATTTTTTTAGCGATTCGAAGGATCAAATCGACGTTTTTGGTTGGGTCCATGCGTGCGCTGGTCAGGATTACCACGGCATCAGCGGGAATACCGAGCTTTTCCCGAAGATTGCTGGATTCATTTGGTATCAGCTCATCGAAGGGAATACCGTTTTGCATCTCCACAACTTGCTGAGCCTGTGCAAAACCATTCTTAACTACGTAATCGACATCACCCTGAGTAAGCACGATCACACGATCGGCTTGATTTCGAAAGTATTTCGTGAATCGGTATTGGTCCTGGAGGCCATGCCGCCGGGCTAATTCCTGGGTGGATGTGTAGCGAAAATCGTGTACATGCTCGATCAATTTTGTTCGACTCAGTTTTGCGGCCATCAATCCCCATACATGACCATTGAAATTATGGGTTTGAATAATATCAATTTTGTTTTTTTTAATATAGCGTGCGAGTTTTAAGACGATTGATATTGTGTGCAAACTTTTTACGCGATGGCTTTGATTGGCATATTTAAAAAGACGCATACCCGTATCTCTAAATCTTTGCTCTATTTCCCCGCCATAAGAATAGGCGACATGGGTTTCGATTTTTTGATGGTCGAAGGCGCCAGCGAGATTCAATAGATTTGTCTCGGCCCCACCCAAACCAAGGGTTTTGATAATATGTAAAACTTTAATTTTCTTGGTCATACAGCCTTCGTTTGATTTGCTCTTGCTTGGATTTTGATCACGATCGGAGCTGTTGGAGCTAATAAGTAAATTTGGCTGAAATAGTGAAGATATTGCTCTTGTAATCTAACCCTGGATCGCTGGATGTCCGACGGGAGTTTTGCAGTGATGCGCTTACATTTACCGAAGTCAGGGGATGCCAGTCCAGTACCACTGCGGCATCTCTGTTGATATCACTCCGGTCCGAGATGAATCCGAGACCGGGCGATCCGCCGTAGTCTCGGTTTGTTACACCCAGCTGCATACCTAGCCGAGTTTTGCTACTGAGTTGCCACGCAGGTCCGATGGAAAAACGATCGACCGCTGAGTAATTGAAGCTGGACGTCTGAAAGGCTGAAATGTCGCGACGCCATTCGACGTTTAGCGCTGATTTAGCCGAAATGAGCCAGCTGAGCCGGGCATTGCCAGCTAAGCCGCTGTAGTTGCGTTCGGAGAAGTGGGGGTGGTGCCTTTTCAGGTAAATAAGGGCGAAGTTCGCACTTGTCTTTTCACTTACTTGCCAGAGCATGTTCACTTCACCTTCATTTTGTGTGAAGGCGTTTTCAAGTCGATTCGCGCTCGAGGTGGCTTGGTCGGTATAGGTACCATCGTAGTTGCGTAGCGCGAAACCCATATAAGTTCCAGAGGGAAACTCATAACGCAGTCCTGCGTCCGTGACGGTTTGTCGAGATCCACTTTCGGTAATCAAGGGTTGGCGGTTGGTCTGTGCTGTTTCCATAAGTGAACCGAGGACATGCCATCTCGCCCCCATCTCGTAGTTGAGGTCTACGCCAGTACTTGTGTTGACGCGTTCGTTACGCTGGTTGAACCCGAGGAAGTCTGAGAAGCTGTTCAACGTCTTCTCGCGTGAACTGGTCACATTACCGTAGAGATGGGGTGTGACACTCCAGCGCCAGCCCGCGTGGTAGTTGAGCGCGTCAAAGTTCAAGTAACTGAAATTCTGGTAGCGATAGTCAACTGCGCTAACGTCGAGTTGTACCCGCTGAAGGCTGTACTGTTGGTCGAATTTGAGACCCAGCGTAGTTGCGTAAACGGTTTCTGCGGGGGACGATCGACCAATCAAGGCCTGTGCGTTATCAGTGGAGGAGAGTCGGAACAGGTTGCTTTCATGTCGCACGCTTTCTGATGCGTAAAACTTTGTAGCATTTCCCTCTTCGCTGTGCGCCGACCCCATTGCCAGCAGGAAAAAGGCCAAAAAATTCGCTAGATACAAATATTTGGCTGACCTCGTGTGAATGAATGCTCGATGCGTCTGACGACGGTTGTTGAGCGCGGCTGTTGTCGATACGGCCCTTGGTGTGCCCAGGCAAATACGAAAAGAACTAAAGCGTAGCGATGAGGACAAGAGCAAGGAACCTTATGACGGTGGTGGCGAATAATGTTCTAAACAGCTTCGCATTTTTGCTTAAAGGATCAGGATTCTCTCCATCGATTTGAGCCACTGCTGTGTCGATGTGTCTCTTTGCACTTTTATATCGACCGAGGACAAGCGCTGCATCCTGCGGATACCGACGGTCTCATACATGGTGAGTCGGTTTTGTGGGAGTCACCATTAGCTCGCATTGCGAGCTAATGGTTTTTGAAGTTCCACGCGATTTATATCGTTCAGTAGATATCTACTGTACAAGATGAATCAAGAGCTGTGCAGTCTATAACTTTTTTCCGTGGCGTATGAGCAGAGTAGCGGCTATTAGAGCCGGTTACACTCCTCACGATTTTACCCAAAGTGTCATATTTCTGACGCAATCCCCCCTTAGGAGTCTCGCCATGCTGTTTGGCAAGCTGTTGCCGCGTGAAGGCAATTTTTTCGAAATGTTCAACCAGCATGCGGATCGCATTGTGGAGGCGGCGCGGGCTTTTTCCTCGTTGGTGGCGAACTATGGTGATCCGCAGTTGCGCGAGCGCTATACCCGTGAGGTGGATACGGCCGAGCATGCGGCCGACCGCGTCACGCGCGAAGTCAACAAGATGTTGCACAAAACTTTCATCACGCCGATTGACCGGGAGCAGATCCATCAGCTGATCAACACCATGGATGATGTGGCGGACGTGATCCAGGATTCTGCGGAGACCATGTCTTTGTATGACGTGCGCCACATGACGGAGGACATGTCCCGCTTGACTGAGTTGAGCCTCAAGTGTTGTGAGCGCCTGAAGGATGCGGTTTATATGCTGGCCAAGATCGCCGAGCCCAAGGTTGCAGAGGCCGCCCTGAAGACATGTGAAGAGATCGACCAACTGGAGTCGGATGCAGATCGGGTCATGCGCTCCGCCATGAGCAAGCTGTTCCGCGAGGAGCCCGACGTGCGCGAGCTCATCAAGCTCAAAGCTATTTACGAGTTGCTGGAAACCATCACCGACAAATGTGAGGATGTTGCCAATTTGATCGAGGGCGTTGTCCTCGAGAACTCCTGAGTCGGGGCTTTAGATGGCTACGGTGCAGGTGGGTTTGTGGGTGGTGGTAGTGCTGGTCGTCATGGCACTGTTGTTTGATTTCATGAACGGTTTCCACGATGCGGCGAATTCAATTGCGACGGTGGTGTCCACGGGGGTGCTGAAGCCAGTGCAGGCGGTGGTGTTTGCTGCGCTGTTCAATTTCGTCGCCTTGTTTATTTTCCATTTAAGCGTTGCGGCGACGGTAGGCAAGGGGATTGCCGACCCGGGTGTGATTGACGTTCACGTGGTGTTTGGTGCGCTGATGGGGGCGATTTTCTGGAATCTGGTGACGTGGTACTACGGGATCCCCAGCAGCTCCTCGCATGCGCTGATTGGCGGCATTGTGGGGGCGGTAGTGGGTAAGGCGGGTTCGGGGGCGCTCGTGGCTAGCGGCATTTTGAAGACCGTAGCATTTATTTTTGTGTCCCCGATTCTGGGCTTCTTTTTGGGGTCGCTGATGATGGTGGCGGTGGCCTGGATTTGTCGCCGTGCAACGCCATCTAAGGTGGATCGCTGGTTCAGGCGGCTGCAATTGTTGTCTGCGGGGGCCTATAGTCTGGGCCATGGCGGCAATGATGCGCAGAAGACGATCGGCATCATCTGGATGTTGCTGATTGCGACCGGCCACGCGGCTGCTACCGACGCCTCTCCGCCGACGTGGGCCATCGTGAGTTGTTACACGGCGATTGCTGGTGGAACCATGTTTGGTGGCTGGCGCATCGTGAAGACCATGGGGCAAAAGATCACCAAGCTCAAGCCTGTGGGTGGGTTTTGCGCTGAAACTGGCGGTGCATTGACCTTGTTTTTGGCAACGGCCTTGGGCATTCCTGTCTCCACCACGCACACCATCACTGGTGCCATTGTGGGTGTGGGTTCAACCCAGCGTGCCAGCGCGGTGCGTTGGGGGGTGGCTGGAACCATCATCTGGGCCTGGATTTTCACCATTCCCGCCAGCGCTTTTGTGGCTGCCGTGGCCTACTGGTTCAGCCTGCAGATTTTCTGATCATGGAGTGCTTTTGGGCGTTACTTCAATTTGGTATTCGAAGTAACGCTGAAAGCTGAAAGCCAGGCTGGCCATCAGGGTGCCGGTGCCGAACAGTAGGGCGCAGACCAGTGCACCTACTGTCAGCCAGTTGGATTGGCCAGGCGCCGCCTCGGCGTCTGTAGCGGGGTTGTAGGCCGAATTCCATTTCTCTGGCGTCTTGAGTCCATAGACCAAAGCAGACAGCGCGCCTGCGCTAATGGTCAGCCCAAGCAGCGGAATTAATACCCAACTCCAATGGTCGTCCAGACCCATCTGCTGCGCGCGAATGACGCCATACAAGCCTAGTGCCGAGGGAAAGGGGTACAGCCAGCCCCAGATATCGCCCATGCCGCGTAGGTAAAAGCGGTGCAGACCCAGTGGGCCGCCCAGAAAGGCTAGCCAGGCCGCGAGTGTTTTATTTTTCATGTGTGGGTCTATTCGGGGGGGTGGGCGTCGCCCGCGCCGATGGCTTTTTCCATCAGCACCACGTCCAGCCAGCGACCAAATTTCCAGCCGCAAGACTTGAGTATGCCCACCTGGGTGAAGCCCAGGTTGCGGTGCACGCCGATGGAGCCCGCGTTGGCCGAGTCTCCGATGACGGCGATCAGCTTGCGTACACCAACTCTTTCGGCCTGCGTGGCCAGCTCGGTCAACAACAAGCGTCCCAGGCCTTTGCCTCCAATATTTGGGGCCATGTAGATGGAGTCTTCGGCAGAAAATCGGTACGCGGGGCGTGGTTTGAACCAGTTGCAGTAGGCAAAGCCCAACACCTGGTCTGCGTTCTCTAGCACCAGATAAGGCAGGCCTTTGGCGAGTACGTCGGCTCTGCGGCTGGCCATGTCTTCGGCGCTGGGAGGGGTGGTTTCAAAGGTGCCGGTGCCGTGCAGGACGTGGTGGGCATAGATGGCGGTGATGGCGGGAATATCTTTGTCGTGGGCGGGGCGTATGGTTGGCATGTAGAAGGACGTTATAATGGAGGGCTTTTCAGCGTGTCACTGGCTAGGTGGTCAGTTGCGTGTCTCAACGCTGGAATATATCGCTAGGTCCCTACATCAAGTTGGGCCTGGTACATCGGTTGAAATGGTTCAACCATCCCGAAGGATAAATCATGGTCGTTATTCGACTCGCCCGTGGCGGTGCAAAAGCACGCCCGTTTTTCAATATTGTTGTGACCGACAAGCGCACTCGCCGCGACGGTCGTTTCATTGAGCGCATCGGTTTTTACAACCCGATCGCTACCGCCAATGAAGAAAGCATCCGCATTGCCCAGGATCGCTTGACCTACTGGCGCGGCGTTGGTGCACAAGCTTCCCCCACGGTGGAACGCCTGATTGCACAAGCGGCCAAAAAAGCTGCTCCTGCTGCTTAATTAAATGTATTTGGGCAGAGCCGGGTCGCTAATGCGGCCATGCCTGCCCCGCAAAATCCCATGATGCCTCTTTTAGATACCGCTGAATTGCCGGCGGATGCCGTCGAAGTGGGGCGCATCGGTGATGCATGGGGAGTCAAAGGCTGGTTCAAAGTCGTCTCCCATAGCGCCGCACCCGAGGCGCTTTTTTCTTCCAAACGTTGGTATTTGCTCCCCACCGAGCGTGGCGCCAAGCACTTTGAAGGTGCTCGCCTGTTGCGCGTGGCTGAAGCCAAGGAACATTCCGGCGGCGTGGTGGCCCAGGCGCATGAAGTCGTGGGGCGCGATGCCGCTGAGGCTTTGCGTGGCTCTCGTATTTTTATTGCGCGTGCCAACTTTCCAAGCGCTGCGACCGATGAATACTATTGGGTCGATCTGATCGGCCTGGATGTGCTGAACCGCGAAGGTGTGGCCTTGGGGCAGGTCAAGGAGCTGATGTCTACCGGTGCGCAAACCGTGCTGGTGGTGGCTTACGAGGCCCTGGATGCCGCGGGCGTTGCGCAGACGCTTGAGCGCATGATCCCGTTTGTAGCGGCCTATGTGGACAAGGTGGATTTGCCCACGCGCTGTATCACCGTGGACTGGCAGCCGGACTACTAGGCTGTAAGGCGCTGCGTATGCGGTTCGACGTCATCAGTCTGTTTCCCGAGATGTTTTCGCCGTTTTTGACCAGCGGCGTGGCACGGCGTGCGTTTGAATCTGGCCTGGTACAAGTCCAAATTTGGAATCCCCGTGATTTTGCTGACGGCAACTACCGCCGCGTCGATGACCGTCCGTTTGGCGGCGGTCCGGGCATGGTGATGATGGCGGAGCCCCTGGCGCGCTGTCTGCGTGCAATCCAGGCGGATCGTGCCGATGCCTCGCCGACGCCTGTGGTACTTTTTTCTCCCCTTGGGCGGGCCCTGAATCACACAGCGGTTGAGGCCTGGTCCGCCAGCGCTGGTGCTGTGCTGGTGTGTGGGCGTTACGAGGGCATCGATCAGCGCTTCATTGATCAATTTGTGACCCACCAGATCAGTCTGGGTGACTTTGTCCTGTCCGGCGGCGAAATTGCGGCCCTGGCTTTGCTTGATGCGGTGGCGCGGTTACAGCCCGGTGTGTTGAATGACGAGGGCAGCCACCAATTGGATAGCTTCAACCCCGCCCTTGATGGGTTGCTGGACTGCCCGCACTACACCCGGCCTGAAATATGGGAAGAGCACCCGGTGCCGGATGCGTTGATGTCCGGCCACCATGCGCAGATCGAGCGCTGGCGCCGAGACCAGCGCCTGCAATTGACGGCGCAGCGGCGCCCGGATTTGCTGGAGGCGGCGCGGGCTGCGGGTCGCATCAGCCGGCAGGACGAAGCTGCCTTGAAGGCTGCGTCCCGTAGCTGAATGGCGTCGTTGGGGCGAAATGCTATAATCAAAGGCTTTTCGATCCTCTGCCTGGCCGCTTTGCCATCCCGGTAAAAGCATTTTTTAGGCGCATGCATGATCACTAGAGGAAAACCATGAACTTAATTGAAATCCTAGAGCAAGAAGAAATTGCCCGTCTTGGCAAGACCATCCCCGCTTTCGCCCCCGGCGACACGGTGATCGTCAGCGTCAATGTGGTTGAAGGTTCGCGCAAGCGCGTGCAGGCCTATGAAGGCGTTGTGATTGCCAAGCGCAATCGCGGCCTGAACAGCGGCTTCACCGTACGTAAGATCTCCAGCGGCGAAGGCGTGGAACGTACGTTCCAAACCTACAGCCCGCTGATCGCTGGTATTGAAGTCAAGCGCCGCGGTGATGTCCGCCGTGCCAAGCTGTACTACCTGCGTGACCGTAGCGGCAAGTCGGCTCGTATCAAGGAAAAGCTGCCTAACCGTGTCAAAGTGGCCGCAGCAGCAACAGCCGCTTAATTCGCACTGTTCTCCTTGGAAAAACCGCCCAAGCGTCAAGCTTGCGGCGGTTTTTTCTTGGGGCGTACCATCTGCTGCTGTGACCCAGCCTTCCCCCATTCCTTTGTCCAAGCTGCCCAACTTCGATCCGCGCCAGGTGCCGGTGGTGGGTAGCGACGCGCATTTGCCGGCGGTCACCGCCACGGCCTTGCAGCCGGATGCCTTGCGCCAGCGTTTCCTGTTCCCGCCGTCCTGGCAGCCTGAAGTACGGGCCGAGCCGCGTTTTACCGAGCGCGCGCCGGTGCATGCCTCCGTGTTGATCCCCATCGTGCTGCACCCCTGGGAGCGGGGCGGCCCTAGCGTGCTGTTGACTCAGCGCACCACCCGCATGTCCAACCATTCTGGTCAGATTGCCTTTCCGGGTGGCAAGGCCGATGCCACCGATGTAGATGCTGTCGCCACGGCCTTGCGCGAGGCTTGGGAAGAGGTGGGCCTGCCCCGTGCCTATGTGCAGGTGTTAGGTGAGCTGCCGGTTTATTTGACCGGCACAGCCTTCATCGTTACGCCGGTGGTGGCACTGGTGCAGCCCGGCTTCACCCTGGTGCACCAGCCTGAGGAGGTGGCCGATGTGTTTGAAGTGCCCTTGGCATTTTTGATGGACCCGGCCAACCACCGGCGCCACCATTTCGACTGGGAAGGCGGGCAGCGCGAATGGTTTTCCATGCCCTACCAGGATGCCCATGGCGAACGTTTCATATGGGGCGCCACTGCCGGAATGCTGCGAAACTTCTACCGTTTCCTATCGGCCTGAAAGCGCGTCGCCGCAGGTCGTTATGATCGTGGGATGAGCTTTTTCGCGATCATGTTTGCGCTGCTGCTGGAGCAGGTCCGCCCCCTGGCCCGAGACAACCCGATCCACGGCATGCTGCGCGCTTGGGTGCGCGGCTGTAGCCGTAATTTCGATACGGGCTCCGCCCAGCATGGCTGGTTGACCTGGTTGTTGGCGGTAGGCCTGCCCAGCCTGGTGACCTTGGGCTTGCATTGGGTTCTGGCCTGGTTCGCGGGCTGGCCATTCGCGGTGGTGTGGAACGTGGTCGTGCTTTATGTCACTCTGGGTTTTCGCCAGTTCAGCCACCACTTCACCGAGATCCGTGATGCGTTGGAAAGCGGCGACGAGCCCTTGGCGCGCCAGCTGCTCGCGCGGTGGCAGCAGGTCGATGCCACCGAGCTGCCGCGTAGTGAAATCGTGCGCCATGTGATCGAGTATTCGGTGCTGGCCGCGCACCGCCACGTGTTTGGCGTGCTGGCCTGGTATTCCATCGGCGCAGCGTTGGGCCTGGGCCCGGCTGGTGCGGTGTTCTACCGCCTGGGTGAATTTGTATCGCGTTACTGGCGCTACAAGGACCCACAACAACTGGCCAGCCCTGCGCTGCAGCAGGTGGCTAATGGCGCCTGGACTTTGATCGACTGGCTGCCCGCGCGCATCACGGCGTTTGGTTTTGCCGTGGTGGGCAGCTTTGAAGATGCCATCGACGGCTGGCGCAATTACGCCCAGCGCTTTCCCAACGACAACGACGGCGTAGTGCTGGCCGCTACCTCGGGCGCCTTGAATGTGCGCCTGGGCGGCGAGGCCTTGAAGACCACCGAACCCCCGCAGTCCGGCCACGGCCTGCCGCTGGAGATGGATGTGGATACCGAATCCACCCCCGGCCGCGACCCCGAGCTGGGCCATCTGCGTAGCGTGGTGGGCCTGGTGTGGCGCACTGTTGTCCTCTGGATGGGCTTGCTGGCCCTGCTGACCCTGGCAAATCTGCTGGGTTAGTGTTTATAAAAAATCGGGCTCTGGCGCAGGTAATGCCTATGCTGGCAGCTATGAAAGTAGTAGCATTTTGACTTCTTCTCCACCGTCTTTCTGGAGCCCGGTTGTTGCCGGGTTGGTGCCTTATGTGCCGGGCGAGCAGCCCAAGCTGCAGAACCTGACCAAGCTCAACACCAACGAGAACCCTTACCCGCCGTCCCCCAAGGTGCTGGCCGCCATCCAGGCCGCGGCGCAGCAGGGCTTGCAGCTGTATCCCGACCCCGAATCCACGCTGCTGCGCGGTCGTATCGCCCAGCAATACGGTCTGCAGCCCGAGCAGGTGTTCGTGGGCAATAGCTCGGACGAGGTGCTGGCCCATGCCTTTTTTGCGCTGTTCCAGCATGGCGATGCGCCGCTGGTGGTGCCGGATGTGACCTACAGCTTCTACCAGGTGTATTGCGGCCTGTACGGCATCCCTATGCATGTGGTGCCGCTGGACGAAGGGCTGCGCGTCAATGTGGACGCCCTGGTCGGCCCCGGCGAGGTGGCTGGCGTGGTGCTGGCAAATCCGAATGCGCCCACGGGCATCGGCTTGCCGCTGGCGCAGATTGAGCGCCTGTTGCTGCTGCATCCGCAGCGCGTGGTGCTGGTGGACGAAGCCTATGTGGATTTTGGCGGTGCGTCTGCCGTGGGCCTGATTGACCGCTATCCAAATCTACTGGTGACCCAGACTCTGTCCAAATCGCGTTCGTTGGCCGGTTTGCGGGTCGGTCTGGCCTGTGGCCAGCGGCATCTGATCGAGGCGCTGGAGCGGGTGAAGAACAGCTTCAACTCTTACCCCTTGGGTCGCCTGGCGCAGGCCGGTGCCTTGGCCGCGTTCGAGGACCAGGCTTACTTCGCGCAGACCTGCTCCGCCGTGGTGCACAGCCGCGAGGGCCTGACGCTGCAACTGGAAGACATGGGCTTCGAGGTCTTGCCATCGCAGGCCAATTTTGTATTTGTCCGTCACCCCCTGCACGACGCGGCCAGACTCGCTGCTGAGCTGCGTCAACGCGCGGTGCTGGTGCGCCACTTCAAGCAAGAGCGCATCGCACAGTACCTGCGCATCAGCATCGGCACGCCGGCGCAGTGCGATGCCTTGGTACAGGCGCTCGCAGAAATCCTGGGCTAAAACTTCGGGGCGTTCAGCTCGGCGAACAGGTCACTATATATTTTGTAGCGCCTGTCGCTGATACTACCTGCGCTGCCGTCGCTTTTGACTGCTGCCATAACGCCGCAGCCGGGTTCGTGCAAGTGGGTGCAGTTGTAAAACTTGCAGCGTTCCACAAAGGGCTTGATGTCCGGCATCAGTCCCGAGAGATGCCGGGCGTCGATGTGATGCAGGCCAAACTCCTGGAAGCCGGGCGAGTCGATCAGCGCGGTTTTTGCCTCTTTGTCCACCCAGTACCAGGTGGTGCTTGTGGTGGTGTGCTTGCCGGTGTTCAGCGCCTGCGAAATTTCGCGTGTGGCGGCGAGCGCGCCGGGCACCAGATGGTTGGTCAGCGTGCTCTTGCCCGCCCCCGACGGGCCCAGCACCAGCGTGGTCTTGCCGGCCAGCTCGGCTTTCACGGCCTCCAGGGTGCCGCCGCCGTCTTTCAGCGACAGCGGCAGCATGCGGTAGCCCATGTCGCGGTAGGCGGCCAGCCAGCCCCAGGCGCGCTCGAAGGGCACGGTCAAGTCTTGCTTGTTCAGCGCGATCAGCGGCGTGATGCGTTCGGCCTCGGCGGCTATCAGCGCGCGTGACAGCTGGGTTTCGGAGAACTCGGGCTCGGCGGCGATCAGTATCAGCACCTGGTCCAGATTCGCGGCAAAGGACTTGGTGCGGATCTCGTCCTGGCGGTAGAACAGGTTGCGGCGCGGCTGCAGCTTCTCAATGGTGCCGTCTTCGCCCTGGCCGGCGGCCGCAGGCAGCCACAGCACCTTGTCGCCGACCACGGCGCTGCTCTTCTTGCCGCGCGGGTGGCAGATCAGGCGGCTGCCATCCGCGCGCTCCACCATGCAATGCCGGCCATAGGTGGCGACCACCAGGCCCGGGGTCAGGGCAGGGTGCTTGCTCACAGGGCCAATAGCCCGTTGATGCGTGCCGCGCAGTCGAAGTCGGTGGACGTGAGGCCGCCCACGTCGTGGGTGTTGAAGCGCACCGTACAGCGGTTGTAAGACACCTGCAGGTCCGGGTGGTGGTCTTGTGCGTGAGCCACCAGGGCCAGCGCATTCACAAAGGCAATGGTTTCAAAGTAGTTGGCGAAGCGAAAGGTCTTGGTAATGGCTACCTCGGCTCCGTCGCCGTCCAGCGTCCAGCCCTCGACGTGGGATAGCTTTGCTACGATTTGTGCAGCATTCAACGCAGGCCGTTTCTGCGCCGCCCAGTCTTTTTTCTTGAAATCGGAGGTCATGCCGATGCTCCTTGTGCAGCGCCTTGCGCCATGCGTGCCAGCCGCTCGGAGGCGGGTGGATGCGAGTAATAGAACTTCACGAACACCGGGTCGGGGGTGAGCGTGGAGGCGTTGTCTTCGTACAGCTTGAGCAAGGCGGTAGACAGGTCTTGCCCGCTGGTTTGCTGGACGGCGTAGGCATCGGCCTGGAACTCGTGCTTGCGCGATACCTGGGCCGATAGCGGCGCGATGAAGAAGGTCAGCACCGGCGTGGCCAGCATGAACAGCAGCAGGGCCAGCGCGTCGTTCGGTGCGCCTGACATATTCGGGATCACGCCCAGCCCGGTGTAGAACCAGGCCTGGGCCGACAGCCAGCCCAGCAGCGCGAAGCCGACCAGGCTCAGTGCAAACATGGTCACGATGCGCTTCAAGATGTGTTTGTGCTTGAAGTGACCTAGTTCATGGGCAAGCACCGCATCCACCTCGCCGGGGGCCAGCTTGGCCAGCAGTGTGTCGTAGAACACCACGCGTTTGGCCGCGCCAAAGCCGGTGAAATAGGCATTGGCATGTGCGCTGCGTTTGCTGCCGTCCATCACGAACAGGCCCTTGGCGGCAAAGCCGCAGCGCTGCATCAGGGCGGTGACGCGGGCCTTCAGGGTTTCGTCTTCCAACGGCTTGAACTTGTTGAACAGCGGAGCGATGAAGGTGGGGTAAATCATCAGCAACAACAGGTTGATGCCCATCCAGGCGCTCCAGGCCCATAGCCACCACAAATGGCCGGCGCTGCCCATCAGCCACAGAATCAGCGCGGCAATCGGCAGGCCGATGACGATGCCGACCAGGCTGGACTTGAGCATGTCGGCCAGCCAGAGCTTGAGGCTGGTTTTGTTGAAGCCGAAGCGCTCTTCGATCACAAAGGTCTGGTATAGCGCCACGGGGATGTCGATCAAGCCGCCAATCAACACAAAACCGGCCAACACCGCCAGCTGTTGCAGCATGCCGCCGCCCAGCCAGGCCAGCAGGCTTTGGTTCAGCCAGTTCAGGCCGCCCAGCAGGGTCCAGCCCAGCAGCACCGTGGTGCTCAAAGCCATCTCCAGCAGGCCAAAGCGCGCCTTGGTCACGGTGTAGTCGGCGGCCTTTTGATGGGCTTCCAGAGTGATGTTGCTAGTAAAAGCGGCGGGTACGGCGTTCCGGTGGCGGACCACGTGGCGGATCTGGCGCGTAGCCAGCCAAAACTTGACCCACAAACCAATGATCAGGAGGGCGGCAAAGCCCAGCGTGAGGGCGGCCGAGGGCGAAAAAACGGCGGTATCTTGCATGGGCGGGAGTGTAGGCCATCGGTGACAATGCGGTTTATGGCTGAAATCAATACCCTATCCCCCGTGTCATCAGAGACCTTGCTAGCAAAATCGGACCACAACTTGATCTGGCTGGACTGTGAAATGACCGGTCTGGACCCTGAAGTGGACCGTCTGATCGAGATCGCCGTGGTCGTCACCGGCCCCACTCTGGAGCCGCGTGTCGAGGGCCCGGTTTTTGTCATCCACCAGTCGGACGCGCAACTGGACAAGATGGACGCCTGGAACAAGGGCACGCACGGCAAAAGCGGCCTGATCGACAAGGTCAAGGCATCCACCACCACTGAAGCCGAGGCCGAGGCGCAACTCATCGCCTTCCTGGCGCAGTACATCCCCAAGGGCACGTCGCCCCTGTGCGGCAACAGCATCGGCCAGGACCGGCGTTTTCTGGCCAAGTACATGCCCAAGCTGGAGGCTTTCTGCCATTACCGCAACCTGGACGTGAGCACCCTCAAGGAACTGGCCAAGCGCTGGCGGCCCGAAGTGGCGGCCTCCTTCAAAAAGCAGCAAAAGCATACGGCTCTGGCCGATGTGCATGAATCTATTGAAGAACTTGTGCACTACCGCACACACTTTTTGAAGATGGCCGCAGAGTAATTAGGTGGAAACCCGAATTCGGGCTATAATTCGAGGCTGCACTGAAATCAATTAGTGCACTTTGCACATCTCCCTTCACTCATCTGGCGCACAAAGTTGCGCCAACTGATGCCAGGCCAGCAGGCCTATAAAGGTATCGGCTCCGTTTGATGGTTGATGTTTTTTAACCATTTACGGGGCAGTCCGCGGGCCATTGCAGCTTCGCGTTCTCTCCATGTGAGTAATTAAATGAACGACTCTTTTGACGTCGCGGGTGACTTTTCGCCTGCAGCTTCCTTCTCTTCTTCCAACGACACCTTCGTGACCGAGACTTTGCAGTCCGAAACCGAAGTGGCTACTACCGCGCAGCCTGAAGTGCCGAATGGCTTTGTGACCCTGGGCCTGGCGCCTGAACTGGTGCAAGCCGTGGCTGATCTGGGATACACCCAGCCTACCGCCGTGCAAATGCAAACCATCCCCATGGCCATGCAAAGCGAGTCCGCCCGCTTTGTCGACCTGATGGTTTCCAGCCAAACCGGTAGCGGCAAGACCGCCGCCTTCCTGCTGCCCGTGCTGCACACCTTGCTGAAACAGCAAGCCGAAGCCGAAGCCGCTGAAAAAGCCGAATACGAAGCCGCTGTCGCCGAAGCCGCTGCCAAGGGCGAACCTGCTCCCAAGCGCGCCAAGCGCAAGGACCCCACCAATGCCCGCAACTTCAAGGCCGCTACCCCTGGCGCCCTGATCCTGTGCCCGACCCGCGAACTGGCCCAGCAAGTGGCCCACGACGCCATCGGCCTGGTGCAGCATTGCCGTGGCCTGCGCATCGCCAACGTGGTGGGTGGCATGCCTTACCAACTGCAAATTGCCAAGCTGCAAAACGCCAACCTGGTCGTGGCCACCCCTGGCCGTCTGCTGGACCTGCAACGTTCGCAGCAAATCAAGCTGGACCAAGTCCAGTTCCTGGTGGTGGACGAAGCCGACCGCATGCTGGACCTGGGTTTCTCGGACGACCTGGCTGACGTCAACCAGATGACCATTGGCCGCAAGCAAACCATGATGTTCAGCGCCACCTTCGCGCCGCGCATCCAGCAACTGGCTTCCCGCGTGATGCGCGAACCCCAGCGCGTGACCATCGACAGCCCGCAAGAAAAGCACGCCAACATCAAGCAAATCCTGTTCTGGGCCGACAACGCACAGCACAAGCGCAAGCTGCTGGACCACTGGCTGCGTGACACCAGCATCGCCCAGGCGATCGTGTTCGCCAGCACCCAGATCGAGTGCGATGGCTTGGCCAACGACTTGCAACAAGAAGGCTTCAGCGCCGTCGCATTGCACGGCGCGCTGAGCCAAGGTCTGCGCAATCGCCGCCTGATGGCCCTGCGCCAAGGCCAAGTGCAGATCCTGGTAGCCACCGACGTTGCTGCTCGTGGTATCGACGTGCCCAGTATCAGCCACGTGTTCAACTTCGGCTTGCCGATGAAGGCCGAAGACTACACCCATCGTATTGGCCGTACTGGCCGTGCGGGTCGCGACGGTATCGCCGTGACCTTTGCTGAAATGCGCGATCGTCGCAAGATTTTCGACATCGAAAGCTACAGCCACCAGCAGTTCAAGGCGGAAGTGATTCCAGGTATGGAGCCACAACAGCGCCAGCCCGATTCGCGTCCTCCACGCGGTGCAGGCGGTGGTTTCGGCGGCCGTGACGGCGCTCCCCGTGGCCGCAGCTTCGGTCCTTCGCCACGCGGCGATCGTGGTGGTTTCGGCGGCGGCAACCGTGAAGGCGGTGGCGGTTATGGTGGCGCCAGCGGTTTCAACGACCGTAACAGCCGTCCACCAGCACGTACCGGCGGTGGCTATCAAGGCAACCGTGACAACGGCGGCGGCTTCGGCGGTGGCGATCGCGGTGCAGACCGTGGTTTCGGCGGCGGCGCTCCCCGTGGTGACTTTGCACCCCGTGGCGATTTCGCTCCCCGTGGTGACCGTGCCGAACGTGGTGACTTCAATGCACCCCGTCCCGCTTTCTCCAAGCCAGCTTTCAGCAAGCCCGGCGCGGGTGCTGGCAATGGCGGCAAGGTGTTTGTGCCCCGTGATACCAAGAAGCGTTTGACCAAGCCCGCACGTTAATTCGCTGCGCTCTTGTACCTCGCAAACCAGGCCCTTGTGGCCTGGTTTTTTTTCGTCTGCGCGCAGCGCCAGCCGGCGAGGCTCGATGGCAACCTGCACAATACCGGCCAGGAGGTTCTGCTGTGTCCCATGTGTCATCCCCGGCCGATTACGCGCAATTGTTCGATTTGGCCCCCGTTTCGCTGTGGCTGGAAGATTTCAGTGGGCTCAAGCGCCTGTTCGATCGCTGGCGCAGCCAGGGTGTTATCGACCTGAACGCACATGTGCAGACCCATCCGGACTGCCTGGCGGAGTGCGCGGCTTGCCTGCAGGTGCTGCAGGTCAACCAACGCAGCCTGGAGATTTTTGGCGCCCGCAGCCAAGACGAGCTGTTGGCCAATCTGGACCAGGTGTTCCGGGGGGATATGCTGGGCAGGTTGATGGAGCAGCTTTTGCCCATGTGGGAGGGTGCGCTGGGCTTTTCCGTGCAGACGGTGAACTACAGCCTGGACGGCCGGCGGCTGGATGTGAAGGTCCAGGCCTGTGTGCTGCAAGGCTATGAGGGCAGCTGGGCCCGCGTCATGGTGTCCCTGGAAGACATTACGCAAGAGCTGCAGACTTCTCGGCAGTTGGTCGCCAGTGAACAGCACGCACGTGACTTGTTCGACTACTCCCCGGTATCACTTTGGGTGGAGGACTTCAGCGCGGTCAAGTTGCTGCTGGATGAGTTGCGCATGCGCGGCATCGAGGACTTCCGCACCTTCATCAATGTGCACCCCGAATTCGTCTCGCGCTGCATGCAAGAGATCCGCGTCATCGACGTGAACCAGCAGACACTCAGCATGTTTGGTGCGCAAAACAAGGCCGAGTTGCTGGCCCGCCTGAGTGAAGTCTTTCGCGGCGAGATGCGCGACTCGTTTGCCGAGCAATTGATTGAGCTGTGGCAGGGCAAGACCACCTTGATGCGCGAGGTGGTCAACTACCGGCTCAGCGGCGACCTGATCAACATCCATATGCAATTCGCTGTTTTGCCCGACCACCTGGTCAACTGGGATTTGGTGCTGGTTTCGTTGGTGGACATCACGGCCCGCAAGAAGGCCGAGGCTTATCTGGAATACCTGGGTAAACACGACTCCCTGACCCAGCTGCGCAACCGGGCTTTTTACATGGACGAGCTGAACCGGCTTTCGCGCAAAGGCCCTTGGCCGCTGAGCGTGCTGGTCATCGACCTGAACGGTCTGAAGCTGGTGAACGACGAAGACGGCCATGTGGCCGGCGATGCATTGTTGCGCCGCGCGGGCGAGGTGTTGGGCAAGGTGAACAACCCGAATGCCTGTGTGGCCCGTACCGGAGGCGATGAATTCGCCATGCTGTTGCCGGGGGCCGACGAGCGCGGCGCGCAGGCCGTCATTGAACGCATCCAATCCTTGCTGGAATTGAACAACCAGTTTTACTCGGGCCACAAACTGAGCATGGCCATCGGTGCCTCCACCTGCCACGCTGGCGACCAGTTGGAAGCCGCGTTGCACCGTGCCGACCGCGCCATGTACGTCGAGAAAACCCGCTACTACCACGAGAACCAAATTGAGCGGCGCCTGCATTCCTAGGCGGCTATGAGCCAGACGCTGGACCAGGCCATGCAGGCCTTCGCGCCCCAGCTGCCGCTGGCGGTGGCCTTCAGCGGCGGAGCGGATTCCACTGCCTTGTTGTTGGCCTGTGCTGAGCGTTGGCCCGGCCAGGTGCGGGCGCTGCATATCCACCACGGCCTGCAGGCTGCGGCAGACGACTTTGCGCGGCATTGCCAGGTCTTTTGCGGCAGCTTGAACGTCCCACTGCACGTGCTGCATGTCGATGCGAGGCCAGCCCAAGGCGACAGCCCGGAAGATGCGGCACGCCGTGCGCGTTACAAGGCTTTTAGCCAGTTTGCGCAGGCAGACTCTGCGCAGGTAGCTATCAAAACCATAGTATTGGCACAGCATGCCGATGACCAGGCCGAGACCCTGCTGCTGGCCCTAAGCCGGGGTGCGGGCCTGCCCGGCCTGGCCTCCATGCCCGCACGCTGGGAGCGTGACGGCATTTGCTACCAGCGCCCATTGTTGGGCGTGCGTGCCGACCACATCCGCGCCTGGCTGGCGCAACGCGGCGTGGCCTATGTGACCGACCCGACCAATGCGGACGAGCGCTACACCCGCAACCGCATCCGCGCCCGCGTACTGCCCGTGCTGGATTCCGCTTTTCCTCAGTTCCGCGAGACTTTCGCGCGCAGCGCAGCCCATGCGGCCCAGGCGCAATCCCTGTTGACCGAGGTGGCGATGCAGGACTTGGCTGCGGTGGGTAGTCCGCCCGTAATTGCCCGCCTGCAAACCTTGTCGGAGGCACGCCAGGCGAATGTGTTGCGCCATTGGCTGGCTGTCACGCACCAGACCACGCCTAGCACCGCCCAGTTGCAGGAACTGCTGCGCCAGGTGGCAGCCTGCGTGACACGTGGGCAGAAGATCCATATCAAGATCGGCGCCGGCTTTGCCCTGCGTCGTGGCGCGGCACTGGATTGGTACAATCCAAAGGCTTCAGGCGCGGTAGCCGGCATGCGCTCTGCGCTACCTCCTGATCCATCTTGATGCGTGCCCCACGGCAGTCTTTCTAGCGTCTTCTACACTCCATGGCATTGATCGTTCACAAATACGGCGGTACGTCGATGGGCTCTACCGAGCGCATCCGTCTTGTTGCTAAACGCGTCGCCAAATGGGCGCGCGCCGGCCACCAGATGGTGGTGGTGCCGAGTGCCATGAGTGGTGAAACCAACCGCCTGCTGGGCCTGGCCAAAGAGCTGGCGCCCAGCAAACCCGGCGATGCCTACCAGCGTGAGCTGGACATGTTGGCTTCCACCGGCGAGCAGGTGTCGGTCGCATTGTTGGCGATTGCGTTGCAGGCGGAAGGCATGGAGTCAGTCAGTTACGCCGGCTGGCAGGTCCCGATTCTGACCAACAGCGCGCACACCAAGGCCCGCATTGAATCGATTGACGACCAGAAGGTCCGCGCCGATCTGGCCGAAGGCAGGGTCGTGATAGTGACCGGCTTCCAGGGTGTGGACGAGAGCGGCAATATCACCACCCTGGGTCGTGGCGGCAGCGACACCTCGGCCGTGGCCGTGGCGGCGGCCATGAAGGCGGCTGAGTGCCTGATCTACACCGACGTGGACGGCATCTACACCACCGACCCGCGTGTCGTGCCCGAAGCACGCCGCTTGCACACCATCGGCTTTGAAGAAATGCTGGAAATGGCCTCCATGGGCTCCAAGGTGCTGCAGATCCGCTCGGTTGAATTTGCCGGCAAATACAAGGTGCCGCTGCGCGTCTTGTCCAGCTTCACCCCTTGGGACATCGGCATTGAAATCGAAGCCAAATCTGGCACCCTGATCACTTTTGAAGAAGATGAAAATATGGAGCAAGCCATTGTCTCTGGCATCGCGTTCAACCGCGACGAAGCCAAAATCTCCGTGCTGGGCGTGCCCGACACCCCCGGTATCGCCTACCAAATCCTGGGCACCGTGGCCGATGCCAATATCGAAGTCGACGTGATCATCCAGAACGTCAGCAAAGACGGCAAAACCGACTTCAGCTTCACCGTGCACCGCAATGATTTCGCCAAGACGGTGGATCTGCTGAAAGAAAAAGTGCTGCCCACGCTGGGAGCCACCGAGATCATTGGCGACGCCAAGATCTGCAAGGTCAGCATAGTCGGTATCGGCATGCGCAGCCATGTTGGTGTGGCCAGCAAGATGTTCCGCTGCCTGGCTGAAGAGGGCATCAACATCCAGATGATTTCCACCAGTGAGATCAAGACCTCGGTGGTGCTGGACGAGAAGTACATGGAGCTGGCAGTGCGCGCACTGCACAAAGCCTTCGAGTTGGACCAGCCTACGGCATAAAAACGACCCAAAACCATGCCATAATAGCTGGATTGGAAACGTGACCGAGTGGCCGAAGGTGCTCCCCTGCTAAGGGAGTATGGGGTGTAGAGCCTCATCGAGGGTTCGAATCCCTCCGTTTCCGCCAAGATATCCCCTGAGTGCCTAGTGTGCTCAGGGGTTTTCTTATTTTTGGGCTACGAATTGGCGTACACGGTCCCGCTGATCGATGCGGTGTCCATCTTGATGGAATGGCTTACGGGTTGGCTGGCCAAGTGGCACCAAGTGGGGGTACCCACAAGACATTACAGTGCAGCCATGTCCTTACCTGAACACTGCCTTCCTGTTCCGCTTGAAAAAGCTTATCGCCTGCTCAACCACGGCCCCACGGTGCTGGTGTCTTCGGCCTCTGCCGGGCGCAGCAATGTCATGGCGGCGGCCTGGTCCATGCCGCTGGACTTCAGCCCGCCCAAGGTCACGGTGGTGATCGACAAGGCCACGCTGACGCGCCAGCTGGTCGAGGCCAGCGGCGTGTTGGCGCTGAATGTACCCTGCCGCGCCATCGCTGCGCAGACGCTGGCCGTGGGTTCCGAGAGCGCGCTGGATGCACCCGACAAGCTGGCCAGACTGGGTGTCAGCACCTTTGCCGCCAGCCAGATTGAGGCGCCTCTGGTGCACGGCTGTGTGGCCTGGCTGGAATGCCGGGTGCTGCCCGAGCCGCACAACCAAAACCAGTACGACCTGTTCATCGCCGAGGTGGTGGCCGCCTGGGCTGACCCGCGGGTCTTCAGCGACGGCCATTGGCATTTCGACGGCGCGCCGGAAGAACTGCGCAGCCTGCACTATGTGGCCGGCGGGCAGTTCTATATGACGGGCGAGTCGCTGGTAGTGCAAGCCCCTGAAAAGTCTTGAATCTTTTGGGGCTCTGGCGCAGATGGCATCTGCGCTGGAAGCTATTGAAAGTGTAGCAAGCGTCCTGCTCACAGCTGGCTCATGCCGCCGTCCACGATCAGCTCGGTGCCGACGATGAGGGCCGCCAGGGGGACGCCAGGTAGACCACGGCGCTGGCCAGCTCCTCGGGCGTGCCGAAGCGCTTCAGCGGCTCTAGCGCAGATCCCAAGAGAGCCCTGTTTCGCTATATTTTTCAGGTCACGTCAAACCGAGGTGGTGAACGGAGTTCTGACCGCGCTTGCTGGCGGGAAAACGGATTTCCGACCCCGGTCGGTGTTTAGGCCCAGTGGGCCTTGAAGTCCTGCGCGTACTGTTCCAGACGGATCGGCGCCTTCCCGGTGATGCGCTGCACCGCGTCGGTGGTGCGCTCGGCATAGCCGGTCTTGAAGGCACCCAGGATCGCCAGCAGGAACTCGGCGTAGTCCGTCGGCAGGCCCGCGCCCAGCAGGCCCTGGCGCATTGCGTCTTCGGGAACGTCGGTGTAGCCAATGGTCCGGCCCGCGGCCTTCGACAGGATTGCCGCCACCTGGGTGTGGTCGAACGCCTCGCTGCCGGTCAGGTCGTACGACTGGTTCACGAAGTCGTCGCTGCTCAGCAGCTTGGCGGCCACGGCAGCGACGTCGCGCGTGTCGATGAAGCTGCCCTTCGCGGCGCCCACCGGCAGGAGGATCTGACCTTGGGTCTGGATGCCCTGCAGCCAGAAGGTGTGGAAGTTCTGCATGAACCAGTTGGGGCGGATCACGTTCCAGGCCAGACCTGAACGCTCCAGGTGCAACTCGGCGCGGCGCAGCGGGATGCTGTCGTCGGCGTTGGCACCCATGGCGGACATCAGCAGCACCTTGCGCACACCAGCGGCCTTGGCGGCGTCGATGGCGGGAATCAGCAACTCGTCATGGTTGGAATAGCCGGAAGGCGCCAACAGGAACAGCTGGTCGGCGCCGGCCAGGGCCGCAGCCAGGCCTTCGCCGGTGGCCAGGTTGAGGTGAACCTCGCCGGCCTGGGTGGGGGTGCGGCTGGTGGCGCGGCGCACGGTCTGGCCCTGGGCGGCGAGCAGCTCAACGAGGGGGGAACCGTTTTGGCCATTAGCGCCGGTCACGAGGGTGGTGGTCATGCAAAATTCCTGTTTGTGGTTGAGAAGGCTCCCAGTGTGTACGGTGCTCGCAAAAATATGAATGCATGAAATTCCACAATTCATGTCTAAACGTCCTAAAATTTCAATGATGGACATACTCTCTGACATCCTGCGTATCGCCGGACTGCGCCGCCGCCTGCTCAACCTGTACGCGCTCGCGCCCGGAACGTCGCTGCGCTTTCCCTGCGACCGCAGCTTCGGCCTGCACGCGGTCACGCGTGGTCGCGCCTTCGTGCACGCGCCCAACCTGGATGCGCCGCTGGAGCTGCAGGCGGGCGATCTGGTGCTGATGGCCCGCGGCTGCGTGCACCAGCTGTCGCTGGACCGCACAACGCCCACGCACAGCACCACCATGACGATCACACCATTCGCAGGCGCTGGTCTGGCAGACGGAGCACCGTTCTCTAGGGCTGGGGCCGACGACAATCCGCGCACCCAGTCCTCCGCGCAAGTCATCAGCGCGGCCTACCAGTTCTGGCACGACCCGCTGCATCCTTTCCTGCGCAGCCTGCCGCCGTGGTTCGTGGTGCGCGGCCACACTCTCCCGCCACTCTCAGCCCTGCCCCTGACCCTCGGCCTGCTGGACCGCGAGCTGGGTGAAGAGGGGCTGGGCGCCAGCTCGGCCACCCACGGCCTGCTCGACGCGCTGTTTGCCTTTGCCTTGCGCGAGATTGCACAGCGCCAAAGCCCCAACGGACCGGGCTTGCACCACGCAATCGCCGATCGACCGATCCGCCAGGTACTCACACTCATGCATGGCAACCTCGGCCACGGCTGGACGCTCGAAGAACTGGGCCAGCAGGCCGGCCTGTCGCGTTCGGCGCTGGCCGAGCGCTTCCGCAACGCACTGGGCGACACGCCGCTGAACCACCTGCGCACGCTGCGCATGCAAAAGGCCATGCAGCTGCTGGCCGACACCCGGCAGCCGCTGGAACAGATCGCGCAGGCCGTGGGCTACCAGGACGCCTTCGGTTTTTCCAAGGTGTTCAAGCGCACCATCGGTCAGTCGCCACGCCAGTTCCGCGAGCAGGACGCCGCAGACCGGCAGAACCCGTACCGGGCCCAGGAGGCCTGATCCGAAGCTCGGACACCAGTGGGGGAACCGTGTCGGCCATCGTGCTCCTGTGTGCACGACATCCCATGCACCGTGATCTTGCCCGCCAGCTCCCAGTGCTAATCCGCCTTCATCTACGAAGACGGTGAGCTCTACATCTGCCCCGAATGCGCCCACGAGTGGATCAAGACTGCGTCGGCCGAGGCTATCGAGGACTATTGCGACTTCTTGCCCAAACACCATCCCCCGCACGCTACTATCCAATGACCCTTGTGTTGCACTTGGGATTGAATCCGCCCAGTATTTAACTGCGCTGGTAGCTATTTTTTATGTAGCGCGGATAGGCCTTAACCGTTGACCAGCTTGTCGTAGGCAGCCCGGGTTTCGCTGCCTACGGCGTCCAGCACCTGGGCGTAGGCGGTCTGGTGGCGCACCAGCAGGCGGGCCGAGGCCACGTTTTTCGATTTGCAGAACCAGTGGCAGCTGTGCTGCATCAAGAACAGCTCGGCCGACACGGTGAAGGCCTTGTCGCGCGGTGAGCGCTGGGCTTGGTTCGCCACCGCCCGGGTCAGGCCCTGGGCGTGCAGCTTGAACATGGCGCGCAGGTCGAAACTGGCTTGCGGCCACCAGCGGCTGGCATAGGGCAAACCGGCGGGCAGGGTGCTGACGCGGGCCTGCTCGGCATCGACCTTGGAAAATTCATTGGCGAAGCGCTCGAACTGGCTGCACAGCTGGGCCTCGGTGCTGCCCAGCAGGCCCCAGATCTGGTCGCGCCGCTCGGCATCTTTTTCGCCCAGCGCGCGCAGATAACCCTGGGTTAGGGCTTCCATTAGCTTTTCTACCTGGTAGTTGCTGAGGTGGCTGCCCAAAAGCGCGATGCGCTGGCGCTGGTCATAGGCGTTGAGCCCAAAGCCGCCCATGGCGGCCAGAATCGCCAGAGTCAAGAAATCCATGCTGAACCAAGTAAAGGCGTTAGGGGAGGCCTGGAGTGTAGCCACCTAACGCCCCACTTTTGGGCGTAGCCCGCGCTAACTTGGGTTGCAACCTGCCATGGCCGGCTGCAGGGCCACCGGGCGGCGGTCCAGCCGGGCGGTGTATGCGGTCAGCCCCAGGGCGCACACGGCCACGCCGGCCGACACCAGGGGCAGGGTTTGCAGCGACCAGCCAAGGTCAATCACCGCGCCACCCAGCCAGGCCCCCAGGGCGTTGCCCAGGTTGAAGGCACCGATGTTCAGCGTGGACGCCAGGCTGGACGCTTCGCCGGCCTGCGACACCACGCGCACCTGCAGCGGCGCACCCACGGCGAACGAGGCCATGCCCCACACCATCAGCGTGATGATGGCCGGCCACAGCCAGGCGCTGGTGTAGGAAAAGGTGGTCAGCACCGCGGCCAGCGCGGCGAAGATGGCCATCAGCGAGGGCATCAGCTTCCAGTCCGCCAGGCGGCCGCCCAGCAGGTTGCCTATGGTCAGGCCCACGCCGCACAGCAGCAGCACGCCGCTGACGTTTTGCGGCGCCACGCCGGTGACATCGCGCAGGATGGGTGTGATGTAGGTGAACATGGTGAACAGGCTGGTGGAAGCCAGCACACTCATGCCCAGGGCCAGCCAGACCTGCTTGATGCGCAGTACGCGGAACTCGCCCAAGGGGCTGCCCACCAAGGTTTGGCGCAGCACCGGTACCCAGCGCAGCACGGCCAGCGTGGCCAGTACGCCGATCACGGCCACGGCCCAGAATGTGGAGCGCCAGCCGGTGTGCTGGCCCAGCAGTGTGCCCAGCGGCACGCCCAGCACATTGGCCAGGGTCAGGCCGGCGAACATCAGCGACATGGCCTGGGCCCGCTTGTGTGGCTCGACCACGCTGGCTGCCACCACTGCGCCAATGCCGAAGAATGCCGCGTGGCAAAAGGATGTGACCACGCGCGCCACCATCAGCCAGGTGTAGTTGGGGGCCAGCGCGCAGCCCACATTGCCCAGCACGAACAAGGCCATCAACCAGGCCAGCGTGGTCTTGCGCGGCAGGCGCGCGGTGGCCACCGCCAGGATGGGGCCACCCACGGCCACGCCCAGTGCGTAGGCAGAGACCAGCATGCCGGCGGAGGGGATGGACACCGCCAGGTCGGCAGCCACGTCGGGCAGCAGGCCCATGATCACGAATTCGGTGGTGCCAATGCCAAAAGCGGCAACGGCCAGGGCCAGCAAGGGGAGATTCATAGCGTATAGGGGGAGAGCGGTGGGGGCGCAGCCAAGTGCGGGAAAACCCTGTGATTTTAAAAGCGGTGGATAACCTTTGCTCTGCCAGGTCTTGTAGTCAAAAATGCCATTGGCGCAATGGATATAAGCGCAGGTAGCTATTGTTTTAGTAGCGTTTGTGCGGTGCTAGACCGGCGCTGCTAGTATCTGATCGTGCCCAAGCTTGACCCCGCCTCGCCCTTGATCTTCATCATCAACGCCGCATCCGGCCGCAGCGGCGCGGACGCCAAGCGCGCCGTGATCGAGCAGGCCCTGCAAGACGCCGGCCGGCGTGGCGAGCTGCGCTTCACCCGCCCGGCCGATCTGTCGCGTGTGGCGCGCGATGCAGCGGCCCAGGCCCTGGCCACGCATTCGGCCGTGGTGGCGGTGGGCGGCGACGGCACCATCAATGCCGTGGCCCAGGCCGCGCACGCGGCGGGCTGCGCCATGGGCGTGGTGCCGCTGGGCACCTTCAACTACTTCGCCCGCACCCATGGCATACCCACCGAGCCGGCGCTGGCCGCGCAGCAGCTGATGCAGGCCCAGCCGGTGCCGGTGCAAGTGGGCACGGTGAACGGCCATGTATTCCTGGTCAACGCCAGCCTGGGCCTGTACCCGGTGCTGCTGGAAGACCGCGAGACCTTCAAGTCGCGCTTTGGCCGCAGCCGCTGGATTGCACTGGGCGCCGCCTGCATGACGCTGCTGCGCGTGCACCGCCAGCTGCGCCTGCGCATAGACCAGGGCGGCGTGCTGCGGGATGTGCGCACGCCCACGTTGTTCGTCGGCAATAACCGGCTGCAGCTGGAGCAGGTGGGCCTGCAATTGGGCGAGGGCGGTGGTGAGGGGGCTGGCGCGCAACCGCCGCGCGCTCTGGATGCAGGCAGCGTTGCCGCCGTCATGCTCAAACCCATCAGCACCTGGGCCATGGCGGGCCTGATGCTGCGCGGTGCCCTGGGCACGCTGGGCGAGGCCGACACGGTGGAGAGCTTTGCCTTCTCGCACATGGTGGTCAAGCCCAGACTGCGCAAGATGAAGGTGGCGTTTGACGGCGAGGTCACGCGCATGCGCACGCCGCTGGAATTCCGCGTGGCGCCGCAGCCGCTGTACTTGCTGAAGCCGGTTGCGCCCGATGGCGCTGCCGGTCCTGTATGACACTGCTGCTGCACATTTCGGACACGCACTTCGGCACCGAGCAGGCGCCGGTGGTGGAGGCGCTGGTGGACCTGGCCCGTGCGCAGCCGCCAGACCTGGTGGTGCTGTCGGGCGACATCACCCAGCGCGCGCGCGCGGACCAGTTCCGCGCGGCGCGGGCGCTGCTGGACCGGCTGGGCGCGCCGGTGCTGGCTATTCCTGGCAACCACGATATTCCGCTGAGCCTGTGGCAGCGCCTGGTGCAGCCCTATGCGCGGCACAGTGCCGCGTTTGGTGCCGATCTGCAGCCGGTTTTTGCATCGCCCGAGTTACTGGTGGTGGGCGTGAACACCACGCGGCCCTACCGGCATATCGACGGTGCGGTGTCGGCCGCGCAGATCGACCGTGTGGGCCAGTGGCTGGTCGGTGCCACACCGGCACAGCTGCGGGTGGTGGTGGTGCACCAGCCGCTGGAAGTGGCGCGCGCGCGCGATGTGGGCGACTGCCTGCACGGCCATGCCGCTGCGCAGAGTGCCTGGGCCCGCGCCGGGGCTGACCTGGTGCTGGGTGGCCACATCCATCTGCCCTATGTGGCGCCGCTGGCCGGCCTGGCGCGGGCGATGTGGGTGGTGCAGGCCGGCACGGCCGTGTCGTCGCGGGTGCGGGCCGGTGTGCCCAATTCAGTGAACTTGCTGCGCTGGTCGCCCCTCCAAGCCCGCTGCGCGGTGGAGCAATGGGATTACGCCGCAGCCAGCGCCGCATTCGTGTGTGCCAAGACCTATTCCCTGCAAGTAGACAGAGAAAGAAACCTCCATGCCGAATGATGCAGAGCCGCTGCTAGCCTGGGCCCAGCAAGCCGGCGCCCACGCCGTGCCGCTGTACGCCGGCTTGCTGCTGCTCTTGTTGCTGCTGTGCGGCACCAGCTGGTGGTTGCTGCGGCGCTACCACGTGCCGCGCGAAGAAAGCAGCCTGCCGCCATCGCTCTACCTGGCCGTGCGCCTGGCCGGGGGCTTTGCGGTGATCGTGGCGGCCGCCTGGGTGTTTGCCGAGCTGGCCGAGGCCCTGGGTGCCGATGCCGGCCTGGGCCTGGTCGACCAGGCACTGGCTGATAGTTTGCGCCTGCACCTGCCTTTAGCGGTGGCCCAGGCCGCGGCCTGGCTCACGGTACTGGCGAATACCGAAACCCTGGTGGCGATCTGCGTGCTGGTGGCGGCCGCGCTGGTGTGGCGCGGACGGCGTTGGCTGGCCCTGGGCTGGGTACTGGCGGTGGCCGGCAACGGCGCGCTGAACACCACGCTGAAACAGATCTTCGCCCGCGTGCGGCCGCTGCACGAGGACGGCCTGGTGATGGCCCAGGGCTACAGCTTCCCCAGCGGCCACAGTTCGGGCTCGGTGGTGGTCTACGGCATGCTGGCCTATGTGCTGGCGCGCTTTCTGCCCAGCCGCTGGCACCTGCCCCTGGTGCTGGCGGCTGCGGCGCTGGCTTTCAGCATAGGCACCAGCCGGGTGTTTTTGCGGGTGCACTTTGCCAGCGACGTGCTGGCCGGCTTTGCATCTGGCACGGCCTGGCTGGCGGTGTGCATTGCCAGCGTTGAGTTGACCAAGTGGTACCGGCCCCGCAACCCAGGCTGACTTTTTAGCCTTTTGGCCTGATTCGATACTTGGCTCAGACACACCACCAGAACCGTTCGCCCTGAGCCTGTCGAAGGGCTCTATTAGCAAGCCCTTCGACAGGCTCAGGGCGAACGGGGTCTTTAATGTGCGTGGTTGCGATCTGAGGCAGGTGGATATTCAGGCCTTTTGGGCCTGTGCCGCTGGTGGAATCTGCGCTGTAAGCTCTCTTTTTATAGCATTTCATCGGGTGCAAACGGTGCCATCAGCGTGGTGAAGAATTGCAGGCCCAGGCTGGCGTCTGGCTCGTTGCGGGCATCAGAGAACGCGGCACCGGGCGGCGCACGCCATAGCAGCCGCTGGTCCTGCAGTTCGACGTGGTAAGCACCATGGGCCAGCGTGGGCTCGACCAGGCGCGTGGCTTCGGCGGAGATGGCGCTGCTGCGGACGATGATGGCCACCTCGCTGTTTTGCAGCTGCGAGCGCAGGTCCAGGTTCATTGAGCCCACCACCAGCCAGCTGTCGTCCACCACCACCATCTTGGAATGCAGGCTGGCGCGTGTACCGCTGTTGCCGCTGCCCAGGGCTGTGGTCCCCAGACGGCGGAACGTGCCCTTTTGCTCGGCCCGCATTTCATACAGCGCGATGCCCAGGCCGAGCAGGGCCTTGCGGTAGCGTGCGTAGCCGACATGGGCGGCGGGCGCGTCGGTCGAGGCCAGTGAATTGGTCAGCACACGTATTTGCACGCCGCGCCGGCGCAGGTCGGCAAAGGCCTTGAGCATGCGCTCGCCGGGCACGAAGTAGGGCGACACGATCAGCAGCGTGCGCTGGGCCTGCCCCATCAGCTGTAGCAGCCCATCGACAGCGGTGTCCTGCTGGGCATCGGTGGTGTCGGCGTCGGCCGCGATCTTGGAAGGCTTGTCCACCAGCAGTGCAGACGGCGCCCAGGTCCAGCGGAAGCTGCCGAGGTCCATGGTTCCGGGCAATGCGGGCGGGGCGGGTGCCGCATCTGCGGATACGGGCTCTGGCGGGGGCTTCAGGGCCTCGATTTCTTGCTCCGTCATCAGCGATTCCACGGGGTAGGCCAGCGGGTTGTTCCAGTACTGGTCGAAGCTGCGCGAGAGTTCGCGGGCCATGCGGCCTGCTGCCAGCATGTCAATGTCGATGAAGTTGCTGTCCTGGCTCTGGCCGAAATAGGTTTCGCCCAGGTTGCGCCCGCCGGTGATGGCCACCGCGTTGTCGGCCACCAGCATCTTGTTGTGCATGCGCCGCTGCATGCGCGCCGTGTCTTTCAGGTTGCTCAGCACCCGCAGCGCCATGGAGCCGCGGCCACCCGGCAACGGGTTGAACAGGCGCAGGTCGATGTTCCTTTCAAACGCCAGCTTGAGCACCTGGGCGTTCTTGCCCGAGGTGTTGAAGTCGTCCAGCAGGATGCGGATGCGTACACCCCGGTGGGCGGCATCGCGTAGTGCAGCTAACAGGCGCTCGGTGGTGTCGTCGGCAAAGATGGCGTAGTACTGCAGGTCCAGCGTTTTTTGCGCCGCCTGGATCAAGGCCATGCGGCTGCTGAAGGCCTGCTGGGCATCGCCCACCAGCGCAAAACCCGAGTCGTTGCGTGTGCCCGCCTGCTGCGCCCGCGCGGCCACCAGCGCGCCTAGCCGCGTGTCTTCGGGTTGGGCCAGGGCCGTGGACACCGGCCGGTCTACCGTGCTGGGCAGCGATGCGCAGCCTGTCAGTACTGCGCAGATCAGCGCCCCGGCCCAGCGCAGCAGGGCTGTGGTCAGAGGGAGGTGAAGGCGCTGGGACGGCATGGTGCGACCCACTGTAGCGGAAAGCGCCGCCGGCGTACCGTGCCGTTACGATTTGATAAGAACAGGCTGCTGGCGCAGATTCTGCCTGCGTCAGCAGCTATTGTTTCGATAGCTAGAACGCGACGCCGGCGACCAAGATGATGTTGGCGTAGGGTGTGCATTCGCCGGTGCGCACCATGGCACGGGCCTGGCTACAGAGCTTTTTGAAGTCGGCATGGCTGAGGTTGGCTGGTTTGGTGGGCAACTGGTCGGCACACCAGGCGGGCAGTTGGCGTTCGTCGCCGACCAGGGCCTCGGTGGCGATGATGCTGGCCTCTACCTGCAGCTCGCTCAGCACGGCCTTCAGTACTTCTTGCAGTCCCGGTGTGCCGGGGCAGACGGCCAGGTCGATGCGCTGCGGCGCGCCGGGGCCGAAGGGGATGGGCAGGCCCGCATCGCCCAGCACCAGCATGTCGCCATGGCCCATGCTGGCAATGACCTGGGAAAGTTCTGCGTGGAGGAGGGTGGTACGTTTCATTGTTTTGAATAGGGTGCGGTGGACGCGCGCACGGTCAGCGTGGGCTGCAAAAGAACTTGTTTGGCATCCAGCCGCCCACCCTGTATGCGTTCCAGCAGCATGTCCACGGCCAGCATGCCGATGCGCTGCTTGGGCTGGACGATGGTGGTCAGTGGTGGGCTGGTGAAGCGCGCCAGCTCGATGTCGTCGAAGCCGACCAGCGACAGGTCTTGCGGTACGCGCACCCCGGCCTCGTGGGCGGCGCTGAGCGCGCCTATGCCCATCAGGTCGTTGCAGACGAACACGGCGCTGGGTGGCTGAGACGATTGCAGAATCGCCTGCATGGCGCTAAAGCCGCCCTGGCTGGTGAAGTCGCTGTGCCACAGCAAGTTGCTGGCCTCTTCCGCCAAGCCGGCTGCGGCCAGCGCATTGCGCCAGCCCTGGATGCGCTGCGCGCTGGAGCTCAGGTCGGCGGGCCCACCAATGCAGGCAATGCGCCGGTGGCCTAGCTGCAGCAGGTGTTCGGCGGCCATCTGGCCACCTTGCACGTGGGCGGTTTCCACCAGGTCGCAGTGCACATGGGTGAGCTCGCGGTCGAGCAGCACGGTGGGTGTGGTCAGGCCTTGCAGCAGCTGCAGCAGGTCGCTGTCTTCACCGGTGGAGATGATGATGAGTCCGTCCACCCGTTTCTCGGCCAGCACTTGCAGGTAGACGCTTTGGCGGTGCGGCTCGTCGTCGGTGTTGCACAGTATCAGCGTGTAGCCGCTGGCAAAGCAGTGGTCTTCCACCGCGCGCACGATCTCGGCAAAGTAGGGGTTGGAGCAGTTGGGGATCAGCATCCCCAGCGTTTTGGTGGTGTTGCTCTTCAGACTGCGGGCCACCGCGCTGGGTACATAGCCCAGCGCGCGGATCGCGGCTTCCACGTCCTGCCGCGCCTTGTCGCTGACAAAGCGGGTGCGGTTCACCACATGGGAGACGGTGGAGATGGATACGTTGGCGTGCCGCGCAACGTCTTTGATGGAGGCCATGCCGAAATTATCGGGTGGCGGCGCGACGCTGCCGCAGGGTGTCGATGATGACGGCCACCACGATCACGCAGCCGGTGATGATGCGCTTGCTCGGGTCGCTGACGCCGATCTGGGCTAGGCCGGCTTCCAGCACGGCGATGATCAGCACGCCGAAAAAGGTGTTGATGACCGAGCCGCGCCCGCCCATCAGGCTGGTGCCGCCGATCACCACGGCGGCAATCACCTGCAGCTCCATGCCCGAGCCGGCGTTGGGGTCGGCCGCCTCCAGCCGGGCCGACTGCATCAGGCCCGCAAAGCCGGCCAGCAGGCCGGTGGCGGCAAACACCGCGATGCGGATCGGGCTGGGATTGATGCCGGCTAGGCGCATGGCTTCTTCGTTGGTACCAATGCCCACCACATAGCGGCCGAATACGGTCTTGCTCAGCACCAGCTGGGCCACCACCACCAGGGCCACGGCGATGAAGAAGGAGGCCGACACGCCACCCACCCAGGGCGCGGCCAGGCCGCCGATGGCGTCGCCCACGTACTGGGTGCGCGAGTCGGTCACCACATAGGCGCCGCCGCGCACGGCTTCCAGCATGCCCAGCGAAACGATGAACGAGGGCAGGCGCCATGCCACGGCGATCCAGCCGGTGGCGGCACCGCAGGCCAGGCCGACCAGCAGGCCCAGCAGCGCGGCGGGCAGGGTCGCCCAGTGCCACTGCAATATGGCGGTAGCCGTGGCCGCTGCTGACAGCGCCAGCACCGAGCCAACCGACAAATCAATGCCCGCGATGATGAGCACAAAGGTCATGCCCACGGCCATCACCAGCAGGGCCGGGATTTCGTTGGCGATGGCGACAAAGGTCTCCATGCTGAAGAAGTATTCGCTCAGGCTGCCAAACAAAATGGCCATGCCGACCAGCACGGCGCTCAGGCCCAGGTAGGTACCGAGCTGGCTGCTGCTGCGGGGAGAGGGAGAAGTAGACATGGTGGATTGCAAAAATCGGAAGAAAAGATTGGGCGGAGAACGGGGGGCTTAGCCGTGGGTGCCGGTGCGGTCCTGGGTGTCGCTGAAGGCGGCTTCCAGCAGGGACTTTTCGGTCCACTGGCCGCGCTCGAAGATGGCGACCAGGCGGCCCTGTGCCATCACGCCGATGCGGTCGCACATCTGCATCAGCTCGCGCAAATCGCTGGAGACCATCAGCAGGCCCTTGCCGGCCTCGGCCATTTTTTCCAGCTCGGCATAGATGTCGGCGCGTGCGCCCACGTCTACGCCGCGTGTCGGTTCGTCCAGCAGCAAGATGTTGCATTCGTGGTGCAGCCAGCGCGAGAACACCACTTTTTGCTGGTTGCCACCGCTGAGCGTGCCCACCGGCTGTTCGGGGCCGTTGCAGCGCACGGACAGGCGCTGCACCATGGCCTGGGCAATCGCGCTTTCGCGCGCAAAGTTGAGCCAGCCGGCTTTGGATACCGCGCCCACATCGCTGAGTGTGGTGTTCACGCGGATCGGCTGGCTTAGCAGCAGGCCCTGGGATTTGCGGTCTTCGGTGACCAGGCCGATGCCGGCGGCAATCGCCTGCAACGGCGAGCGCCAGCCCTTGTTGTCGGTGGGCGGCTGCCCGGTGACGTTGATCTCGGCATGCTCGGCGCGGTCGGCGCCAAACAGCAGGCGCAGCACCTCGGTGCGGCCGCTGCCTACCAGGCCGGCCAGGCCGAAGACCTCGCCAGCATGCACATCCAGGCTGACGTCCTGCACTGCACGGCCACGGCGCAGGCCGGTGGCGCGCAGCAGCAGCTTGCCCTGCGGGCGGCGTGGGCGTTCCATGTCCTGGTCCACCGCGTGGCCGACCATGAGCTGGACGATGTCGGCCTCGTTCACGGTGTGCATGGGGCAGACCTTGACCAGGCGGCCGTCGCGCAGCACGGCCAGGGTGTCGGCAATCTGCACCAGCTCTTCGAGGCGGTGCGATACGTAAATGATGGCCACGCCCTGGGCCTTGAGGCGGGCGATCTGGTCGAACAGGTGGCGCGTCTCGCGCGGCGTCAGCATGGCCGTGGGCTCGTCCAGTATCAGCACGCGGGTGTTGTCCTGCAGGTTGCGGGCAATCTCCACCATCTGCTGCTGGCCTATGCCCAGTTGCGACACCGGGGTGCGCGGGTCGATGTCGTGGATGCCCATCTTGGCCAGTTGCTGCGAGGCCTTGGCGTATAGCTGGGCCTTGTCGATCCAGTGGGCGCGCCAGCTGCCATGGTGGGGCAGGGCGCCAAGCAGCAGGTTTTCGGCCACGGTCAGCGTGGGGATCAGGCTCAGCTCCTGCATCACCATGCGTACGCCCAAGGCCTCGGCCTCGCGGCGCGCGGCGGGCGCGTAGGGCTGGCCGGCCAGTGTGAGTTCACCGGCGCTGGGTTTTTCCAGGCCGGAAATAATTTTGGACAGCGTGCTTTTGCCCGCGCCGTTTTCACCGGTCAGCGCCAGTACTTCGCCCGCGCGCAGCGACAGGGAGACGTCATGCAGAACCTGGGTGACATAGGTTTTGCTGACGGAACGGATGGTGAGAACAGGTGTGGCGGTCATGGCAATGTGTGTGAGACGCAACGCGGCTGGGGCTGCCGCGTTGCGGTTCTGGGGCTTACTTCGTGTCTTTGGTCACCAGCACCACGTCGGTCTGGATGGCCGCAGGCATGTCGGCTTGCTTTTTCTTCTCGGCGATGGCCTTCAGGGCGATCTCGATACCGAACACGGCTTGCTTGGCGCCGTACTGGTCGGCGGTGGCCAGCATGCGGCCGTCCTTCAGCATGGGCTTGACCGCGGTGATGTTGTCGTAGCCCACCACTTGTACCTGGCCGGTCTTGCCGGCGGCCTTGACGGCAGCCACGGCACCCAGGGCCATGTTGTCGTTACCCGCCAGCAGGGCCTTCAGGTCGGGGTGTTCACGCAGCATGCCGGATGCCACGGTGTTGCCCTTGTCGATTTCCCAGTTGCCGGACTGCACGCCGACCACGGTGGCGCCAGCGGCCTTCATCGCGTCCTGGAAGCCCAGCGTGCGCTGCTGTGCGTTGAAGGTGGTGGACACGCCTTCGATGATGCCGACCTTGTCGCCGGCCTTCAGGCTCTTGGCCAGGAAGTCGCCGACCAGCTTGGCGCCAGCGCGGTTGTCAGGACCGGCGAAGGGAATCTGGATGGCTTTCTCTTTTTGCGCATCGGCGTCGAGCTGGTTGTCGATGTTGACCACCAGGATGCCTTTGTCGATGGCGGTCTTCAGCACCGGCACCAGGGCCTTGGAGTCGGCCGGGGCGATGATGATGGCGTCAGCCTTCTGGGCAATCATTTGCTCGACCATACGGATCTGGGCGGCGGTGTCGGTTTCATTCTTGATGCCGTTGGACACCAGGGTGTACTCGGACGCATGGGCCTTGTTATGGGCCTTGGCGCCGTCTTCCATGGTGCGGAAGAACTCGTTGGCCAGGGATTTCATCACCAGCGCGACCTTGGGTTTTTCGGCGGCGAAGGCGGGCGCACCCGTCAGGGCAGCCAGCAGGCTGAGGGCGAGGGTGGTTTGGGCGGTGCGGCGGGTCAATTTCATGCGGCTGTCTCCATGTATGAGGGGCTAAGAAAAACACGTACAAAAGCAATTCCACGGCCTTGTGGCGAGACGCCGAGGCCAGGGTGGAACTCTTTTGTGGGTTGAATAATAGTGTGGAAAACGTTTGCGCAATCGTTTTCCTTGTAATGATAAACCCGTATTGGTGCGGCATGGGCCATCTTGGTGCCGACCTGCGGGGCAGGCGCTGCACATGCAGGGTATGCTCGTAAACCTGACACTTCAGATGCTGCTTTCGCGTACATTTGCTATGAAATTAATAACATCTTGCGCAGACAGTGTGTGCGCTTGCTGTTGTTTTGTGCTTTGAAGGTCGGCCAGGTGTTAATACCTGCCAGGGTGCGCTTGCGGCAGCAGTACCTTTGATTCGGGGGCCAGGCATGGCAGGATGCACTGCCAGGTCGGCTTGGGCAGTGTGTCGCAGTGGTTTTCAATCCTCTACGAAAGGTGGGCGTAATGCTGCATTTTCTTAAAAACATGAACATCGGCCCACGTCTGGGGGCCGGTTTCGCCATCGTGATCGGGCTGCTGATCGCCATGGCGTCGGTCGGTATCAGTCGCATCAATGCGGTGGACCAGAACATCGAAATCATCCTGCACGACCGCTACCACAAGGTGGCGCTGGCGCAATTGATCGAGAACCAGATGAACCGGCAGTCGCGAGCGTTGCGCACGGCCTTGATTGCCTCCGAGCCGCCGGTGGTACAGGGAGAGCTTGCCAAGGTGGACGACTCGGCTGTGGTGATCGCCAAGGCGGTGGAGGAACTGACGGGCATTGTGCACAGCGACAAAGGCAAGGCCGCCCTGGGCGCCATGCTGGAGGCGCGCGCCAATTTCAAGCAACACGAGCAAACCCTGCTGGAGATGATCAAGACTGGCAAGATCGACGAGGGCCGTACCTTCCTGGTCAAGGAAATGTTGCCACCGCAGACTGTCTACCTGTCGGCCATCGAGGCGTTTTTGAAAAGCCAGACCGACGGTATGGAGGAGTTCGGCGTCCAGGCGGCCGAGATGGCCCATGGCGCGAATGTGCTGATGCTGTCGCTGACGGTGGGCGCCACCTTGCTGGCGGTGGCCCTGGCCTATACGCTGACGCGCTCGATCACGGGGCCGATAGGCACGGCCGTGCAGCTGGCGCAAACCGTGGCGTCGGGTGATTTGACTTCTGTTATCCAGGTGGACTCCACTGACGAAACCGGCCAGTTGCTGACGGCTCTGCAGGCCATGCAGGCCAGCCTGTTCGACGTAGTGGGGCGGGTGCGCCAGGGGGCGGACAGCGTGTCGAACGCCAGCGCGGAGATTGCCACCGGCAACCATGATCTGTCGGGCCGTACCGAGCAGCAGGCCAGCGCGCTGGAGCAGGCGGCGGCGTCCATGGAAGAGCTGAGTTCCACCGTGCGCATGAACGCAGACAACTCGCGCCATGCCAACACGCTGGCGCTGAACGCTTCCCATGTGGCGACTCGCGGCGGAGCGGTGGTGAGCCAGGTGGTGGACACCATGAAGGGCATCAACGACAGCTCGAAGAAGATAAGCGACATCATCAGCGTGATCGACGGCATCGCCTTTCAAACGAACATCTTGGCCTTGAATGCGGCCGTGGAAGCCGCGCGTGCGGGTGAGCAGGGCCGGGGCTTTGCCGTAGTGGCCAGCGAGGTGCGTAGCCTGGCCAGCCGTAGCGCGCTTGCCGCCAAAGAGATCAAGGCCCTGATCGGCGACAGCGTGGAGCGCGTGAGCCAGGGCACGGCCCTGGTGGACCAGGCGGGCAGCACCATGAGCGAGGTGGTGCAGGCCATCCAGAAGGTGACTGAGATCATGGGCGAGATCAGCACCGCCAGCTCTGAGCAGGCGCAGGGCATGTCGCAAATGGGCGAAGCGGTGGTCCACATGGACCAGACAACGCAGCAGAACGCGGCGCTGGTGGAAGAAATGGCTGCTGCCGCCAGCAGCCTGAAGAGCCAGGCTGCGTCCCTGGTGCAGTCGGTGGCGGTGTTCAAGCTGGGCCATGGCGGCACGGCATCCAGCCCGCAGATTGCGTTTGCCCGGTAGTTGTTGTAAGCAAAAATAGCTGCCAGCGCAGGTAGTACCTGCGCTGGCAGCTATTTTTTTGGTAGCAACCGGAAGCTTAGTTGCGCACGGTGGCCATCACGGCGGCAAAGCCTACGAACACACCGCCAGTGGCGCGGTTGAACATCTTCAGCACGCTGGCGCGGCGCAGAAAGTTGGCCAGCGTCTTGCCGCTGCCGGCATACACCAGGTACCAGCCGGCCTCGATCACCGCAAAGGTCAGCAGCAGCACCGTGAACTGCGGCAACTGGGGGGCGCGGGCGTCCAGGAATTGCGGCAAAAAGGCCACGGCAAACAGAATCGCCTTGGGGTTGCTGCCGGCCACCAGCACGCCCTGGCGGAACAGGCTGGCGTTGCTGGGCACGACGCTGGCTTTGGCAACGCTGCCATCCGCCTCCTGGGCCACCGGTGCGCGCCAGCATTGGATGCCCAGATAGGCCAGGTAAGCGGCGCCCAGCCAGCGCAGGGTGTTGAAGACGGTCGGGAAGCTTTGCAGCAGCGCGCCCAGGCCGGCGGCCGAGATGCCCATCATCAGAATCATCACCACCATGCAGCCGGCCATGGTGGCCAGCGCGGCCTGGAAGCCGAAGCGGGCGCTGGAGCTCATCACCAGCAGCATGTTCGGCCCTGGCGTGGCCGACACCAGAAAGGTCATCATCAAAAACAGCCACCAGGTGTGCAGGCTCATGGGGTACTCCAGAGGTAAGAAACTCTCGAACAGGCAAAAGATTGTAGAAGTCTACGCCGCAGGCTGTTGGACAGGGTGTATCGAGGTTCCAGACGTCATGTCGGCGTTCTCTTGTTGCATGTGCCTGTGCTGGTAATTACTGGGAGTACTCCATGAATTCAAGGTATGGGGGACCTCGATTAGCGCAAGCTGGTTGCGGCCATTGTTTTTGGCTTGGTACAAGGCTTTGTCTGCTTCGCCAATCAACATCTCCGCTGTCATGTGAGCCCCTGGTGGCATGAGGGCAACACCGCTGCTGATGCTGATGCAGGGCCCGGTGGAGGATTTGCGGTGGGGAATGCGCAAGCTGGAAATTGCGGTATGGATAGTTTCTGCAATATGTATAGCGCCGATGCGGTCTGTATCAGGTAGCACCAGAGCAAATTCTTCGCCGCCATAGCGTGCGGCCAAATCAGTTGGACGTTGGCAGCAGGAGTCCAGCGCGATGGCAATCTGCTTGAGACACTCGTCTCCAGCCAAGTGGCCATACTCATCGTTGTACTTCTTGAAATGGTCCACATCCACCAGCACGAGCGCAAGTGGCCGCTTGTGGCGCAGCGCAACCGCCATGTGCTCAGCCAGATGCGTGTCGAAAAAACGGCGATTGGCGAGCTCGGTCAGGCCATCCTTCATGGAGATTTGCCAGAGAGTGTCGTTTGCAGTTCGCAGCTCTGCGGATACTTTGAGGAGCCGGGCGTAGTGGCGTGCGTTTTCACTAAGCAGCACAATCAGCAAGAAACCTGCGGCCAGGAGGCCGTACACGCGCCCCATGTACCACCCGAGGTCGTATCGGCCCGTATTCAAGACAGCTGCCAAGGCCAGATCGAAAAGCCATACGCACATCACAACCTGAAGCCACACGTCCAGCACGGTGTGAAGTTTGCCGCGCCGTAGGACCCAGAGCGCGCCCAAACTTAGCATCCAGACACTCACCAAGAACACCTTGCCGATGATAGTGGTGCGATTTCCATCCAGAAACACAGGCAACAGCGCCTGCCCGGAGGTGGCGAACGCGGTAAACGCTGCCACCACGAGCAACACCATGAAGACGGCGGCAGCTACTGCGAACCGTGTGTTCCTGGCCTTTAACCGTTGGAACGTGAACATGTCTGTATGCTTCGTTTTACCCCTCGCATACGCCATTACGGCCAGTGGGAATCCTGTGTGCCACAGCATGTACATGGCCGAGGAAGTTTGGGGGCCTGATCCGAGCAGCCCCGTGGGGGCAAACAGCCCCGGGAAAATCAGCGCGTAGGCGCTGGTCGCGGTTGCCGTGAAGAGATAGCCACTCCCCAGTACCAATAACGGAACAGATCCCAACGCCCGAAATTGCCCGAAGAGCAAAACAGCGGTGATAAGGTCCAAAATCACCAATGCAGTGACATAAATTGGGATAAAAACCGGGAATTGCGCCAGCGGTGTTCTGGCATAGAACACAGCGACAGCAAATAGAACGGCAGAGACCAGCACAGTGGTTCGGGCTGACCAGATTTCGCGGGGTCCCGCAGGTTCATTTGCGATGTGTGTCGAAGACGACCGGCGGTAGGGAGTGCTTTTCATTGTGGCTAGTTATGACCAGCCTGATTCTCAGGAGGATGGGCCGAGGTCGTGAAGTTTCTAGTCTACCCTTTGTTACATGTGTGGTTGGGGCCCCATGGCTCGTGGCGTCGGGTTGGCGCGCTATTTCAGACTGACTAGGATGACCAGTCCCCGGCCGCGAAGGCCTTGGCATGCAAGGGGCGGCTGAAAAAGTAGCCCTGGCCCTCCAGGCAGCCCTGTGACTTCAGGTAGTTGAGCTGCTCGGAGGTCTCGATGCCCTCGGCGAGCACCCGCAGGTTCAGGCTCTTGCCCATGGCGATGATGGCCACCACCAGCTTGGATTCGCCGTTGTCGCTCTGGATATGGCGCACAAAGGACTGGTCTATCTTGATGGTGTCGATCGGGAAGCGCCGCAGATAGCTCAGGCTGGAGTAGCCGGTGCCGAAGTCGTCGATGGAGATGTGCACGCCCATGTCCTTGAGCGCCTGCAGCAGCAGGATGGTGGGCTCGGTGTGCTGCAGCAGCCCGCTTTCGGTCAGCTCCAGCTCCAGCAGGCCGGGGTTCAAGCCGGTTTCCTGCAGGATGGCTTGCAGGCTCGCCAGAAATCCTTTGCTGTGGAATTCCACGGCCGACACATTGACCGCCATCTGTCCGAAGGCAATGCCCTCGCGTGTCCAGGCCGCCGCCTGGGTGCAGGCCTCGCGCAGCACCCAGCGGCCTATCGATACGATCAGGCCGCTTTCTTCGGCAATGCCGATGAAGTGCTCGGGGTGCAGCAGGGTCCGGTCGGGCCGCACCAGGCGCAGCAAGGCTTCCACACCCAAGACCTGGTTGTCCTTCAGATTGATTTTGGGCTGGTACTGCAGCATAAAGCCGCCCTCGTCCAGCGCATGGTGCAGAGCGTTGTGCATGGACTGGCGCGCGACCGCCCGCACATTCATCTCCGGTGAGAACATCTGGTAGTTGTTGCGGCCGCTCTTCTTGGCGTAGTACATCGCCGTATCGGCGTCGCGCATCATGGCCTCGGCGTCCCCGCAGTCATCGGGGTAGATGGTCACGCCGATGCTGAGCGTGACGTGCAGCCTGTGGTGCTGGATCAGATACGGCTCTGCGGTGGCTTCGATGATTTTCTGTGCCGTCAGCGTGGCGTCGTTCACGGAGTGGATCTGCGACAGCAGCACCACAAATTCGTCCCCGCCCTGGCGGAAGACCGAATCGGACTGCCGCACGCAGTCCTGCAAGCGCTTGGCCACGGCCTGCAGCAGTGAATCGCCCACCGCGTGGCCGAGCGAGTCGTTGATGTGTTTGAAGTGGTCCAGGTCCAGGTAGGCCAGTGCCACCCGGTTGCCTTGCCGTAGGGCCAGCGTGATGGCTTGGGCCAGCCGGTCGGTCAGCAGGGCCCGGTTCGGCAGGCCGGTGAGTTCATCGTGCTTGGACATGAAGCTCATCTGGGTGGCGGCGGCTTCGGCGGCTTCGGTCAGGGACTGCGCATGGATGGTCGCCACCACCAGGCGCTCGTTGGCTTCCACCAGCTGCGCGCTGGCGATCGAGGCCATTTCGTCCTTGATGAAAGAGCGGTCTTCCCGGGCCTGCACGGCGCTTTCGCGTTGCCCTATCGCCGTCTCGCCAGCCTTCAACGCCGCCTCGCGCTGGGCCAGAGCGGCGCGCCGCAGGTCCTCGTCGCTGTCTCCGGGCGCTGGCGGTGGGCCATCTATCCGATCATGGGTCATGGCGTGGGGTCTCGTGGGGTGGGGGGGAGCGCGTGCGTGCGCCGGGGGCGGCCGCTGAACAGGCCTTTGTGGTCGGCTACCTGGTCGCCAATACAGATGCCCTCGTCGCTGATGGTGTACTGCCGGATGGCATCGCTGTGGGCGCTGCCACGCACCTTCACCACGGCCATCACACGTTGCAAACGGCTGCGCGCTCGGCCAGGTCGGGCGATACGCCGCCGATCCAGTTGGCCGTGGACGGCATGAACTGTGTCAGCCCCAGTGCACCCACAGGGCTGCGGGCGTTCTCGCGCCAGCGGCTCACTTGGTGCACTTGGGCGGCGAAGGTGGCGACCGGTGCCTGCAGACCCCAGACGCGCTGGGCTTCACGCTTCAGGGTGCGCTCGTGCTTGTGGGCCTGAGCGGGAGTCTCTGCAGCCTGCGCCTGGTTGAAGAAAACGAACTTCACGACCAGGACAATGGCCACCACCAGGACAGCCCACGCATAGAAGCGAACTTCAGAGCGCGTGCACTCCTTTTGCAGCCGGTGGTATTCCTCCAGCCCGCGCAGTTGGGCCGGTGCGTAGCCGTGGGGCGTAGACATTTAGGCCCCCAAGCCCACGCAGATCAGGCAGGCGGCCACGATGACGGCGCGGCGCATCATGGCCGTGCCGAATTCACCCGACGAAACCAGTGTGCCCGTGACGTAGCCTTCATCGTGCTCTGGCCCGCCGTACAGCTCGTCCAGATCCTCTTCCAAGTAGGTGTGCGGCCGGTTGTACGGGAACAAGGCCCGGTCCAACCTGTAGCCACCCCAGCCGCCGAAGGCCAGCAGGTGGGCCTTGTACAAGGTGACGGCGACGATGCTGCCAGGAATGGCAATTTGCGACCAGAGCGTGAGGCACATCAGCAGCACGCTGAGCACGCCCCACCACAGCATGCGGGGGAAGACTTGAGACATAAACCACTCCTTTGAGGACGCAAGAAAAAGGGCTTCTAAGCAGAAGCCCTAAGTGTCTGGAAAGGGGTGGTTTTAGGCTTGGTGAACTACTTCACCAGAGGTGCGGCTATGAGATGAAGTCGGCGAAGAATCGACGCAGCCAGTGCGGCCGTTTTACATTGTCGGGTTGACCTTGCGAGACAGACGTTTCCCACTCGCAGATAGTCACCAGAGTTTTGAGGGCTGGCATCTCCTTCCCGTTCAATCGGGAAAAATCGCCTTCGAACTGGGCCGCTTGATCGTCCGTGAAACTAGAGAAGTCTATTTCTTCAATCCGGGCCTGCATCTGGAGCGCCGCCTCTGCCATTTCTTTATGTGCAGTTTTTCTGTCACCGTAGCCATAGACGAGAGACAGAAGCCCAATCACGGACACCAATCCACCTGCTAAGGGCCAGTTCACACGGAACCATTCAATTAGCAACGGAGATGCGCCGAGAAAAATCGTAAAGGCTTTTGTGTTCTTGTCGAGCAGGTCAAAAAATCTTTGCCGCTTGCGGTGATAGCGCTGAGTGACCTCTAATTTATAAAGCACTACGTGGCGGCGCGCAAAAAGATAGTCCCGATGCTGCGCCTCAGACTCCGATGTTGAGAATAGGCGCTTGAGCATTGACATCACTTCTTCGGGGGTGTTGGGGGAGGACGCGTAGGGGAGAAATTTGTTGTGACGTCGTTGCTATCCATTCCGACGCCCTCACGTACTGGACGTGAAGGCGGCGGTGGGCTCGGCGCCGGTCTTGGGGCTGGCGCTGGCGGACGAGGCGCTGGGGGCGCTGGCGGTTTAGTGCTCATGGGTGGCTCTCTTCATTTCTTCGGTGGAGTTGTAGGTGGCCGCGTCGGGGCAAAACTCGTGGTTACATTGGTGGGTTTTCCCTTGCTCCCATCAATCGTTTTCGAGCGATTTTCGTTAGCTAGGCGCCCTCGTGAAGGTGCAGGCGGCCGAGCTTTAGCGGGTGGGGCTGGTGGTTTTGTGACCATCGGGTGCTTTCTTTTTAATTGAGGTGGCATTACGCCACAGCCACCCAAATTTGAACTGACTCGCGGTCTAGTTCTTTTGTCGGCATCTTGAACTTCATCAATATTGATGAAGCTAAGAAACGTGAACTAGCTCAATGCTGCATAAAGGAGAAAGCCACCAACGATGACGCCCAACGCGACCTGCACGCTTTCCTTCTTCCCTGTCGACACAAATTTGGCAAAGTGCTCGCAGTTATTGCCGAACAGGTCATAGTTTGGATTCTCCAGCGCCAGGCGTATGCGATCCAAAGCCAAGGACTCGCCAATCAAGGTATCTAGTAGTTCGGTGAAGTTCTCCAGCAGCAGACGGCTGGCTTCTATGCTTTCGCTGGCACTTTGGGTCTCCAGTGCTGCGATCAGATTCGGTAGCGGGTCTGCTTCTTTGCCTGGGTCCGAGGACGGCTGGAGCCAGCCATGCTGCTTGGTAGTGAGGTACAGCGCCCTGTCCAGCAGCACGCCAACACCACGCCGGCCCACCACTTTTTCCAACGCGTCAGCGATTTGTTGCCAGGTGCTGGCAAAGGCCAGGGCTACCGCGCGCGCGTCGGTGCATTTGCCGATGCGGCGTGTCAAGGCTGTGGTGACGGCTTCACGCTTCATACGTTTCCCCGCTGTGCATGCCGTGCTTCGCTTCTAGTCCGTCAAAGAGAGAAGGCGCACGTAGCATGTATGGCCGCGTCTTACAGAAAACGCAGCCATGAAATCCATGGAGAAATCGGTGCCCTGAAGGTCTGACACCGGAAGAGGTTGCCGCTTGGGTGGGCAAGCGCAGGTATGAAACGAAGCTTTACGCCAAATTTACGCCAAAAGGCCTATTTCCCGCACTGTAACTGACCCCACTAAGAGGCACTTGTCATGTTAGGTGAATTTACACCGCGTGGATATTGGATTTAATGTAGTTTGATGTAGGACGGCAAGCTGTCCACAGCTGCATGTGCAGCATTTAAGGGTCATGATGGTTATTAGTCATTTTGGCCTATAGCGCAGATATTACCTGTGCTGGTAGCTATATATTTTGTAGTGCCAAGGGTGGCGGCTGCCAGATACGCTGCAGCGCAGGCAGCAGCGCCAGGTACACCGCCGAGAACAGCACAAAGGCGATCGACAGCACCTGGGTGGGGAAGGCGGCATGCAACGCCAGGAACAGCGCAATGCCCGCCATGCGGCCCGCGCCCAGCGGGATCTCGCGCACCACGATGTAGTCCAGCTTGTGCTGTGCGTAGTCGGGCGCGGACTCGATGGCGGCGTAGCTCCAGGCCATCAGGCTGGTGGTGATGAGGTTGAAGCCTATGGCGCTGGCCACGCCATAGGCCACCAGGCTGGCGGTCTGCGGCAGCAGCGCCAGGCCCAGCGAGGCGACGAACACCAGCACCGCGCCGCTGGCGTAAATGCCCATGCGGTGCCGGGCCTGCGAGCTGTGCGACAGGGCGATGCTGGACAACAGGCCCACCAGCCCGACCAGCGCGCTGTAGGCACCCATGGCCAGCTCGTCTTGCAGGATGGAATAGGCCATGATGGTCACCAGAAAGCTGGTGTACGAGCCCTCTACCATGGCCGAGCCCACGCTGACCCACAGCATGCCGCGCCAGCGCGGCTGTCGGTTGCGCCAGGCGCCCAGCAGATTCGACTGGCGGGCCAGCGGCTGGCCCTGCACCCGGTACGACCACCAGGCGGCCACGGCAAAGGTCAGCAGCGACAGGCCGAACACGGTGAAGTAACCCGTCGGCCCGGCGATATGGCGTATCAGCCAGCCCGACAGCAGCGGCGCCACGATGGCGGCAAAGCTGGTGAGGAAGTTGGCGGCGTACAGAAAGCGGTCGCGCTGCGCGTCCTGCGCGTTCTCCAGAAACTGCATGTGCTGGCCGATGACGAAGAAGCTCACCGCCAGGCCGAACAGGCCGCCCAGCAGCACCACGTGCCGGGCACAGTCCTCGCGCAGCCAGAGGATGGTGGCATAGGTCAGCATGAACATCACCAGCCCCATGCGGCTGCTGGCCATGGGCGAGGTACGCCGCGCGTGCAGGCTGCATAAAGGAAAGCTCAGCAAAATGGCCGCCGAGCTGCTCAGGCTGTAGCTGGCCTGGGTGAGCAGCGAGCGGTCAATGTTCCAGATGTACAGGTTGACGAACAGGCTGGACAGGCCGACCGCAAAGGCCTGCAACAGCATCAGGACCAGGAAGCGGCGGGCATTCGCTTGCATGGGCATACTCTGCCTATAGGCTATAGCCGTTGGCCGCTTTCGGTGTCAAACAGCGACACCCGCTGTGCATCGCAACGCAGGCCCAGGCTGTGGCCGCGCTGGTGCGGTGTGTGGCTTTCTGCCACCACCGACACGGCGTTGCCGCCCAGGTCCAGCCACAGCACCACGCTGGCGCCCATGGGCTCGGCCAGGGTTACCGTGGCTTGGCCGGCCGATGCGTCGGGCGCGGTGAGCTGGATGTGCTCGGGGCGTATGCCCAGCACGGCCGGCTGGTTGGGTACAGGCAGGGTGGCGAAAGGGTAGGCGCTGACGTCCACAGTCAGCGCGGGCGCGCGCCACAGCAGGCGGCCGTTTTCGCCCACCAGCTTGCCTTCCAGGAAGTTCATGGTCGGCGAGCCCAGAAAGCCCGCCACGAAGCGGTTCACCGGCCGGTCGTAGACCTCGGCGGGCGTGCCGATCTGCTGGATCTTGCCGTCGCGCATCACGGCGATGCGGCTTGCCAGGGTCATGGCCTCGGTTTGGTCATGGGTCACGTAGACCATGGTCTTGCCGATGTCGTGGTGCAGCTGCTTCAGCTCGCGGCGCAGCTCGTTGCGCAGTTTGGCGTCCAGGTTGCTCAGCGGCTCGTCGAACAGGTACACGCCGGCCTCGCGCACCAGCGCCCGGCCAATCGCCACCCGCTGGCGCTGGCCGCCGGACAACTGCGAGGGCTTGCGCTGCAGCAGCGGCTCCAGGTGCAGCATGGCGGCGGCGTTCTTGACGCGGCGGGCGATTTCATCCTTGGCAATGCCGCTGATGCTGGGGCCGAAAGACATATTGCGCTCCACGCTCATGGTGGGGTAGAGCGCGTAGCTTTGGAACACCATGCCGATGGAGCGGTCCTTGGGGTCGGCCCAGGTCACGTCCTTGCCGCCAATGTGGATGGCGCCATCAAACACGTCGATAAGCCCGGCAATGCTGTGCAGCAGGGTGGACTTGCCGCAGCCCGAGGGGCCCAGCAGTACCAGGAATTCGCCGTCCAGAACCTCCAGGTCCATGTCTTGCAGGATGTCCACATGGCCCAGGCGGATGTGGAGTTGTTGGATCGAAACGCTAGCCATATTGATTCCCTAATTCTTGTAAATGCCCAACGGCAGCTGGATTAGTAGCCTTCCAGAAACACCGCAGAACTGGCTCCGCCAGGCTGCAGGTGTTGCCCCCTGCGTGTCGTTTCGATTTTTCAAATCGACCCGAGGGGGGGTGGCGGAAAGCGCTTGCGCTGTAGCCTGGGGGTGTTACCCCTTCACTGCACCGGCGGCGATACCGCGTACAAACCAGCGACCGGATATGAAATAGATGAACAGCGGCACCGAAGATGTGAGGATGGTGGCCGCCATGTTGACGTTGTACAAACGCTCGCCGGTGGTGGTGTTGATGATGTTGTTCAGCTGCACCGTCATGGGCAGGTTCTCGCGCCCCGCAAACACCAGGCCCAGCAGAAAGTCGTTCCAGATATTGGTCACCTGCATGATCACCGCCACGATGATGATGGGGGTGGACATGGGCAGCATCAGCTGGAAGAAGATGCGCCAGAAGCCACCACCGTCGATGCGCGCGGCCTTCACCAACTCCTCGGGTAGCGATGCGTAGTAATTGCGGAACAGCAGCGTCATCACCGGCATGCCGAAGATGGTGTGCACCAGCACGATGGCCGGCAGCGTGCTGAACAGGCCCAGCATCGACAGGCCACGTACCAGCGGGTACAGATGCACCTGGTAGGGTATGAAGGCGCCCAGCAGCAGCACTGCAAAGAACCAGCCCGCCCAGGGCCGGCGCCAGTAGGCTAGTGCATAGCCGTTCAACGCACCCATGAAGATGGACAGGGCCGCGCTGGGGATGACGATCTTCAGCGAGTTCCAGAAGCCGACCTGTATGCCCTCGCACTTCAGCCCGGTGCAGGCGCTGGTCCAGGCCGCTACCCATGCGTCCAGGCTGGGCTGGCTGGGCAGGGCAAAGATCTGGCCCAGGCGGATTTCTTCCATGGGTTTGAGCGATGTCACTACCATCACATACAGCGGCAGCAGGAAGAACACCGCGCTCATCAGCAGGAAGGCGTAGATGCCCACGCGCGCTGGCGTCAGCCAGGGCTGTGGCGGGCGCGGCCTGCGCACTTTGGGTTGGGAAGTTGTTGCCATGTTCAATGCCCCTTGCTCTGTGCGCGTTCAATTCTGTTTTTGGCATACAGCCATGGCAGCAGCAGGACCAGCACGGTCAGTAGCAGCACCACCGATGCGGCCGAGGCCAGGCCAATGTTGGCGCGGTTGAACAGGTAGTCCATGATGAACTTGGCCGGCACTTCGCTGGCTATGCCGGGGCCGCCGCCGGTCATGGCCACCACCACGTCAAACACCTTGATCACCGCCAGCGACAGCAGCACGGCGGCAGTGGCGACGCTGGGCGCAATCATGGGCAAAACGATGCTCAGGTAGACGCGCCAGACGGGTATGCCGTCGATGCGCGCAGCCTTCCAGATCTCTTCGTCCACACCGCGCAAACCGGCCAGCATCAGGGCCATCACCAGGCCGGCGGACTGCCAGATGGCGGCGATGGCGATGGCGTAGATGACCTTGTCCTGGCTGATGATCCAGTCGAACTCAAAGTTGGGAAAGCCCAGCTGGCGCACTGCTTCCTGCAGGCCCAGGCCGGGGTTCAGCATCCACTGCCAGACCAGGCCGGTGGCCACGAAGCTCATCGCATAGGGGTATAAAAAAATGGTGCGCAGCAATCCCTCGCCGCGCACCTTCTGGTCGATAAACACGGCCAGTAAAAAACCGAGTACCAGGCAGGCCAGCACAAACACCAGGCCAAACACCGCCATGTTCTGTAGCGACAGCGTCCAGCGCTCGGTGCTGAACAGGCGCTCGTACTGCGCCAGGCCCACGAAGTTGCTGCTGGGAAATGTCTTGGAGCTGGTCAGCGAGATGGCGATGGACCAGACCACGGTGCCGATGTAGCACAGCAGCACGGTCGCAACCATGGGCAGCAGCGCCAGGTTCAGCGCCCAGTTCTGGCGCTTGCCACGGCGGCGCGCGGCGGGGGGAGAAGATGCCATTAAAAATCCTAGGGGACACACATGGGGCAGCGACAGGGATGCGGGCAATTGCCCAGCACCCCTGCGCGGCGTTTAGCTCTTCATTGCGGTCTGAAGTGCCTTCACGACGTCATCCACCGACTGGTTGGTGTTCCAGTACTTGGAGATGATGTCGGTCAGCGGGCCCACCACGTCGGGCGGCAGAAGCATGTCGGGGTTGGCCAGGTGGCGGCTCTTGTCCTTCATGATGGCCAGGCCAGCCTGGGCGCACTGGTCCATCTTGCTGCTGTCCACATCGGTGCGGATGGGGATGGAACCCTTTTTGTTGTTGAACGCCACCTGGGTGGTGGCCGAGGTCATGGACGTGGCCAGCAGCAGCTGGGTCTTGATGGCGGCCGGGTCCTTTGTGCGTGGGAAGACGAACACATCACCCGCGATGATGTAGGGCGACTTGGGGCCAAAGCCGGCAAAGCAACCGAACTCCTTGCCCGCCGTTTGCTTGGCGTTGGCGAACTCGCCCTTGGCCCAGTCGCCCATGATCTGGATGCCGGCCTTGCCGGTGATGACCATGGAGGTAGCGTCGTTCCAGTTGCGGCCGGGGGAGCCGGCATCGGTATAGCTCTTCAGGCGCTTGAAGTCGGTCAGGATCTTGCGGAACGCGGGCGAGTTGATGGTGGCCGGGTCGCGGTCCTTCAGCACCTTCAGGTACATGTCGGAACCGCCTTCATGCGCCAGTATGCTGTAGAAAGTGATGAACTCTTGCCAGCCCTGGCCGCCCAGGGCCAGGGGCACCAGGCCAGCGGCTTTGAGCTTGTCCAGCGCGGCAAACAGCTCGTCCGGGGTTTGCGGCTCGGAGGTGATGCCAGCTTTTTGGAAGGCGGCCTTGGAGTACCAAAACCAGCTGGGCATGTGGATGTTCACCGGCGCGGCATAGTAGTGGCCGTTGACCTTGATGCTGCTGACCACGGGGGCTGGCAGCATGGTGTCCCAGTTTTCCTTGGCTGCTACCGGGTCGATGTCGTTGAGCATGCCCTCTTTGATGATGTCCAGGTACTGCTGCGAGGTGTTGAACTGGGCCGCGGTAGGTGGGTTGCCACCGACGATGCGGTTAATGGCCGCGGCGCGGGCGTTTTCGCCCAGGGCGATGGCCGAGTCCACCCACATGCCGCCGGATTTATTGAAGGCGCTGGCCATTTCCTGGATGGCGGCGGATTCGCCACCGGACGTCCACCAGTGGATGACTTCGGCCCGGTTTTGCGCCTGTGCGCCGGTGCCGGCCACGACCGCCAGGGTGGTGATGGCGCTGGCCACCAGGGTACGTGCAAATGTCTTCATGTAGTCTCCGTTTTTATAAAAAGGGGCTTGCCGCCCCGGGGCTGAAATGGCTGGCCCTTGCGCCCTGGGGCTGCAGGCCGGCCGTTTACGCTTGCTTGCGTTGCTGCAAAAAGGCTTGTACTGCATGGGCGCTGTGTTTGGGGGTGCGCACCTGGGTGGTGTAGTCCACATGGGTGATGCCGAAGCGGCGCTCATAGCCATAGGCCCATTCGAAGTTGTCCATCAGCGACCAGATGAAGTAGCCGCGCACGTCCACGCCGGCCATCATGGCTTCGTTCACCGCCATCAGATGGCGCTCCAGGAAGCGTATGCGCTGCGGGTCGGCCACGCCGTTGTCGCCCACAGAGTCGTCGCTGGCCATGCCGTTTTCGGTGATGTAGATGGGCGGCAGTGTGGGGTAGCGCGAGCGGAAGTCGATCAGCAGGTCGCGCAGGCCTTGGGGGTAGACCTCCCAGCCCATTTGCGTGCGCTCTACCGACATGTCGTGCGGGGCTTCGGTGTAGCGGCCATGGCCGTCGGCCTGCACCACGGTGCGGAAGTAGTAGTTGATGCCCAGGAAGTCCAGCGGGGTGGAGATGGTCTTCATATCGCCTTCCAGCACCAGTGGCTCGGTGCCGGGCCACAGGCGGAAGATGTCCTGCGGGTAGCTGCCCTGCAGCAGCGGGTCCAGCACCCATTGGTTCTGCTGCGTCAGGCTCAGGTGGGCGGCGTCGCGGTCTTGCGGGCTGTTGCTGGCGGGGGTGGCCGCGCCGATGTTGCAGACTATGCCTTTCATGGATTGCGGGTCGTGCGCCTGCAGTGCTGGCAGGGCCAGGCCGTGGCCCAGCAGCAGGTGGTGCAGGGCCTGCGTGGTCTGGCGCAGGTCGGTGATGCCGGGCGCATGGCGGCCAATGCCATAGCCCAGGTAGGCCGAGCACCAGGGCTCGTTCAGTGTGGCCCATGCCGTGACCTTGCCGGACAGCTCACGCGCCATCAGCTCGGCGTAGTCGGCAAAGCGGTAGGCCGTCTCGCGGTTGGCCCAGCCGCCCTTGTCCTGCAGGTGCTGGGGCAGGTCCCAGTGGTATAGGGTGACGTAGCTTTGCAGGCCCTTTTCCTGCAGGCGGTCCAGCAGGCGTTTGTAGAAGTCCAGGCCTTTGGCGTTGGGCCGGCCTTTTTCGTCCATCACGCGGGGCCAGGCGACGGACAGGCGGTAGGCGTCCACGCCCAGGTTGGCGATCAGGTCCACGTCGGATTCCCAGCGGTGGTAGTGGTCGCAGGCCACTTCACCGGTGTCGCCATGCAGCACGCGGCCGGGTTCGTTGCAGTAGGTGTCCCAGATGGAAGGCAGGCGGCCGTCTTCCTTGGAGGCACCTTCGATCTGGAACGAAGCGGTGGCCACGCCGATCAGGAATTCGCGCTGCGCGATCGCCGAGTTGGCGGGAATATTCAGAGGGGGAATGCTTGGCATGGTGCTCCGTGGAAGGTGGGTGGGCTTGGTTGGAGGCGATGGTAGGAGGGGGGCGCCGCCCCGTATGTCGGGAAAGTTTGACAATCGCACTATCGGTATCCCTGAGTGCCCGCAGCTGGCGGCCGGCTGACAATTGGTGGACCTTTTTTCAACTTCCCCATGCCAGATCTACCCCCAACCGCGGCCGACGGCGCCGGTGCCGACGGCCTGCCCGGCGTGCACATCCACCCCCACCGCCTGCAGACCGACCCGCACTTCGGCCAGGGCACGGTGTGGCGCTGGCTGTCCGAGGCGGTGCTGCTGGACCCGCGCGGCGAGACCCAGGCCCAGTCCGTGGTGGCGGCCAACAGCCAGCGCGTGTGGCAGATGCTGCGCGAAATGCCGGTAGGCCTGGTGCTGTATGACAGCGATTTCCACGTGGTCTACCAGAACCGGGCCAGCGAGCTGATGACCGGCTTCAGCCAGGCCGAGGCCCTGGGCCGCTCGCCCGTGGGCCTGTGGATGCCGCAGGAGCAGGAGGCCAGCGCGCATGAATCCCTGCGCCGCATGCGCCAGGGCCGCATCGCGCTGAACGGGCGCGGCATGCAGGTGCGCCGCAATGGCCGCGTAGCCTGGGTGCAGTGGTACACGACGCCGCTGTTCGACGGCGAGACCTTCATCGGCTATCTGGGCACGCATACCGACATCAGCGAAGAGTTGCGCGCCCACACTGCGGTGCGTGCGGCCAAGCAGCAGGTGGATTTGCTGGTGGACGCGGCGGTGGACATCGCCATGCTGCAGCTGTCGCCCATGGGCCTGGTGCAAAGCTGGAACCGCAATGCCGAGGCCCTGTTTGGCGTGGCCGCGCTGGAGGTGCTGGGCATGGACGTGCGCCCGCTGTTGGCCCAGACCCCGCACGAGCAAGCGCGTGTGCAGCAGATGCTGGACGGCGCCGCTGGTGGCGAGCGCATGGAGTTCGAAGGCTGGCTACCGCGCTGGCCGGGCAGCCGATTCTGGGGCAACTTGCTGCTGTACCCGCAGCGTGATGAAGAGGGCTCGGTCGTGGCCGTGGTGCTGGTGGCGCGTGACTTGAGCGACCGCCGCCGGGCCGAGCAAAAGATCCGTGAGAGCGAGGCCCTGCTGTCCGCCATCGTCGCCACCACCAGCGACGCGATCCTGGGCCTGGACGCGCAGGCCTGCGTGGTGTTCTCCAACCCCGCCGCGCAGCGTATTTTTGGCCGCAGCGATGCGCAGCTGTTGGGCCTGCCGCTGGCCGAGGTGCTGCCGCTGGCCGACCTGCCCACCCTGATAGGCGCGGTGCGCACCCTGTCCGGCAAACGCCATGGTGGCGCGGCGCTGCACCTGGAGGCTTCGGCCTCCGAGACCCGTGTCAACGGCGAGGTGCTGTTCACCCTGACCGCGCGCGACGTGACCGAGCGGGTTGAGTCCGAGCAGGCCCTGCTGCGCTACCGTGAACAGCTGTCGGCCCTGTCGCGCCAGCTGCTGGAGGCCGAGCAGCAGACCAACCGCCGCCTGGCACAGCTGCTACATGACCAATTGGGCCAGACGCTGACCACGCTGCGCATTTCGGTCGATGCCCTGCGCGCCCAGTTGCCGCCCAGCTCCACCGAGGCCATCGACAAAAGCTGGAGCCGTGTCTCCAGCATGATCGACCGGGGCATGCGCGAGGTGCGCGAGGTGCTGGTAGAGCTGCGCCCGCCGCTGCTGCAGGAGCAGGGCCTGGGCGTGGCGCTGGACAACGAAATCCAGGCCGAGGCGGCGGGCCACGCCGCCGTGTCCATCCGCTTGCACATTCCGCCGACCATGGCCGACCGGCGCTGGAGCCCCGAGGTGGAATACGCCGTCTTCATGGTGGCGCGCGAAGCCATTGCCAATGCGCTGTGCCACGCCCAGTGCCAACGCCTTACGGTGGGCATCGAGCCCCTGGGCAGCCTGGGCCTGCGCCTGCTGGTGCAGGACGACGGCATAGGCCTGGGCCCCATAGGCCGCGCCGTGAAGCCCGGCCACCTGGGCTTGGTGGGCATGCGCGAGCGTGCGCAGGCCATAGGCGCTTCGCTGAGCGCGCGCAGTGCCGACAATGAGCGCGGCACCCTGATTGAACTGAACTACTCACCATGAACGATAGCGTGTATCTGGTGGACGACCACGCCATCCTGCGCGAAGGCCTGCGCGCGCTGCTGGAGCCGGTGGGCTTTGTGGTGGTGGGCGAAAGCGGCGACCTGCCCACGGCGGTGCAAGACATCGTGCGCGCACCGCCCGACTGCGTGCTGCTGGATTTATCGCTGGGCGAGCGCTCCGGCCACGAGCTGCTGGCCGAGCTGCAGCGCCGCAAGATTGGCAGCCGCGTGGTGGTGCTGAGCATGATGGCCCAGCCCCGCCAGGTGATGGACGCGGTGCGCATGGGCGCCACGGGCTATGTGCTCAAGGGCGCGTCGGGCGCCGAGGTCATCACCGCTTTGCGCCACGCCTGCAACGGACAGCATTACTGGAGCAGCGCCATCGAAAAAGTGGCCCAGGAAGCGCTGCGGCCGGCCGAGCCGAACACCCCGCTGGAGCCCTTGCACACCCTGTCGCAGCGCGAGCGCCAGGTGCTGAACCTGGTGGTGCGCGGCCAGCCCAGCAGCAGCATCGCCCACACCCTGAGCCTGTCGGCCAAGACGGTGGAAACCTACCGTTCGCGCGTGATGGCCAAGCTGGGGGTCAGCGACATCACCGGCCTGGTCCGGCTGGCGGTGAAAGAGGGGCTGCTGGACGGCGAGTGAGCTTGCATGAAAAAAGAGCTGCCTGCGCAGGTAAACCCTGCGCAGGCAGCTCTTTTTTTGATAGCACGTAGTGTGCGGGGCGATCAGCTGTGTTCGCGCACCAGTTGGCCGGCATCGCGGGCGGCAACCAGCTCGGCGCGCACTTCAGCGCGGGTCTTGCTGCTGCTGGAGGCCAGCACGGGGTACTGCTTGTCGTTGCCGAAAGGCGTGTTGCCGTCTTTCAGAGCTTGGGCGGCTTCGGCTTGTACTTCGGCGCGGCTCAGGGTGCTGGCGACCTTGACGTCAGGGTAGTTGTTGTCATTGCCGGCAAAAGCGGTGCTGGCGGCGGCAGAAGCCACGGCGATCAGGGCGGTGGCGGCGAATTTGAGATATGCGTTCATGGCGGATTCCTTTCAATAGCAGCATGGCTGGCCGCACTGCATTACGAGATTTGCTGTGTGCCTTGTCGCTATGCAACCCCAGATTCGGATCGCATCGCACTCAAGGCACGTTTTATGGGTGGGTGGTATGCACAGGCAGCCGGGGCTTAGCTGTGTTCGCGCACCAGTTGACCGGCGTCGCGGGCGGCAACCAGCTCGGCGCGCACTTCAGCACGGGTCTTGCTGCTGTTCGATGCCAACACGGGGTACTGCTTGTCGTTGCCGAAAGGTGTGTTGCCATCTTTCAGAGCTTGTGCAGCTTCGGCTTGTACGGCAGAGCGGCTCAGGGTGCTGGCGACCTTGACGTCAGGGTAGTTGTTGTCATTGCCGGCAAAGGCACTGGTGGCAGCCACGGAAGCCAGGGCAATGAGGGCGGAAGCGGCGAACTTGGTAGAGATAGACATGGTGATTTCCTTCAAGGGTTTGGAAAAATGGGACTGCACGCAGTTGTTGTGTGTAGCCATGGTCGGCTGTGGCAGCGCCTGGTGGGGTGTTGTGTTTGCCGAATCCATGGACTGAACTTTAGGCCTCCAGAGCCACTTGCGGCTCCAGCGGCTTTGTCTGCATCGTTCTAAAAAATTGAATTTACGCACGCTCTGTGCGCAAAATAAGAATGTGCTAGGACATGCCTAGGCCGCCCATATTTGTCGGTTTTCACCGACATGCCAAGTCCTTGATTTCATTGGCATTACTGCAGGCCGCTCGTTGGTTTGTCGGGGAATACCGACAAACATTGCAGGCGCAAAGTGCCAAGTCCCTTGATTCCATTGGATATTTTTTCTGGCACGTATCTTGGGAACAAAACACCGTCTGCCGCAGACATGGTGTTCAACTTCTAACAACAAGGGGCTTGCAATGTCCGTTCTCATGATTCTTGTCCTCATCTCCCTGGCCGTGGTGCTGGTACTGACGATTGCCGCGGTCGCATCGTCTCCGCCACACTCGTTCCAGGTGCCGGGTCGGGTGCAGCGCGGCCCTACGCGTCCAGCCCAGTTGCGCCGTTCTACGGACAAGAAACCTCCCGAGCAGGAATCTCCTTCGGTTATCGCTGCCGGTTTTCAATAGGCCATGCCGACGCTGCTGCGCCTGCGGGCGGGCGGAGGGGTATGGGCCGGGGCCGGCGTGGTCAAGGCCTGGCTGCTGGGCAACAAGCCCCGCTACCGGCTGTGGGTGTCGCCGTCCGCGCAGTGGCAGCAACGACTGGAACGCGCGGTGGCCGTGCGCACCGCGGAACTGGCGCAGCAGCTGGACCAGATGCAGGAACGCCAGCTGCAGCTGGAAGTGCTGGCCCACCATGACAGCCTGACCGGCCTGGCCAACCGCAAGCTGCTGCAGGACCGCTTCGCGCTGGCGACAGACCGCTGGCAGCACAGCGGCACACGCTTTGCGCTGCTGATGCTGGACCTGGATGGGTTCAAGGCCATCAACGATCGCCACGGCCATGCGGCGGGCGATACGGTGCTGGTCGAGGTGGCGCGGCGCCTGGTAGCGGCCACCCGCGCCAGCGACACCGTGGCCCGCCTGGGTGGAGATGAATTTGTGCTGCTGGTCGAGGCCGTGTCAGACACGCAGGAATTGCCCCAGCTGTGCAACAAGCTGCTGCAAACCCTGTGCGAACCGGTGCAACTGGACGCCGCTACTGCGTTGTCCGTGGGCGCCAGCATTGGCCTGGCCATGTACCCCGAGGATGGGGTTGGTCTGCCCCACATGCTGCATGCGGCCGACCAGGCCATGTATGCGTGCAAGACCAGCGGCCTTGGGTACAGCCCATTGCGCGCTATGCCGCGCAGGCCCGATCCGTCAAATTTGTCTGTAGCGATGCGGCCAGCGGGTGCTTCGGCAGCAGCCCGGCCCATAATGGCTTCCCACCTAGCCATACGCCCTGCGGTGCCTCTGCGCGTCGCGGAGACCCATGCCATGCTTTCTGTCGCCGACCTGCAAGCCCGGATACAGCAGCTGCAAGAGCAGTACCAAGCGCTGCAGCGCGATTATCAGAACCTGCAGGCGGAAAAAATCCAGCAGCACATCGCGGCCGACCTGTGGCTGGCCCAGCGCACCCGCGAGCTGAAGGCCGAAGCGCTGGAGCAAAAAAAGGCCGAAACCCTGCAGCGGGTTTTCTACCGCATTGCCGAGCGGGCGGCGGCAGGCCTTTCGTTTTACGATTTCCTGCAGACGGTGCACGGCTTGTTGGGTGAGCTGCTGTACGCCAAGAACTGCTACGTGGGTCTGTACGACGTGCGCAAGCACATGCTGAGCTATCCCTACTACGTGGACGAGCGTGACGGCGACACCATGCAGTGCAACGACGTGCCGTACTGCAAGGGCTTGTCCGAATATGTGCTGCGCACAGGGCAGCCCCAGCTCATAGACCACCAGCGCTTTCTGGCGCTGCAGGCTGCGGGTGAAATTACCGAGGCCAGTGGTGACCTGAGCTTCACCAGCTGGCTGGGCGTGCCCATGTTCATCCAGGGGGTGGTCAGCGGCCTGCTGGTGGTGCAGGGTTATGAGCCGGGCATTGCCTACAGCGCGGCGGACGTGGGCATCCTGTCTTTTGTGGCCAACCACGTTAGCAGCGCCATCGAGCGGCACCAGGCGCTGGAAGAGCTGCGCAGGTCCGAGGTGCGTTACCGCACCGTGATCGAAAACGTGGGCGTGGGTGTGGTGGTGGTGCAAGACAGTCGCATGGTGTTTGCCAACCCCAGCCTGGTGCGCATCGTGGGTTATCCGCTGGACTATCTGCTGTCCAACCCCTATACCGCAGCCGTCCACCCCGAGGATGTGGCGGTCATGGTGGACCGCCACCAGCGCAGATTGCGCGGCGAAGAGGTGGAGTCGTTCTACAGCTTTCGCATCATCACGCAGGCGGGTGCGGTGCGCACGCTGGAGTTGTCAGCGGTGAAGATCGAATGGGGCAAGCGTGACGCAACGCTGCTTTTCGTTGTGGACGCCACCGAGCGCCTGCATGCCGAGCACGCCCAGCGCATGACACTGCAAAAGCAGGCCGAGCTGAACGCTATGAAGACGCGCTTCATCTCCATGGCCTCGCACGAGTTCCGCACGCCGCTGGCCATCATCCTGTCGTCGGTGGAGCTGCTCAAATACTACGGCGACCGTCTGCCCGACAGCGAAAAATCCGAGGTCATCGGCACCATTGAAAGCGGCGTGCAGCGCATGACGGGCATGCTCGACCGCGTGCTGCAGCTGGGCAAGGCCGAGGCCCAGTTGCTGGAGTTCCAGCCGCAACAGATCAATCTCGCGGCGCTGTGCCACAGCCTGGTAGACGACGCCCATACCCAACAGCCGACGGCCACCTGCGAGGTGGTCAAGGACTTTGCCGCGCTGCCGCCTACCGGCTGTTTCGATGAAAAGCTGCTGCGCCACATCTTTGGCAACCTGCTGTCCAACGCCATCAAGTATTCCCCGCGCGGTGGCACGGTGCGCTTTCGCGTCTATGCCGACGGCGGTAAAACCGTGTTCGAGGTGTCCGACCAGGGCATAGGCATCCCGGCAGAGGAGCTTTCACACCTGTTCGAACCCTTCCACCGAGCCTCCAATGTGGGCGACATCCAGGGCACCGGTCTGGGCCTGGCGGTGGTGAAGAACGCGGTAGACCTGCATGGCGGCCATATCGAGGTCAGCCGCCTGCAGCCTCAGGGCACCTGCTTTACAGTGCGTATTTAGGTGGCTGCCGCTGCAGTGGGCGTATATTCCCGAAAACTACACGTTTATCCAACCTATCCATCCGGGCAAGGGCTGGCCAGCGTTGCCAGGGCCCGTGGATCACGGTATTCGGGGAGTAGATATGGCGCGTATTCTGGTGATCGAGGACGAGGCTTCGATACGTTCGAACCTGCTGCGCTTCATCCGCCTGGAAGGCCACGAAGCCGAGGGCGTGGCCGATGGGCAACAGGGCCTGCAGGCCGCATTGGGTGGTCTGCCCGACCTGATCTTTTGCGACGTGATGATGGCGCCCATGAGTGGCATGGAGGTGCTGGCCGCCATCCAGCATGTGCCGGCGCTGCAGCAGGTGCCTTTCATCTTCCTGTCGGCCAGTGCCGAGCCCGAGCGGTTGGACGAGGCCCTGCGCCTGGGCGCCCGCGGCTATGTGACCAAACCCTTCAACTTTTCGCAGCTACGTGCGGTGTTGCAGCAGCACCTGCCGGCCCAGGCATGAGCCTGAGCAGCGGCGGCACACGGCGACTTAGTCCATGGCGCGCATCCTGATCGTTGACGACGACCCCGCGTTGCTGCGCCTGCTGTCGCTGCGCCTGCACTACGAGGGCCATACCGCCGTGGAGGCGTCCCATGGCGCTGCGGCCTTGGCACTGCTGGACCAAGGCCTGCCGCACATCATGATCACCGACTTGCAGATGCCCGGCATGGACGGGCTGCAGCTGTTCGAGGCCGTGCACCGCCGCTACCCCTTGCTGCCGGTACTGATGCTGACCGCCAACGGCAGCATCGCCCACGCCGTGCAGGCTATGCAGCGTGGCGTGTTTGGCTACATCACCAAACCCTTTGAGGGCGTGGACCTGATGCGCGAGGTGGACCGGGCGCTGGAGGTCTCGTCCGCTCTGGGCGCCGACATGCCCAGCCCGGACGGCGGCGAGACCTGGCGCGAGGCCATCGTCACGCGCAGCCCACGCATGGAAAAGCTGCTGGCCGAGGCCCGGCTGGTGGCGCAAAGCGATGCCTCGGTGCTCATCTACGGCGAGAGCGGCACCGGCAAGGAACTGCTGGCGCGGGCCCTGCATGCCTCCAGCGCGCGCGGGGCCGAGCCCTTGGTGGCGGTGAACTGCGGAGCCATCCCCGAGAACCTGGTCGAGTCCGAGTTGTTTGGCCACAGCAAGGGCGCTTTCACCGGTGCGGTGCGCGACCACGTGGGCATGTTCACCAGTGCGCACCGGGGTACGATTTTTCTGGACGAAATTGCCGACCTGCCGCTGGCCATGCAGGTCAAGCTGCTGCGCGTGCTGCAGGAGCGCGAGGTGCGGCCGGTGGGCGCGGCACGTTCGCACAAGGTGGATGTGCGGGTGATCTCCGCCAGCAACCGCAAGCTGGAGGACGAGGTGGCCGCAGGCCGCTTCCGCGAGGATTTGTTTTACCGCCTCAACGTGGTGAGCCTGACCCTGCCGCCCCTGGCCGAGCGGCGTGAAGACGTGGTGCTGCTGGCCAACCATTTCATGCGCAGCCTGTCGCAGCGCTACGCCAAGAACATCAGCGCTTTCGCGCCCGGCGCGCTGGAGCAGTTGAGCAAAGCGCCCTGGCCGGGCAATGTGCGGCAGCTGCAGAACGTGGTGGAGAAATGTGTGGTGCTGTGCACCGGCAGCATCATCGCGGCCAGCCTGGTGCAGGGCGCGCTCAGCAACCAAAGCTCCGAGTTGTTGCCGCTGGATGAGGCGCGCAAGGAGTTCGAGCGCGGCTACCTCACGCAGTTGCTGAAGATTACCAGCGGCAACGTGGCCCAGGCCGCCAAGCTGGCACAGCGCAACCGCACCGACTTCTACGCTCTGCTGGCACGCCACCAGATCGAGTCGGCCCAGTTCAAGGTGGATTCTTAGATTTTTTTGAGGCTGGCAGGTAAAGCCCCGTATTCACTACGAAACTGCGGCTATGGCCTTTGCTGGCGCCCGAGCGTGCAAATGCTGACGTGGCATAAAGGACTGGTTTTCATGGCCCAAGGTGAATATTGAAACTGTTGCAACCAGCTCCTGTGCCAAATCTTTCATGCTACTGGCAGCGGCGGCCATTTCCTCGACCATTGCCGCATTTTGCTGCGTAGCCTGATCCATTTGTGTAATGGCTTCACCTACTTGAGATACGCCGGACGATTGCTCGCTGCTGGCAGCGCTGATTTCACCCATGATGTCCGTGACACGGCGGATGGAGTTCACGACCTCATGCATCGTGGCGCCGGCTTTGTCGACCAGAACTGTGCCCTGTTCGACCCGCTCCACACTGGCCGATATTAGTTGCTTGATTTCCTTCGCTGCTTCTGCGGAGCGGCCCGCCAGGCTACGTACCTCGCTGGCCACCACGGCAAAGCCCCGTCCTTGTTCGCCAGCGCGTGCGGCTTCCACGGCAGCGTTCAGTGCCAGGATATTGGTTTGGAATGCGATGCTGTCAATGACGCTGATGATGTCGGATATTTTGCGCGAGCTGTCGTTGATGCCCCGCATGGTTGTGACCACTTCAGAGACTACGGAGCCGCCCTGCGTCGCTACCGTACTGGCGCTCAGAGCCAATTGGTTGGCCTGCTTGGCGTTGTCCGCGTTTTGGTGCACGGTCGAGCCCAGTTCCTCCATGGAGGCGGCGGTTTGCTCCAGGGCACTGGCTTGGCTTTCCGTCCGACTGGAGAGATCGTGGTTGCCTTGGGAAATCTGGATGCTGGCGGCAGACACGTTTTCTGCGCTCTGGCGGACATCGCCCACAATTTTTGCCAGATTGGTTCGCATCGTGGCCAGGGCCACCAGCAATTGTCCTGGTTCATCGGCCGCCCCTGGGGGGATGTCGACAGCCAAGTTGCCGTCGGCTATGGCTGATGTGATGTTGACTGCTTGCTGGACTGGTGCGGTGATGGAGCGCGTCGTCCACCAAGCCAGAAAGAGGCCCAATGCAATAGAGGCAACCGTGCTGACGGTCACCAGCAGCAAGCTGGTATCGGCTTGCGCCAAGTTCTTTTTGAGGTCGTCATTGACGCCTTGGTCCAAGGTGTCCATCAGTTGTGACAGCACATCGGCATAGGCCTTATAGGCCGCAGACAGGGAGCTGTCCACTTGTTGTGTTACGTCCTGCCCAGACTCTTTCAATTTAATGAGTTCCGTACGCTTGGCACGATACGCATCGCGGGCAGACAAGATTTGGTCGTAGAGTTGTTTCTCCTTGCCATCGTGCATGTAGGTACCTGCCTCGGTGACGCGTTTGCTTTGGATCTCTACCAAAGCGCGGATGTCTTGGTTCAGGCGGGTAACGTAGGCTGCGTTGTCGGATTTCAACGCCGCCTCGGTGCGCAGCCAGTTCGCCTGGATGTCTGCAAGCCAGCGTTGCACCAAATCTTGGCGCTTGAGTTCGGTCGTGGAAATGCTTTCATTGCTCTGCTTCAAGGCAACGATGCTTTTCATGCCAAGTGTCGCAACCAACACCGTGATGAGGAGCAGAGCACCAAACGCGGCTCCCAAACGTACGCCAAGTTTCAAGTTCGCAACGCGCATGGGGTTTCCTTCTGGGTATAGGGGTTGGTTTCAGCGAGCGGTACTTACTCTTCTGTCAACCCCGTCCATCGGGCTAGACTTTGGAGTGCTTGTCTCGATAGCCTCACTGGCTGTGCCGTTGCATTATTCAACTGCAGATAGACCCTGTCCACGCCCTCGGCCAGGGAGACAACACGCTGTTTTGAGGGGGCTAGCTCGCGAACGCCGTGAATGCCTGGATGTGGCGCTTCAGCGGTTTCATCTATATTGATGAAGCTTTGGGGCGGTCTGCCCCTGTTTTTACAAGCGTACGCCGAGGACTGCGTACGGAACCTGCGAATGCAGATGCTCAGCGCTTGCGCAGCTTGTAGGCCGCAACCAGAATCCGCACGCCCACCAGCAGGGCCACCGTGCCGTAGGCTGCCCATTGAAGTTGGCCGGTCATGAAGCTGCCGGGCAGGATGTTCAGCCCCTGCAGAATCCAGGTCACGCCGGCCAGCGCCAGCAGCCCACCCAGGATGAATAGAAATGTACGCATGGTGCTGCCTCAGCGGATGGCGGCCAGCAGCGCGCCCAGGCCGGCACCGCCCAGCAGGATCAGCGTGGGGGTAACGCTCAGCGTATAGCCCACGGCACGCTTGGCCGGGTCTTGTGCATAAGCGCGCCAGTACACGAAACGGCCCAGTACATAAACCAGGCCCAGTCCTGCCACCGCCAGCGGCGACCAGTAGCGTGCCGCCAGGTACAGCGCTGGCAGCAGGATCACCAGCATCTCCAGCGTGTTCATCTGTACGCGGTACAGCCGCTCGAACATGGGGTGCCCGCTGACCGCCGGCGCTTTCACTCCGTACTGGGTGCGTGCCTTCGCGACCAGGCTGGCGAAGAACAAAAACTGCAAAAGCGCAAGCACCGTGACCAGATCAACCCAAACCATAGCTGTTTCCCTTTGACGTAAGCGGCTGACTATAGCCCCGCACCACACTACCGTGCGCAGGCCACCATGTCCATCTCCACCGTGGCGTTCTTGGGCAGCTGCAGCACGCCCACCGAGGTGCGGGTGTGCGCACCTGCTGTGCCCAGCACCTGGTAGAGCAGGTCGGACGCACCATCGGCCACCTCGCTGTGCTGGGTGAAATCGTCGCTGCACTGCACGTACACGGTGATGCGCAATATCGCCGCCACCTCGTCCAGCGAGCCCAGGGCGCGCTGCAGCAGTGCCAGGGCCCGCAGCGCGCAGACCTGGGCCGCATGCTGCGCCTGCGCAAGCGTTACGCCAGCGCCCGCGCGACCGGTGACCACCACGGTGTCGCCTACCCGTGGGATCTGCCCGCTGAGGTAGATGTCGCGGCCATTGCGCACCAGGGGCACGTAGTGGCCACCGATCTTGATCTCGCCGTCAAAGGCATAGCCCAGTGCGGCGGCGGCCTGCTGGAAGCGTTCGTCTCGGGACATGTTCACTCCTGAAGGATTTAAATGAAAGAGGCCGCTTGCGCAGAGACTACCTGCGCAAGCCGCTATGAAAAATATAGTAATGGCGCATTTCTAACGCACGGCAAAGCGTACCTGTTCAAAGCGCCCGGCGCTGTCCATCGCGGTCAGCGCGTGCGGGCCGGGTTCGGCCAGCGGCAGGCGCAGGCTGCCGGGTGTGTTGCCGGTTTGTTGGGTGGAGCCCACCCAGCGGCCGTCCAGTAGCCAGACCACCGGCTCTGTGGTGCCCAGGGCCTGCAGCTGCAGCGTCAGGCTCTTCTTGCCGGGCACGGCGTGCAGCACGCTGCCGGGGTCTATGCCGGTGATGCGCAGGCTGCGGCTGGGCGTTTGGTGGGCGCAGGGCGGACCCAGCGGCAGGCGTTCTACCGCGCTGCGCTGGGCGGGCTCTATCCAGGGCTGCAGCAGGGTGGGCCAGCGGGCGTATTCCACCGCGTGCTGGGCGTTGTCGGGCTGGCAGCCGGGGCGCAGGCGTTCGCGCTCATGGCTGTCTACCCAGGCCGTATCCAGCAGGCTGTGCGGGTTGACGCGGTCGGGCAGGGTGGGCGGCGCGGTGTCGTCCAGCGTCCAGGCGCTGCGGCGCACGGCGCAGTGGGCTGGGTCGGTGGCGCTGGCGGCCAGGCCCAGCGGCCAGCAGATGTCTTGCGCGTGCACATTCGGCGGCACGGGCCGGCTCTGGGCGGATATGGGGCCCAGCGCGGCCAGCAGGTCTTTCACCAGCGGGGCTGCGGTGTTGGCGCCGAAGTGGCCGGGGTTGGGCGTGCCGTCCGGGCGGCCTACCCACACGCCCAGGGTGTAGCGGTCGGTCACGCCGATGGCCCAGGCATCGCGAAAGCCGAAGCTGGTGCCGGTCTTCCAGGCCACGCGGGCGCTGGTCTCGCGAAACGGCGCATCCGGCCTGCCGCCGTTCTCCAAGATTTCGCGCACGATGAAGGCCGCGCCAGGGCTCATCAGCCGGGTGTCGGTGTGCGGTGCGGTGGGCGTCAGCCGGGGCAGGCCGGCCACGCCGTTGCGTGCCAGTGACGTGTAAGCGCCCACCAGTTCTTCCAGCGTGGTGCCCGCGCCGCCTAGGATCAGGCTCAGGTTGGGCGTGGCGCCTTGCTGCATGCGCAGCTTGAGCCCGGCGTTGCGCAGCTGGCCGGCAAAGCGGGCCGGGCCTATGCGGTCCAGCAGGTCCACTGCCGGCACGTTAAGCGAGCGCTGCAGCGCCTCGCTCACGCTCACCGGCCCGGTAAAAGTGGCCTGGAAGTTACCCGGCGCGTAGCCGCCAAAGTTCTGCGGCGCGTCGATCAGCAGGCTCTCGGAATGCACCAGGCCCTCGTCCAGCGCCATGGCGTACAGAAAGGGCTTCAGGGTGGAGCCCGGCGAGCGCACGGCGCGCACCATGTCCACATGGGCGGCACGCGCGTTGTCGCTGAAGTCGGCAGACCCGGCGTAGCCACGGATGGCCAGGCTGTCGTTGTCCACCACCAGCGCAGCGATGGACACGGCGTCGGGCAGGCTGCTCAGGCGGTCCAGCAGCACCTGCTCCAGGCGGATCTGCAGGCCGGCGTCCAGCGTGCTTTGCACGATGCCATTTTGTTGAGATCCGTGGGGCTGGCGGCGCAGGCGCTCGGCGGCCAGCGGGGCCAGCCAGCGGGCTTTGAGCGGCGGGGCGAACACGCGCTCTAGCAGTGCGTCCTTGACCAGCGCCGCGTCCCACAGGCCCAAGGTCTGCATGCGCTCTAACACCTTGTCACGCGCGGCCTGGGCGCGGCCTGGGGCGCGGTCGGGTCGCAGGCGCGACGGGCTTTGCGGCAGGGCCACCAGCAGCGCCGCCTCGGCCGGGCTCAGGTCGCGGGCCGACTTGCCCAGGTAGGCGCGGCTGGCCATCTCCACGCCCTGCACCTGGCCGCCCATGGGCGCGTGGTTCAGGTACAGGGTGAGGATGTCGCGCTTGCTGAGGTGCCATTCCAGCTGCAGCGCGCGGGCGATCTGGCGCAGCTTGGTGCGCAGGCTGCGCGGCGCCGGCCCGCCGTCAGGGTCGTTCAGCTCCAGAATGCGCGCCACCTGCATGGTCAGCGTGGAGCCGCCCGAGACGATGCGCCCATACCGCCCCCATTGCCACAGCGCCCGCGCCAGGGCCACAGGGTTCACGCCCGGGTGCCAGTCGAACCAGCTGTCCTCGTATTGCAGCAGGGCCTGCAGGTAGCGCGGTGATACGGCCTCCACGGTGGTGGGCTGGCGCAGCGCGCCGTCGGTACTGGCCCAGCTGCGCAGCGGCGTACCGTCTTGCGCCAGCACCACCAACGTGCCGGGCGACGCCAGGCCGGTGCGGGCGGCTTCGGGCAGGGGGAAGAGGCGGTCCAGTGTCCACAGCGCGGCTAGCAGCAGGGCCAGCCCGATGAGCGGGCGGCGCCAGGGCTGGATGCGGCGGCTAAGGGCTGAGAGCGGGGGCACTGGCTTATGGGGGGGAATAGCTTGGTGGCGCAGATGATATCTGCGGGGGTAGCTATGGTTTTGGGAGCGAGTGGCGGGGCTGCTGCTTGCCGATGTGTGGGGAGAGGGTGCGCCCTTAGCAGGTGGAGCGGAACCGTTGTGCCAGAGGCTCCTTGTCGCCTCAACGTTGGAAATCAGAGGCCGCGCCAGGCGGTCCGCCGAAATGACCCGTTGGGCTGCGTAGAGCTTCAGCCGGGTGAGATATGGAATGCATAGCGCACTGTTTGGAGTATTACCAACCATGCAAGGCCACCAAAGACCAGGGGACCAGACGAGAGGTACATCTGAATCATGTCTTTGTGCGGAACCGGCTCACCAGCAAGTTCCGCATGGAGGTTCTCTACGCGCTGCTGCATATGAAGATGTTGAACAACATCGCTGGGTGCGTTGTTGAGACGGTAGCACCCGAACAACATGATGCCAGCCCCAACGTAGGACCCAATGTTGATGAGCCCAGCCAATGAGCGCCCATAGAAAAATGCCAGAACAAGCGAGAAAAGTGCGCAACTACCAATGACTATTGCGAAGCTCTTGAAGGATTGTTTCACGGTAGCACCGATTTTTTGTAGATGGGGACCACTACTGCGGTCCTATTTATTGATTGGCTAGCGAGGCTGCTCCGTCAATGAAAGCTGATTCTGGCCAGCCGCAATGGGCGTTATGGTGAGACTGGCTGACCGCGATGGAGGTTTTGATAAACGTTGAATCCTTTTTCAATGGCTTCACTATGAAGACGAAGAAAGTGCGGTCCCGCCGGGCTAGCAAGGAAAGCCTTCATTTGTTCGAGCTCGCTTGGTTGAAGATCAGTTCCAACCAGAGAAGCAACTGCTTTTAGCACCTGCTTTTCGTTGGGGTCGTTGCATGGTTTTCGGGTCTCTTTGTTTTCATTGACTTCGGGCGCAGGGCTCTGTGGTCGGGCGGCTCCGGCCGCAATTCGCGCTATTGATGCCGCACTCTCTGCGGCTTCGCAACCGGATACATACGCCTCATACAAAGTGTGAAATCCAGAAAGACGGATGACATCTTCGCGAAGACCATCACTGAGTTCTGCGAAGCATGGTGTTGTTGCAAAAGTGGCAATCACGAAACATGCACGATATATACGATTCATGGATATAGCTCTTGCGGCAACGAATGTAGAAAAGATTTGGCGAGTACCGCACGCCGAGCGTGGGAGGACTATAGCCTGGGGCCATCGTTAGGCTCTCGATTCGCAGGCATATTTCCCTCAAAAGGTGGAGCTATCAATTGCTGTATTTTTCGTAGCTGCTCGCGCAGATGGAATTTGCGCTGAAGCCCTATTTTTATTCGAAGATTTATATGTGGTTTGGGGTAGTGCGGATTGCGCCTAACGTTCATGCCATCCCTGGCCGGGAGTTCGCCCCGGCGGGCGAGTACCTTTTCTTTTGCGCAAAAGAAAAGTCACCAAAAGAAAGGCGTCCCCACTGTCTGCGTCCCAGCGCTATCGCACTAGGAAACCTGCGGTGCTCGCTTTGTGCGGGGTCTGGCTAAACTCGCCTGCGGCTCAGACAACGCCAGCCCTGATCCGCCCAAAGCTGTGCTCCTCGGCGCATACAGAGGGGGACCCCGGGGATCGGGATCGGTGGCGCGTGGCGCCACATCGCGCCTAGGGCGCGATGCCCGGCTTTGCCGGGCTGGCTGTTTGGCTGTCCGCTCCCCCGCCGTGTGGCGTCGGCGAGTAGCGCAGGGCTGGGCGGATCAGGGCCCGCGATTGTCTGAGGCCGAAGGCCGAGTTCGAGCGGGACCCCGACCAGACCGAGCAACGCAGCGTACCCCGTAGCGCAGCGAAGGGGGCGACGACTTCGGCTCGCCTTTTCCTTGGTGACTTTCTTTTGGCGAAGCAAAAGAAACGTTACTGCGCCGCCGGGCGCACATCCCGGCCGGGGATGCTGAAGACATCAATCCTTCCAATGGTTCAAGCCAAATCGCCCGCTAGCGCAGGAGCCACCTGCGCAGCCAGCTATCAATTTGAGAGTAAGCGTCTATTCGGTCCTGGGGGCAGAGCCGAAATGCGGGTGGTCGTCGTTGATGCCGATGGGCAGACAGAGTGCAATTCGGATCTACCTCCCATGGCCTTGCGCCGCCGGGCGGCTTGCCCAGCCTAGGCGGCCTAGTTCTACCAGTTTGGGTGCTGCGCCGGAGTTGGTGCCTGGGCGAACACCTTGAAATTCATATGTGCTTCGGCTCGCAGCAGGTGTAGTTGGGTCGTACAGCATTGAATAGACGGTGCCTATACGGCATCGGAGCCATATGCAGTCGGGGCTATTTTTCGCACCATGCAATTGCCCGTCACACACCGCGTCGGGCAATTAACCCCCCTTCTTAAGGAACGCATCGTGCACAAACCACAAATCACTTAGGTCTCGCAGACCCCGTCATCCCGCATTGGGCTGGCCCGTCAATCACCGTTCTTTATAGGCCCGGCATAACTGCCGCGACCTGAATACCTATTTAGATATCACAGGAGCATCCCATGTCTGCAGAATCCATCATTGTTGAAATCGATCCCGGCCAATTGACACAACTACAAAATAGCAACTACAGCCTGTATCTTGCCAAGAAGGTCAGCGGAGCGTTCACCGTGATCTGGCAATCTCAAGGCCCGCTTCCTACCGCAACTAACCCCGTTGCCTACGGACCTAAGAACACCTTCAACATAGCGGTACCGAGTTACATGGTGAACTGGAGCTCGGAAAAAATAACCGAAGGCTCCGTCACCGCCCAAGCGTCAGGGATCAACCAGAAAATTAACACGGGACAAACAGTGACACTCAGTGCTGGTGGACTTTTCACGACTCCGGCCAATGGGGGGGCAGCCGGAGTCATTGCTATCAACAACGAGCGGCAAGGCTATCCTTATGATCTGCTGCTTGACAACAATGGAAATCCGATCTTTGCCAACAGCAGCGGCATGCCGCCCAACGGCTCAGCGACCCTGACACCGATCGATACCTACCAAATCTGGTTCAACAGCTACCAAGATACGGGAACCATCATCGCCAGCAATACCAGCGAAGTTACGACCGTCACATTCGATGGGACCACGACCACGCAGACGATCAGCTACACCGCTGCGGGCACTTGGGAGGCCGGCCCTCTAGCTTCGACCATGGATCTGGCGGAAGGTACTGGACCGGAGGGAAGTTTGGTCATTGCTGAGGTCTTGGTCACGTTTAAGTATGCGCTGTCGCTAGCGGCAGCGACCTTTCTGCTGAGCAAATTTATCGACAAGTTCTCCAGCGGTCTGCGTCCAAGTTCCGTGACGACTTCGGCGGGTAGCTTCACATTGAAGGTAAAGTTTGATACGCCGAAGAACCGGGAGGTCTTGAAAGTGTTCGGTGCCGGTAAATTTGACGAAGCAGTCCTCCGCGCCCTCAGTGCCGTCAAGAACGAGAAAAACTCCGTCTTGGCGAGTGAGACATGGACGGTGGGCAATACGGCCATTACTGTGAGTCATTGATCGTCTGCGCAACGCCTGGGGGCTTGGTTCAGGCACACGGTAGCCAAGACTGAGCCTTAACTTTTGCCCCTCTCCCGCTGGGTGGTTACCGCCCAGCGGGAGAGGGGCAACACTTGTTGTGACTGCATCTTTGGTTTACCCAATAAGCCGTCAGCATACATATCGCCTGCCTTACCTGCTTTCAGCTTCATGCCCTGGCAAATGCGGGGCGATCCTATGGTCATGCTGGTGCCGGACGTCCTCATCTCGCTTTGTTTGCGCTGCGAAATGTCGAACCAGTTGTGACGTATCGTGAAGCCCCAGCTTGCTCATAATGTTTTCTCGGTGCTTTCGGACGGTGAGGTCGCTGATGCCCAGCACCCGTGCGGCTTGCTTGCTTGTTTGGCCCTGTCCCACAAGCACGGCTACGTCGCGTTCACGCGGCGTTAGTGGTTTGGCTTGAGAAGCATCCATGGACATGGGCGTTAATTTCCCGAAATGGGATTTTGGTTCAAGACATAGACCAGTAGCTCTGTGGCGGTGCTGCAACCCAATTTGCGCAATAGGCTGGCGCGGTGCTTACGCACGGTGTATTCGCTGATATTGAGATTGCGTGCTGTGGCTTTACAGCCAAGACCTGATGCAATACAGGAGAGCACCTCCTTTTCACGGGGGGTGGCGCTGGGGTTTTCACGCATCTGCTGGAGCGCGATGGCTGGCGCACACGGGCGGCAGCCACCGCGTTGATTTCGCGTTAAGCCATCTGCGTCTACGAGATGGCACTTCCCGCAGTCTGGCGCAGGTGGTGTTTCCCAAGTATCGAAGAGATAGATTGCTCTTAAATCGATACCTTAAACAAGGCGCCTTAGGTTTTGGCACCAGGCGTTGGCCGGGTGACCCACCATGCTGACCCTACGATGAGTGCGCCCCCTAGCCAGCCTTGCGCGGTGGCGGCTTCGCCCATGAAGACTGTGGCGATCAGTGCGCCAAACAGGGGCTCGCTGCCCATCAGCAAGGCGACCCGGCTGGGGCTGGTGCGGGCCACCGCATAGTTCTGAACAAAGAAGGCCAGTACGGTGCACAGTAAAACCAAAAAGGCCATGGCCGCCCAGAAGCCGATAGTGACTGGCAAGGGGTGAAACGTGGGGCCTTGGACCACCAGCAGCACAGCTACAGCGCCCACTGCCATCACGCCCATCTGGATCGCTGTCATGGTGAGTGCAGGTAGCTGGTGTTTTTGCCCATGGCGTCGGGTCAGGCATACCATCAGGCCGCGCAGAAGTGCGGCCAGTACCATCAAACCGTCACCCCACACCAGCTGCGATCCACCGCCATGCTGGAACGCCAGCAGGCCGGCCCCCAGCATCGAGAGTGCTGCTGCTGCGATGACGGAGGACGAGGGCTTTTGACCGAGCAGCCACCACTCGCAGAACGGCGTGAATGCCACGCACAAACTGATGAGAAAGGCCGCGTTGGAGGCGGTGGTCAAAGATACGCCGAAGGTTTCGCAGATAAAAATGGCCAGCAAGTTTGCGCCCAGCATGATGGCCCCGCCCAAGGCGCTACGCCACGGCATGCGGCCCAGGGGCTTGAGCGCAGGCAAAAGCAGCACAAACGTCAGACCAAAGCGCAACACCAAAAACTCTAGTACAGGCAGTTGCTGTGTGGCCAATTTGGCCGCCGTGTAGCTTCCGCCCCATACCGTAGCGACCAGTAGCAGCAGCAACTCAACTGGCCCAAAGCCAAGCCAGGCATGTGCATGTACCTTGGATGGCGCTTTGATTGTCAAGGTGGTTTGGGTCATACAACAGCCCGGGTAAATGCCACGACGAGTACGTCTCTGAAAGCCGGTTTGTCCGGCACCACAGGTACCACGGGCGATACGGAGTGCATGGTGCGGTGGTCGTCGCCCACCATGATGTCCATGGGCTGCAGCAGGGTGCGTTGCCAGAGGATTTCTCGGCGCTCGTCCGTGATGGTGGTTTCTCCACCTTGTACGTTGTGTCTGTCCACCAGCAGGCTGACGATGTAGTCCACGCCGTCCCGGTGCAGGCCTTCCGGCGTGGGCTGCCCCGGTACGGAACCACTGGCTGTGATGCGGTAGGGGTGCACGCGAACGTTCCAGCGGCATGCCTTGCCCTCGCATTGGTCATACAGCTGTGTCAGCCAGTCGAGCAATCTGCTTAGCACAGTATGCGACGCGAAATCGGGCTCCAGGGGGGCGAACTTGCGGGCGACTCCGCCATTGAGTTCGTTGATGTACTTGGGCTGCTCATATGGTCCATGCGGCAACTGGCGGCGCTCACGTCCTCTGGACATCTCAAACTCGCCGTAGCGGCGGTAACGGTAGGTGCCACCGTCACCCATGTACTGGTCGCAGATCAGGCGCTCCCAATAGGAGCCAAAGTCGGCTACCTCTTCGCCCGATAGGGCCAGCAACGTTGACAGTGTGGCCCCAGGGATAAATACAAAATGGCTGCGCTGCAGGTGGCGTCCAAAATCACCCATGCCTTTGGTCGGAGGCGTAACTGTATCCAAGCTCGGGCCGATCATGCCTGCACCTCCAAAGATTCCGCGCTGGTTTGGCGTGTTGGGGGCTGGAAAGCGCTTTGCAGAAGACTCTTTTCCCAGGCATCGCGGTCTGTCAGATACAGCGGGCGTTCGGCCCGGATCGAACATACGTCCATTGCGCCCTGGCGCAGCACGTAGCCCACCGTGCCTGATACTTTGACTGCAGACGTCTGGATGAATGCTTCCGCGCTTTGGCGCAACATGCCATACCAACGCCCCTCTATGGCTTCGCGGGTCCACAGTTGCTCCATCGCTATTTTTTCGCGCATGGTTTCGGCATCCAGAACGGCCGTTTCCAAGTGGCGGTAGGCGTCCATCAAGATGGTGGCAGCGGGGGCCTCGCGTACCTCCAGCACCTTCTCTCCACCGGCTAGATGCTCCAGTCCGCTGTATCGGCCGATGGCATATGCCCCCACCTGCTGGTTCAGCAGTGCAATCAGGTCCAGCAACTGCATCGGTTCTCCATCGACAGCGACCGGCAGCCCCTTGTGAAATTGGATGCTGATTTCCCGCTGCTCAATGGGCAGGCCGGTCTGGCGCGTCCACTCATACAGGGTGGATGGCACCCAAAATCCTTCGGGGTTGTCGATGGACCCCGACTCAAACTCGCGGCACCACAGATTGGCATCACCGCTGATACCTCTGGCCTGGAAACGTGTGAGTCCCAACAGGCGGAGTGCTTCTATCTTTTCCTCCCGCGTCAATATGGAGCATTCATAAGGCGTGCCAAAACAGCCCTTGAATTCCAGCTGTGCGATCGCACCGTTGAGCCTGCGCAGGCTGTTTTGGGATTGGTTGGCGGTGTGCACAATGGCCGAACACCCTAGTTCGCTGGCAGCCTGCACGGCACAACGTGCCAGCACTGGGCGCGACAGCGAGGAGCTCACGGGATACATGCCCATATAGCGGGCCTGCGCACGTATCGCCGGGAGCACGGCCTCCGTGGCAAAAGACTCTTTGGCGTCCACCACCTTCAACGTAGCGCCAAAGAAGTCGGCAATGTCCTGCAAGTCTTGGACATGGGCGCTTTCTCCGACATCGATCGCCAGGGCGGTAGTTTGAAGTCCACGATCCGCCAGCTCTTTGAGTACGTAGCTGCTGTCCAGTCCGCCACTGAACAGCGTTAGCACATGGTCTACCCGGCCCACCATGGCGTCGAGATCGTCAAAACTGCGAATTCTTCTGCTTTGCATAGCATTTTTCCAGGTTGTTATTGGCTATGGCATTTTTGGTGGGGCCTGGAAATCTGACTAGACTGCATGGCTGAACAGGAGTTGTGCATGGCGGGAACAAACGAGTTCATAGACGTTTTGAGGGAGTTGGTGGCGTTTGTGAAAGTGGTTGAGTCGGGCGGCTTTTCAGCTGCGGCGCTGCAGCTGGATATGTCGCCATCGGCGGTCAGCCGACAGATCACACGGCTTGAAAAAGCCATGGGTGTACAGCTGCTGCGGCGCACAACACGGCAATTGCATCTGACGGAGGCGGGCCTGGAGGCTTTTGAGCGCGCACGCGAGATGGTTGCTGCCGCCAAGGCTACTTTGCAGGTGGCCGAAGGGCATATGCGCAGCCCCAAGGGTTTGGTGCGCGTGAGTGCGCCCAAGGCTTTTGCGCGGCAAGTGCTGCAGCCGCATTTGCTGGCGTTTCTTCAACGCTATCCAGACGTCGATGTGCAGCTGCTGGTTGCCGACCGACCGGTAGATCCGCTGCGCGAGAACATGGATATCGTGATTCGCCTGACCGAGGACCCGCCCCAGGGCATGGTGGCCAGGTCGCTGATGCCTGTGCGCCAACTGCTAGTGGCCAGCCCAGCGTATCTGGCTTCGCATCCGCCCATTTTGGCCCCGCAGGATCTCATGGCCCACAGCTGCTTGTCTTTGGGAGAGCAATTGGGGGATAACCGCTGGCGGTTTTCGCGCGGCAAGGAAACGAGCGAGGTGCTGGTGCAGGGGCGCTATACCGTAAACCATAGCGAGATGCGGCTTGAGGCCGTTCAAGCCGGTCTAGGCGTGGGCTGTTTGCCAGACTTTGCAGCCGCAGCAGCGATCAAGGCAGGCCGTGTTGTACCGGTTTTGCCCGAGTGGTTTTACGAGGCCAATTACCAGGGCACGGCGTACATGCTGTTCGCTCCGTCACGCTACACCGTGCCTAAAGTGCGGGTGCTTATTGACCACTTCGCCAGTTGCCTCCATGCATAGCGCGATGGACGGTTGGCCCAGCACTGTTCGCCTTGGACTTGGCAAAGGGCTGGGCCCAGCGTACTTTGCACGATGCCATTTTGTTGCGATGCGTGGGGCTGGCGGCGCAGGCGCTCGGCGGCCAGCGGGGCCTGCTGTCCTCGTACTGCAGCAGGACCTACAGATAGTGCGGCGACACGGCCTCCACGGTAGTCGGCTGGCGCAGCGCGCCGTCGGTACTGGCCCAGCTGCGCAGCGGCGTGCCGTCTTGCGCCAGCACCACCAGCGTGCCGGGCGGCGCCAGGCCGGTGCGGGCGGCCTCGGGCAGGGGGAATGCCCGGTCCAGCGTCCACAGCGCGGCTAGCAGCAGGGCCAGGCCGATGAGCGGGCGGCGCCAGGACTGGAGGCTGCGGCGAAGGGCTGAGAGCGGGGGCACGGGCTTGTGAGGGGAATAGCTTGGTGGCGCAGATGATATCTGCGGAGGTAGCTATGGTTTTGGGAGCGGGCGGCGGGGATGCTGTGGTGTGCCGATGTGTGGAAGGAGGGTGCTACGCTGGCGACTGGGGGCAGGCTGTGCCCAGGCTTTAGTAGTCAGGTCGGGGCTGGCACGCTCTTGATCGGATGGATCAGAAATGTTGTGTCGAGGCACTTTTACAGCCTCAATGTTGGCGCTCTCAGGCACGCAGCAAACGCCGATAAACGGCATTCTGCGGCCGCTTGTCCGCCACGCGCAACCGGCTAGATTGAATTTCTTTTCCTGAGCTTATGAAGCGCATATTTCGTGAATCCTTGATGAATGAAACCAAATGCTGCCATGAGAGGTATCCACACGGGAAAGTAACGCGGCCAGACAATCAAAAGCACAAGGCAAGCTAATAACGCTGCCCCAAAAGTGAAGTCGCGCCACGCAAACAATCGAGCAAACTCTTCAATGCCTTCGGGTGGGTGCGAAATCCACTGACGGGTAAGTTCAATGCGGCGGTTGACGCCCATTTGATATGCGCGCCAAAGTAGAAACGCTGCTATACCAGCTGGGAGGACCAGGAATACTAAAACCGTGACTGTGTACATATGGAAATCTAACGACTTAAGCGGACCGTGGAGGATGGCGAAGCCGGCCGGAACGGGTCCGCTTGAACGGGGTTAGGCATCGCTTCTGCGGTGGCGCCGAGCGTGTATTGCTCAAGCAATTGCCAAGGTGCGATGCCTTCCTGTTGAATTCGGCTAACGACTGTGAAAGTGATGACTAGGTCACTAGGCATACGAGCCAGTCTGGACAGATCGTTATGCGGTGACTTCGGATTGCGTGGGTGAGCAAGCGTTATGTGGGGTGCTTGGTGCCTGACGTTCTTCGAACCGAGCAACCATTTACGGAGCGCCTCGAAATCGGCTTCACCCGCAACGCAAGGCAGTAGCACCCCGTGCTCGTGAAACGATTCAGGATACCCAAAGCGCAGGGTAATAGGAGCCGCCTCGGGCGCTGCAAGCCGTGATCTGAGTGAAGTTAGCTCCAAACCTTTGAGTTCGTCTTCCCGACACAAGGTGACGTGAGCTGGGATCAGACATGCTTGGACTGGGTCTAGTAGTTCGCGAGCCGCTTCCAGTTCTGCGCCAACGGATTGCGGAACATAGAGGCTGAGCTGACTTCGGGCGTTCATGGCTGCGATGTCGTCCGCTGCAGCAAAAGGTTGGGCAGCAGGCGCTCAATGTGATTAAGCGAGTTCACCCAAACCTCGATAGCAGCGTCTATCATTTCTCCTTGATTTCGAGCCAGTCATCGAAATCCTTTATCCCGAAGAATGAACCGCTCTCAACGTAGGTAACTTTGTGCGCGTGGTGCTCGCTGAAGAAGGCGCGAACGACAGGGAACACACCCTCATGGAGCCATGAACTTTCATCATCCTGTGGTGGATTCCAATAGTCTGCGGCGTTCAGCACGCTTGGCTCATCCACAACAGCATCGGCCTGAACAATCCCGGGATGCTCAAGCTTCCAATACGCCCACCTATAGCCAGCGTCTGTATAAGTTTTGCAATCTTGGCAGGCGAAATAGCGAGAGTTCATGCTACCCAACGAGGCTGTAAAAAAATCCGGTTCCCACACGCGCAACTATGGCGTTGCCCTGTGCGCAGATCGAGTTTCGTGAAT
>NZ_JBWKQM010000017.1:0-120641 GCF_059418745.1 Rhodoferax sp. GW821-FHT07F03
AAGGTCTGCGTTTCGCCATCCGTGAAGGCGGCAAGACCGTCGGCGCCGGCGTGGTTGCCAAGATCATTGCTTAATTTGACAAGGAAGCACCATGTCTACCAAGCAAAAAATCCGCATCCGCCTGAAGGCTTTTGATTACAAGCTCATCGACCAATCGGCCGCTGAAATTGTGGATACCGCCAAGCGCACCGGCGCGATTGTCAAGGGTCCCGTGCCCCTGCCAACCCGCATGAAGCGTTTCGACATCCTGCGTTCGCCGCACGTCAACAAGACCAGCCGCGACCAGTTTGAAATCCGTACGCACCAGCGTCTGATGGACATCGTTGACCCAACGGACAAGACCGTTGACGCGTTGATGAAGCTCGATCTGCCTGCTGGCGTGGACGTCGAAATCAAGCTGCAATAAGCAAACGGTGTGGTTTTCGCGCAAGCGAAAACCGCTACCACCCCAAGGAAATAGCCCGCACTTGCTGAAAACGCAAGTGCGGGCTATACTCCAAGGCTGCGCCAAAACAGGGTTCTGTTTTGGCGCGGTTTTATTAACAGTCTTTCACGCCAAAACCGTGTAGCCAATTGCAGTTACATGGGTGGAAGTTACGGAGAAAAAAATGAGTCAAAGCAACTCCCTAGGGTTGCTGGGCCGCAAGGTAGGCATGATGCGCCTATTCACCGATGACGGGGACGCAGTTCCTGTCACGGTGGTAGACGTGTCTAACAACCGTGTTACCCAGATCAAATCCCAAGAGAACGACGGCTACGTGGCCTTGCAGGTCACGTTCGGCGCACGCAAAGCTTCGCGTGTGACCAAGCCAGAAGCCGGTCACCTTGCGAAAGCAGGCGTGGAAGCCGGTGAAATCATCCAAGAATTCCGCGTCACGTCGGATGCTGCAGCCCAATACAAAGCGGGTTCCGTGGTGTCGGCAGGTGCTGTGTTTGCGGTGGGTCAAAAAGTCGACGTGCAAGGTACGACGATTGGTAAGGGCTACGCCGGTACCATCAAGCGTCACCACATGAGCTCGCAACGTGCTTCGCACGGTAACAGCCGCTCGCACAATGTTCCTGGCTCCATTGGTATGGCCCAGGATCCAGGCCGCGTGTTCCCTGGCAAGCGCATGACGGGTCATTTGGGCGTGGACACAGTCACCACCCAAAACCTGGATGTCATCCGTATTGACGAAGCCCGTCAGCTGCTTTTGATCCGGGGCGCAGTTCCTGGCTCCAAGGGTGGTTTTGTGACGGTGCGTCCGGCCATCAAGGCCAAAGCAGCAAAAGGAGCGAACTAATGCAGCTCGAACTCCTGAATGACCAAGGCCAGGCCGCATCGAAGATCGATGTGCCCGAAACCGTATTCGGTCGTGCTTACAACGAAGACCTGGTTCACCAAGTCGTAGTCGCTTTCCAAGCCAATGCGCGTCAAGGCACCCGTGCCCAAAAAGACCGTGAGCAGGTTCGCCACTCGACCAAGAAGCCATTCAAGCAAAAGGGAACTGGCCGTGCACGTGCCGGTATGACGTCCTCGCCACTGTGGCGCGGAGGCGGTCGTATTTTCCCGAACATGCCTGATGAAAACTTCACGCAAAAGATCAACAAGAAGATGTACCGCGCTGGTATGGCCGCGATCCTGTCGCAGCTGGCCCGTGAAGGTCGTCTGGCCGTGGTTGATTCGTTGACGGTGGATTCGCCCAAGACCAAGCCCTTGGCGGCAAAGTTCAAGGCAATGAACCTGGCATCCGTGCTGGTCATTTCTGACCAAATCGATGAAAACCTGTATCTGGCTTCCCGTAACCTCGTGAACATTCTGGTGGTTGAACCCCGTTACGCCGATCCGGTGTCGCTGGTGCACTACAAGAAGGTTCTGGTGACCAAGGCTGCCATGGACAAACTCCAGGAGATGTTCGCATGAGCCGCATGAATTTGACCAACCGTCAATTCGACGAAGGCCGTCTGATGCAAGTGCTGATCGCTCCCATCGTGTCCGAAAAGGCCACCATGGTTGCTGAAAAGTCCAATGCAGTGACGTTCAAGGTACTCCAGGACGCGACCAAGCATGAAATCATGGCTGCTGTGCAGCTGATGTTCAAGGTGGAAGTCAAGGGCGTTTCTGTGGTCAACACCAAGGGCAAAACCAAGCGTTTTGGCAAATCCATCGGTCGCCGCGACAACGTTCGCAAGGCCTATGTGACGCTGAAGCCAGGTCAAGAGCTGAACCTGACCGGGGAGGCTGCGTAATCATGGCTGTCATTAAAATGAAACCCACTTCGCCAGGCCAACGCGGCATGGTGAAGGTCACGCGTGATCACCTGTACAAGGGTGCTCCTCACGCAGCTTTGCTGGAACCCCAGTTCCAGAAGGCCGGCCGTAATAACAACGGTCACATCACGACGCGTCACCGCGGCGGCGGTCATAAGCACCATTACCGTGTTGTGGACTTTGTTCGCAACAAGGACGGCATTCCCGCGAAAGTGGAACGCATTGAATACGATCCAAACCGTACGGCCCACATCGCTCTGGTGTGCTATGCCGACGGCGAACGTCGTTACATCATTGCTCCCCGTGGTCTGGAAGCCGGTGCAACCTTGCTGAGCGGCGCTGAAGCCCCGATCCGCGCTGGTAACACCCTGCCCATCCGCAACATCCCCGTGGGTTCCACCATCCATTGCATCGAGCTCAAGCCCGGTGCTGGCGCGCAAATCGCTCGCTCGGCTGGTACCTCGGCAACGCTGCTGGCACGTGAAGGCACCTACGCCCAAGTGCGTATGCGCTCCGGTGAAGTTCGCAAGATCCACATCGAATGCCGTGCCACCATTGGTGAAGTCGCCAACGAAGAACACAGCCTGCGCCGTTTGGGCAAGGCCGGTGTGAAGCGCTGGATGGGTATTCGCCCAACCGTTCGCGGTGTGGTGATGAACCCTGTGGATCACCCACACGGCGGTGGTGAAGGTAAGACCGGCGAAGGCCGTCATCCAGTCGATCCTTGGGGCAATCTGACCAAGGGTTACCGTACCCGTAACAACAAGCGCACCCAAGTGATGGTGGTGTCGCGTCGTAAGAAGTAAGGGGTAGCTAGATGACTCGCTCACTCAAAAAAGGTCCATTCGTAGACCACCACCTGATTGCCAAGGCTGAAAAAGCCGTAGCAACCAAGGACAAAAAGCCAATCAAGACTTGGTCGCGTCGTTCCATGATCTTGCCCGATTTCATCGGCCTGACCATCGCTGTGCACAACGGCAAACAGCACGTCCCTGTCTATATCACCGACCAAATGGTGGGCCACAAGTTGGGAGAGTTCGCGCTCACCCGTACTTTCAAGGGTCACCCTGCCGACAAAAAAGTCGTGCGGAAATAAGGAAAGACCATGGAAACACGTGCAGTCCTTCGCGGCGTCCGCTTGTCTGTTGACAAGGGCCGCCTGGTCGCAGATTTGATCCGCGGCAAAAAGGTAGACCAAGCTCTGAACGTTCTTGAATTCACGCAGAAAAAAGCTGCTGTGATCATCAAGAAGGTTCTGGAGTCCGCTATCGCCAACGCTGAGCACAATGACGGTGCCGATATCGACGAGTTGAAGGTTAAAACCATCTTCGTCGAACAAGGCGCCACGCTCAAGCGCTTCACGGCCCGTGCAAAAGGCCGTGGTAACCGTATCAGCAAGCCCACGTGCCATGTGTACGTGACGGTTGGCAATTAAGAGGTCGGGAAGATATGGGACAAAAAATCCACCCAACCGGCTTCCGTTTGTCGGTCAGCCGCAACTGGTCCAGCCGCTGGTATGCCAGCAACAATGACTTCGCCGGCATGCTGGCTGAAGACATCAAGGTGCGTGAGTACCTGAAGGCCAAGCTGAAGAACGCTTCGGTTTCGCGCGTTCTGATCGAGCGTCCTGCCAAGAACGCCCGCATCACGATTTTCTCGGCTCGTCCGGGCGTCGTGATCGGCAAGAAAGGCGAAGACATCGAAAACCTGAAGCGTGATCTGGCCAAGCAGCTGAACGTGCCAGTGGCAGTGAACATCGAAGAAGTGCGCAAGCCTGAAATCGATGCCAAGCTGATCGCTGACTCGATCACCCAGCAGCTCGAAAAGCGCATCATGTTCCGTCGTGCAATGAAGCGCGCCATGCAAAACGCCATGCGTCTGGGTGCTCTGGGCATCAAGATCATGTCGTCTGGCCGTCTGAATGGCATTGAAATCGCTCGTTGCGAGTGGTACCGCGAAGGTCGCGTGCCACTGCACACTTTGCGTGCAGACATCGACTACGGCACCTCTGAAGCCAAAACCACTTACGGCATTATCGGCGTGAAGGTTTGGGTCTACAAGGGTGACACCCTGGGTCGTAACGATCTGCCTGCAGTGCAAGAGCCGCGCAATGAAGAAGAGCGTCGCCCCCGTGGCCCCCGTCGCGATGATCGCGGTGGCCGTCCCGGTGGTAACGACCGTCCTCCAGCACGTGGTCCCCGTCGTCCAGCAGGTGCCAATGCGGCTCCTGCGGATGGCAGCGACAAGCCTGTTGAAGCCACAGGTGCAGCTGCACCGAAATCTACCGTTCAGCGCGTCCGTAAAGTAGCCGCGCCTGCTGCACCTGCTGCAGCTGACGGTAAAGGAGAATAAACATGTTGCAACCAGCGCGTCGCAAGTACCGCAAAGAGCAAAAAGGCCGTAACACCGGCATCGCAACCCGGGGTAGCTCGGTTGCGTTCGGTGACTTCGGTTTGAAGTGCACGGACCGTGGCCGTCTGACGGCCCGCCAGATTGAAGCCGCACGCCGTGCGATTTCCCGTCACGTGAAGCGTGGCGGCCGTATCTGGATCCGCGTGTTCCCTGACAAGCCAATTTCCCAAAAGCCTGCTGAAGTGCGTATGGGTAACGGTAAGGGCAACCCTGAGTATTACGTGGCTGAAATTCAGCCGGGTAAGATTGTTTTTGAAATCGTCGGCGTTCCTGAAGAACTGGCCCGTGAAGCGTTCCGTTTGGCTGCTGCCAAACTGCCTTTGCGCACCACCTTCGTTGCCCGCATGATTGGCCAGTAAGCAGGAGACTGATATGACCAAATCTACTGAACTGCGCACCAAAGACGTCGCCGGCCTGAAGGACGAAGTGAAAGCGCTGCAACGCGCCCATTTCGGCCTGCGTATGCAAAAAGCCACGCAACAACTCAACAACACAGCCACGATCCGCACTGCGCGTCGTGATATTGCCCGCGCCAAGACCATTCTTGTCGAGAAGCAAGCCGCTGACAAAGCCGCTAAGTAAGGAGCGAAAACATGACGGAAGCTAAAACATCCCTCAAGCGCACCTTGATTGGCAAGGTGGTCAGCGACAAACGTGCAAAGACTGTGACCGTGCTGATTGAGCGCCGTGTGAAGCACGAGCTCTACGGCAAGATCGTTGGTAAGTCGAGCAAGTACCACGCCCATGACGAAAAGGGCGAGTTCAAGCTGGGCGACACCATTGAGATCACGGAAAGCCGTCCGATCTCGAAGACCAAGAACTGGGTTGCTACCCGCTTGGTGCAAAAGGCTATTGCGGTCTAAAACTGCAAGCTGCTTAAAAAACGGTCCACAATGTGGACCGTTTTTGTTTGTGGGGCGACGGAGACGTGGCCCCTTTTTTATTTCTTTATTCCCAGGAGCATTCCATGATCAAAGTCGGCGACACACTTCCTTCCAGCACATTGTTTGAGTACTCCGAAGTAGAAGGTGAAGGCTGCAGCATCGGCCCGAACGCCGTGGATGTTGCCAAGGCCACGGCCGGCAAGACGATTGCCCTGTTTGCCCTGCCAGGCGCGTTTACGCCCACCTGCTCGGCCCAGCATGTGCCGGGTTACCTGGCCAGCGCCGAAGCCTTCAAGGCGGCCGGTGTGGATGAAATCTGGTGTGTCAGCGTGAACGACGCTTTCGTCATGGGTGCCTGGGCGCGCGACCAGAAGACCGCCGGCAAGGTCCGTATGCTGGGCGACGGCAGTGCCGACTTCGCCAAGGCTACGGGCCTGACGCTGGACCTGACGGCGAAGGGCCTGGGCCTGCGGAGCAACCGCTATTCCATGCTGGTGAAGAACGGCGTCGTTGTCACCTTGAACGTTGAAGCCGCTGGAAAGTTTGAAGTCAGCGACGCAGCTACCTTGCTGGCGCAAGCCAAAGCCGTGTAAGCTGCTTGCTATCAATAAAAGAGCTTCTGGCGCAGGTACTGCCTGCGCCAGAAGCTCTTTTTGCTTATAAGTTCAGGTTGCGTATTCAGGCCATGGCTTTCTTCAGCCAGTCGGCGAAAGCGGCACATTCCCAGCGGTCCATGGTGCCGGTTTGCCAGCACAGGTAATGGGCGTGCGGACTGGGCACGCTGCGGGTGAATAGTTTGACCAGGGCTCCGCTGTCCAACCAGGGTGCGCCCAGGCGCAGGCGCACCAGGCCAATGCCCATGCCGGCGGCCGCGGCATCGCACATCAGGCCGATGTCGTTGAACTGCGAGCCGTCGGCGGGCTCGGGCCAGTCCAGCTGGTGGGCGGCGAACCAGGTGCGCCAGGGCTCCAGCGGCGAGCGCAGCAGGCGCGCGCCTTCCAGGTCGGCCACGCTGTCGAACGGCCCGTGTTCGCGCACAAAGGCGGGTGAGGCCAACGGTGTGACTTCGTCGCGGGTCAGGCAGATGTGTTCCACGTCGGCATAGCGGCCGGTGCCGAAGCGCACCACCAGGTCAGCATCCTCGGCCACCACGTCCAGCAGCGGTATAGATACATGCAAAGCCAGGTCGATCTCGGGATAGGCTTCGGTGAACTGGCGCAGGCGGGGGATCAGGATGGCGCGGGCAAACGTGGGCGTCACGGCCAGGCGCAGCTTGCGCTTGCCAGGTGCCGATGCGGTGCTGGGGAAGCGCTCCAGAATCGCCAGCCCTTCGCGCACATGGGCCAGGTATTCGCTGCCCTCGGTGGTCAGCGAAAAGTCGGCCCGGCCAAACAGCTTGGTGCCCAGGATCTGCTCCAGCTGCTTGACCCGGTGGCTGACCGCACTGGAGGTGACGCACAGCTCTTCGGCCGCCTGCGTTACGCTGCGCAAGCGGGCCAAAGCTTCGAAGGTCAGCAGGCACTGGATGGGGGGTATACGCGTAGCACTCATGCCGGCATTGTCCCTCTTACGCCAGGGGGTGCTCGTTACAATGGCCCCCTTTTTGCCTAGGGGATTGCGCGTGTCTGACCGTTTCAAAGTGTGGCTGCAGTACCTGTTGCCCAAGCACGCCATCACCGCTTTTGGCTGGCATGTTGCCACGGCGCGCGCCGGGAGTATCACCACCGGCATCATCCGCTGGTTCGTTGGTAAATACGGGGTGAACATGGCCGAGGCGGCCAATCCCGATATCAGCAGCTACGCCAGCTTCAACGAGTTCTTCACCCGTGCACTGAAGCCCGGTGCGCGCCCGCTGGCCCAGGCCGACCTAGTGTGTCCGGTGGACGGTGCGATCAGCCAGTTTGGCCGCATCGAGCGCGACCAGATCTTCCAGGCCAAGGGCCATACCTATTCGACCACCGCGCTGGTGGGCGGTGACGCGGCGCTGGGCGCGCAGTTCGAGAACGGCCATTTCGCCAACATCTACCTGAGCCCCAAGGACTACCACCGCATTCATATGCCCTGCGACGGGCGGCTGACGCGCATGGTCTATGTGCCGGGCGATCTGTTTTCGGTGAACCCGGTGACCGCCCAGGGCGTGCCCGGCCTGTTTGCGCGCAACGAGCGGGTGGTCTGTGTGTTTGACTCGGAGCGTGGCCCGTTTGTGCTGGTGCTGGTCGGTGCCGCCATCGTCGGCAGCATGGCAACCGTCTGGCAGGGCGTGATCAACCCGCCGCGCGGCCCGGTGCGCGAATGGCGCTATGACCAGCAGCAGATCGTCTTGAAGCAGGGTGAGGAGATGGGGCGCTTTCTGCTGGGCTCCACTGTGGTGATGCTGTTCCCCAAGGGCCCGCTCACGTTCAACCCCGCCTGGGCACCCGCAGCTAGCGTGCGCCTAGGTGAAGTAATGGCCAACGCTATTTGAAAATCACCGTCTTGTGGCCGTTTAGCAGCACGCGGTGCTCGCTGTGCCACTTGACGGCGCGGGCCAGTACCTGGCTCTCGGTATCCCGGCCTTGGGCGGTGAAGTGCTCTACCGTGCGGCTGTGGTCCACGCGGGCCACGTCTTGTTCGATGATCGGGCCTTCGTCCAGGTCCGCCGTCACGTAGTGGGCGGTGGCGCCAATCAGCTTCACGCCGCGGTCATGCGCCTGGTAGTAGGGCTTGGCGCCCTTGAAGCTGGGCAGGAAGCTGTGGTGGATATTGATGGCCCGGCCGCTCAGCTTCTGGCATAGATCGTTGCTCAGAATCTGCATGTAGCGCGCCAGCACCACCAGTTCCGCGCCTTCGTTTTCTATCACCTCGTAAGCGCGCGCCTCGGCCTGGGCTTTGGTGGCGGCGGTCACCGGGATGTGGTGGAAGGGCACGTTGTAGCTGGCCGCCAGCTGGTAGAAGTCGCGGTGGTTGCTGATGATGGCGCGAATGTCCAGTGGCAGCAGGCCGCTTTTCCAGCGGAACAGCAGGTCGTTCAGGCAATGGCCTTCCTTGCTGACCATCAGCACCGTGCGCACCGGCTCCGAGGTGTTGTGCAGGCTCCAGCGCATCTGGAAACCTTCGGCGAAGCTGGCCAGTGCGCTGCGCAGTGCGTCGGCGGGGATCTGGTCGCAGGCGAATTGCACCCGCATGAAGAACAGACCGGTGTCGTGGTCGTTGTACTGGGCGGCTTCTTCGATATTGCTGCCGCGCTCCAGCAGGAAGCCTGATACGGCGTGGACGATGCCCGGGCGGTCCGGGCAAGACAGTGTGAGGATGTAAGCAGTGTTCATGGCGAGCCGGATTGTCGCAGCCCGGCGCAGTAGTCTTTGGGTGGGATGCTGGGCGTGACCCAGATTTGGTTGAAGTTTGCTACATCTTTAGTAGCTGCTTGCGCAGGTTCTACCTGCAGCAGAACGGATTTTGATGCAAAACCTTCGGGCAGGTGCTGCGGCACGCCCAGGCTGGGGTCGGCATGGCCGCTGCCGGTCAGCAGCAGCACGGTCTTGCCGGGGATGGCGGCGGTCTGCAGGGTCTGCGCCATGGCCTGGTCGCGGGCGATCTGGATGCGCGTCATGGGGCCGATCTGGCTTTCCGGCAGCAGGCCGCAGTGGCCCATGCGGATGGACTGCTGCTGGGCTTTGAGCGCGGGGCCGGGCAACTGCATGTCCAAGGCGGTGTTGGCCATGGCTGGGCGCATCTGGGCGCGTGGCAGATTGGCGCCGAGTACCGGCACGCCGGCGTGGACTGCGGCCATGACCGCCGGGCCGTAGGCGGCCCAAGGCCAGCCAGCGTCGTCCCACTGGAGTGCTGTCTGTACTTGTTCCGGGGACGCATCGCGGGGTAGGGAGCGGGTGTCGTGGCCTTGCTCGGCCATTTCCAGGGCCAAGGCGGCCAGTTGGCCGTGACTGGCCAGGGTTTCAATCACCTGGCGGTGGATCTGTTGGTGTTCCGGCGCGTCATGCTGCTCGCCGAGCAGGATGGCGTCGGCCGGCAGCAGGGCCTGCACACGCTGGTCAATGTTGGGTAGGCTGGCGCAGCCCCACAGCAGGGCAGCACAGCAAGCCAGCAGCGCAGCGGCGCTGAGCCGCACGTTCAGTGCACCAGCACCGGGTTTTGTGCCAGGCCGGCGTACTGTTCCAGCGTGTCTTCCACTTCTTCCTGGGTCGGCGTGTTCAGCTGCCAGGCAGAAATATGTTGCTGGAACAGCTCGGCCCAGGAGCCGTCCAGGTAGACCTCTTTGCCCGAGCGCTTGTCGACGATTTCAAAGCCGTGGCGCTCCAGCGTGGGTGCGCGCGGCGGGTCGGCGGGTGCCAGCAGGGTGGCGTTGGCCGCATCAGGCTGCATGTGGACCACCGCAAAGGATTCGGAGTCGTATAGCGTGTTCATGGTGGAAGTCCTTTTCTCAATCACTATGGGCTATATGGTCGCGATAGCAGGGAATTCAAGTTCCGTGCCATGCCAGCTTAGGGCTTTTCCACGCTGCGCAACTGCTGGTCGATGAAATCTCCGTTCGGATCCGTGATTTTCAGCCGCACTGGCAGGTATGAAATGCTGGGGCCCAGCCACAGCTCGACCTTTTTGTCGAATTCCTTCAGCGGTACGCGGGTGAGTTTCAGGATGTCTAGGGTGTCGTAGGGCACGTAGGCCTTGTCTGGCCCCTCTATGTTGAACTTCCAGATATCGGCATCGCGCGGGCCTACGGTCTGCAGCGTGATGCTGCTGCCAACCGGGTAATGCGCCGGGTCGGCGGCCAGCATGCTGGCGATTTGCAACACCACGCTGAGCTGGTCTTGCGCGGCGGGCAGCAGGGGTACGTCCGGCGTATTCGCGCTGAAGGTGGCGCGGCCCTTGCCGTAGTCGAAATGCGCAGCGACTTCGCTGCGCCACTTGTCGGCAAAGCGCTGGGGTGCCAGGCCGGCCGGGGTGATGGTGCCCGTGCTGGTGCGTGTGCGCGAGCCCAGGAACAGCATGCTGGCACTGAGCTGGGCGCTGTACTGCTGGCCATCTTGTTGCCACAGCAGTTCGCCGCGCGCGTTGTAGTGCATGCCTTTGGATGCGCCACTGAGGTTGTACAGCAGCCGCACCGGGTCGGCAAAGCGGAAGGCCGTGGCCTGGGTGACGGTGGGTGCCGGCGGCACGGGGGCGGACGCTACTGGCTCGGGCGGCGGTGCGGGTGGTGGCGGTGCAGGGGCTGCCACGGGCTCGGATGCGGCCGGGGCTGGTGGCTCGGGGATGGAGGCGGCGGGTTCGGGGGGCGGCGCTACGGGTGTAGCGTCGGCGACTTCTACGTTCTCCACCGGCTCTGGCGCGGGCGCACGCGGCGCCGGGCGCGGTTTGTGTTGCACGGGCGGTTTGGCGACTGGGGCGGGCGGTGTGAGAGGTATGGGAGGCGCAGGCGCGGGCGCCGGGATGCTGCGCGTGTTCAGTGCGTGCACCGTCGTGGCTCCGGGGGCCGTCACCTGCAGCACGGCGGGCAGCGTTTGCAGCACCGCCAGATGGGCCAGCACCACGGCGCCACCCAGCACCGCCAGGCCACGCAGCGGCAGGGAAGAGTATGCGGCGGAAGGCTTCGTTAAACTCATTTGACTATGCAACGCTTCTCCATCCCCTCCCGGCGGACACCGCCATGAAATTAGCCACCTACCAAGACGGTTCGCGCGACGGCCAGCTGGTGGTGGTGTCGCGCGACCTGGCCACGGCCCATTATGCGACCGGCATTGCCAGCCGCCTGCAGCAGGTACTGGACGACTGGGGCTTCATGAGCCCGCAGCTGCAAGACCTGTACGACGCACTCAACCACGGCCGGGGCCGCCACAGCTTCCCGTTCGACGCGCGCCAGTGCATGGCACCTCTGCCGCGCGCCTACCAGTGGGCCGAGGCGCAGGCCTACCCCAGCCTGCTGCGCGGGCCGGATGCCGACAGCCGCCTGGCGCTGGCCCCGGGCAGCGGTGACCATTTCCTGGGCGCCTGCGAGCCGCTGCGCTGCGGCTCCGAAGCCCTGGGCGTGGACTTCGCGGCCGGCCTGGCCGCCATCACCGCCGACGTGCCCCAAGGCGCCAGCCCGGAACAGGCGCTGGACGGCGTGCGCCTGCTGCTGTTGGCCAATAGCGTGCGCCTGCGCAGCGTGGAGCCGGCGGAACAGGCCAAGGGCGTGGGCTGGGTACAGAGCGCGCCGGCCGTGGCCTTCAGCCCGGTGGCCATTACGCTGGATGAGCTGGGCGACAGCTGGGACAAGGGCCGCGTGCACCTGCCACTGCACACCAGTTGGAACGGTCGTAAGGTCGGCATGTGTGATGCAGGGCCGGAGATGCAGTTCCACTTCGGCCAGCTGGTGGCGCATGTGTGCAGCACCCGCGCCGTGCGTGCCGGTAGCGTCATTGGCACCGGCCCGGTGGCGAATGCCGGCGTGGCGCAGAAGGCCCAGATGCAGTGGCCCAAGGGTTACCACAGCATCGCGGAAAAGCGCGCCATGGAGGCACAGGACGGTGGCACGCCTAGCACCGGCTATCTGCAGTACGGCGACACTGTACGCATCGAGATGATGGGCAAGGATGGCAACAGCCTGTTTGGCGCCATCGACCAGGAACTAGCGCCCTGGCTGCGCTGAAGAATTTTCAAAGGACATGTTGATGCGAAATTTATGGGCTAAGAAATCGTTGGCGGGCCTGTGCTCCGCTGTGTTGGCTGCGCTGCTGGTGTCGGCATGCGCCTCGTCCACCCCCGAGCCGGTCTGGCCGGACCAGGAGGCCAGGCTGCAAGACCTGGGCATCACGGCTGAGGTACAGGCCAAGGTCCCGCCGCCGGACAAAGACCTGGTGCGCGACCGCTCGCACAACAGCACGGTGGTGGTGCAGATGCTGGTGGACGTCTCGGGCGGCGTGCTGCGCTCGCGCGTGTCGCAGTCCAGCGAAAACCCGCTGCTGGACAAGGCCGCGCTGGACGCCGTGCAGGGCCTGCGCTTGAACCCCTATTACAGCCAGGGTAAGGCCCAGGCGGTGACCGTCAGCGTGCCGTTTACCTTCCCGTTCTACGACCGACCTCGTTAAGTTGATTGCTATTGTTTATATAGCTGCTTGCGCACGTATTACCTGCGCTGCAGGCCGTTTTGGCATAAATACTCCATAGCGTCACACAGGCTACACAGGGTTTTGTTGGAATCGCGGGCTGACCGCACCGTCCGTGGCGCGGCGCCTACCTGTGTGCCTCCACCATGCCAGCTTTCTACCGGGTTATTGCGGTGCAGTTTGTCTCCGCACTGGCCGACAACGCCCTGCTCATCGTGGCCATCGCCCGCATGCTGGAGCTTGCGGCAGAGGCCTGGACCGTGCCGCTGCTGAAGCTCAGCTTCACCCTGTGCTATGTGTTCCTGGCGCCGTTTGTCGGCGCGCTGGCCGATGCCTGGCCCAAGGGCCGGGTCATGGTGGCGGCGAATCTGCTGAAAGCCCTGGCCGCCGCCCTGCTGGTGGCGGGCTCCGACCCGATGCTGGCTTTGGCCCTGGCCGGCCTGGGCGCCGCCGTCTACGCGCCGGCCAAATACGGCCTGATCACCGAGATGCTGCCAGCCGACCAACTGGTGCGGGCCAACGGCTATATCGAAGGCAGCACGGTCTGCGCGGCCCTGCTGGGCACGGTGCTGGGCGGGGCGCTGGTCAGCCCGCAGCTGCGCAATCTGCTGCCGCCCGAGCTGGCGGTGGCGGTGGGAGCCACCCCTACCTCGCTGCATGCCGGCATGCTGGGCCTGTTGCTGCTGTACCTGCTTGCTGCACTGCTGAACGCCAGCGTGCCGGACAGCGGCGTGCGTTACCCCCGGCATTCCTTCCACGCGGTGTACCTGGTGCGCCGTTTCTTCCAAGAAAACCTGACGCTGTGGCGCGACCCGCTGGGCGGTGTGTCCATGGCGGTGACCACGCTGCTCTGGGGTATTGGCGCCACCTTGCAGCTGGTGGTGCTGCGCTGGGCCGAGTCTGCGCTGGGCCTGGCATTGAGCCAGGCGGCCTATCTGCAGGGCGTGACGGCAGTGGGCGTGATCGCCGGGGCCACGCTGGCCAGTCAAATGCTGCGCCTGGAGCAAGCTACCCGCGTGCTGCCCCTGGGCATTGCCATGGGTTTGCTGGTGCCCTGCATGGTGGGCGTGCACTCACTGGGCTGGGCGGCAGGCCTGCTGATGCTGGTCGGTGGCCTGGCCGGCTTCTTCGTGGTGCCCATGAATGCCCTGCTGCAGCACCGCGGCCAGCAGCTGCTGACGGCCGGGCGCTCAATCGCCGTGCAGGGCTTCAACGAGAACGCCGGCATTCTGCTGATGTTGTCCCTGTATGCGGCCGCCACCGCGCTGCGGCTGGAGTTGCACCAGCTGCTGTGGTGCTTTGGCCTGCTGGTGGCGGTCACCATGGGTCTGATCACGCTGCGCCACCACCGGGCCCGTGCGGAGCTGGCGGCCTTGTCCTGACATTGCGCAGCGGTTCTATACATTGCCTTAACTTGGGCAGGCTAGGCTGCGCACTTGTGAATGAAACAGGTGGACCTGCATGTCTTTGCAAAGATTTATTTTTCGGTGTTGCATGGTGTTTGTCGCTGGCAGTGCTGTGGCCTTGGCCGCGCCTTCCACCACGCTGGACATGGCGCGGGGGATTACCGGGGGCGGGGCAGGGCCGACGGTACGTGTCAGCACGCCGGACGAACTCAAGTACGCCCTGTGCCACAGCGCAGTGGGCGGTGTCTGCACCGACGACGCGCCGCGCACCATCGAAGTGGCGTCCACCATCGACCTGAGCGACACGGAGTCCACCGGCCACATCCAGGCCTGCCATGCCACCAGCATTTGCACCGCGCCATTGCAAACCGAGGCTACGCTCGTCATGCATCCGCAAGACACGCACTGCGACGGCAAGCCTTTGTTCGATGTGACTTACCGCAAGGCGGCAGTGCGCGGCATGCTGGTCGGCTCCAACAAGACGCTGCTGGGCGTGGGCGCGGCAGCCGCCATCAAGGGCAAGGGGCTGCTGCTGCAAAACGGGGTGCACAACATCATCGTGCGCAACCTGGCCTTTACCGACATCAACCAGGGCCTGGTGTTTGGCGGCGATGCCATCACCATCAGCCAGGCCAGCCAGGTGTGGATAGACCACAACTATTTCAGCCGCATCGGTCGCCAGATGCTGGTGACCGGCACCGGCGACCACCAGGGCCGGGTGACAGACCTGGTGGTTTCGTGGAACGAGTTCGACGGCCGCAACACCTACTCGGCCATGTGCAATGGCAAGCATTACTGGAACTTGCTGCTGTACGGCAATGGCAACGTCACCATGGCCGACAACTGGTTGCACGACTTTGCCGGGCGCGGGCCCCGCATCCAGGCCGATGTGTTCGTGCACCTGGTGAACAACTATTTCCAGGACGGCTCCTGGCATGCGCTGGACGCGGACGGCCCGCACACCCATGTGCTGATGGAGGGCAATTATTTCGAGAGAGTGGCCGTACCCAGTTTGCGCGACAAGGAGCCCGGTGCTGTATTTGGGCTGCAGGCGGACGTGGATTCAAGCTCAGCGGCCTGTGATGCTGCATTGCATCGCCCTTGCGTGCCGAATGCCGTATCCGGCGCACGGCCTGCGAACAGCCTGCAGCAAGACGCGGCTGTGCTGGACGACAGCCGGGGTATGGCGCAGGCAGCGCAGCTGGCGGTCAGCCCGTCGCCGGACGTGCCCGCAGCCGTGCGCAGCGGTGCCGGAGCGGGCCATTGGTGACGCGAAAGTGATGAGCGGCGTGGGCATGCATTTGTCTTGAAACTGCCATAAAAGCATCATCAATCTGAAATTAGCAGCCCGTAGCCTCGGGCTTGTGAAAAACACCGAAGAGATCATCGTCGAATCGTTCGCTGCCCACCCGTCCAGTCTGCGGATTGCACTGGTGACAGAGACCTTCCCGCCCGAGGTCAACGGGGTCGCCATGACCCTGGGCCGCCTGGTGGAGGGGCTGTTGCAGCGTGGCCATGCGGTACAGATCGTGCGCCCGCGCCAGCCCGGCGCCGAGGCCAGCAGCCCGCGCGAGGGGCTGGACGAGGTACTGTCGCCCGGCGTGCCGATCCCCAGCTACGGCAACTTCCGCTTCGGCCTGCCGTCCAAGAACCGGCTGGTCAAGCTGTGGCAGCAGATGCGACCCGACGTGGTCCATGTCGCCACCGAAGGCCCGCTGGGCTGGTCGGCCGTGACGGCCGCGCGCAAGCTGCAGCTGCCGGTGACCAGCTCCTTCCACACCAATTTCCACAACTACTCCGGCCATTACGGACTGGGCCTGTTGAAGACGCCCATAGACGCGTACCTGCGCAAGCTGCACAACCGCACCATGGCCACCCTGGTGCCTACGCCGGCCCTGGTGGCGGCGCTACAAGCACGTGGCTACCGCAATGTGTCGGTGCTGTCGCGAGGCGTCGAGCTGTCGCAGTTCAGCCCGGCCCGCCGCTCCAGCGCGCTGCGCGCCAGCTGGGGCGTGGCCGAGGACGATCTGGTGGTGGTGCACGTGGGCCGTTTGGCCAAGGAAAAGAACGTGGGTTCGGTGATGCTGGCCTTTGCCGCCATCCAGGCCCGCGTACCGAATGCCAAGCTGGTGCTGGTGGGCGATGGCCCGCTGCGCAAGCTGCTGCAGGACAACTGCCCGCACGCCCATTTCGCTGGCCTGCGCCAGGGCGAAGACCTGGCTGCCCATTACGCATCGGGCGACCTGTTCCTGTTCCCCAGCACCACCGAAACCTATGGCAATGTGGTGCCCGAGGCCCTGGCCAGCGGCGTGCCGGTGCTGGCCTACGACTATGCGGCAGCGGCCAATGTGGTGCGGCCTGGCCACAATGGCATGCTGGTGCCGCTGGGCGAAGAAATGCAGTTTGTGCAGGCGGCCGCGGCCCTGGCCAGCGACCGGCCCGCGCTGCAGGCCATGCGCCAGCAGGCGGCGGCCAGTGTGGCCCACCTGGGCTGGGCGGCGGTGTACGACAGCTTTGTGGGCACGCTACGCACCGTGGTGCAGTGCCACGGCGGCCATTTCAGCCTCGCGCCGCACCTTCTGCCCAGCGCTACTAGCGCAACTAGCGTTCCCAGCGCATAAGGGCTTGGCCCATGCGGACAGCCGAGCCTTCGCGCAGACCTTCGCACAGCGTGAAGCCCCTGGGCGCCAGCACGATGATGGTGGAGCCGTGCTGAAACCAGCCCATCTCCTGCCCCTTGCGGAAGCTGGCATTGCAGGGCAGGGTGGTCGGACCTTTGTACTTCAGGTGCAGCAGCACATCCAGAAAATGCAGGCGGATACTGGCCACCAGGATCGCTGCCACCGGCACCAGCGCAATCGGCTGGCCCTGGGCCGGGCCGTCGCCGGTGATGCGGGTCTTGAGGAAGGCGCGTTCGTTCTTGCAAAACAGCTTCTCTACCCGCTTCAAGGCGATCGGGTTCACGTTCCAGGTATCGCCCGAGAAGTAGGTCACCTTCTCCACGGTGCAGTCCTGCGGTGCGTGGAAGCGGTGGTACATGCTGGAGGTAAGGCGCAGCGTGACGAAGTAGCCGTCGCGCCATTCGCCACTGTGCGCCTTGTCGCCCAGCAGGTCTTCCAGCGTGTACGGAAAGCCCTTGGCCTGGAACACCTGCGTGCCCTGGATGGGGCCGCTGGCGCCCACGATGCCGTCGCTGGGGCTGCTCATCACCGCTGGGTCCATGGCCAGCGGGCGCAGGCCGTCTTTCAGCTCGCGGGTAAAGCAGTCGTGCATGCTTTTGAAATGCGTTTTCTTGGCTTCCGACAGGTCCAGGTCGGAGAAGAACTTCCACACCGCAATCGATGCATCGCGCACCAATGGCTGCTCGATCTGGCTGAACCAGCCCATGGCCTGGGTCAGCCAGCGCCGGGGCAGGCGGTTGGTCAGCAAAAAGTTCAGGTCCTCTTGCTTCAGCAGTTGCTGGATGTGCTGGCGTATCTGCATGGTCAATCTCTTTTGAAAGGAAAAATGTTGTGAATGAAACTCTGGCTCTGTACGCCGCCGCCGGCGGTGCCCTGCTGTACGGCACGGCACGTGTGAAGACCCGGCTGGAGCTGTCGTTGGCCAAGCACCGCTCGCTTACCGGCCACCCGCGCATGGCGCGCCGCATGGCGGCCCAGCTGCCCAGCTACCGCTATGACGAAACGCAGGCCTTTGGCCTGGACGGTGCGCCGCCCGAAGTAGTGGGTTTGCGCAAGACCGCGCTGGCCCGACTCGCCGCGCAATTCGGTGAGCGCTATGCCAAAAGCCTGGCGCTGACGCGTGCGGCCGAGGGCGATATCTCGGACATGCAATTCATCGCCGCCTACAAGCTGCCCTACCAGTTCCGCGAGCTGTTCGGCAAGGCGCTGAAGACCGGCTCTTTTGTGCAGTCCACCAGCGGCGTGACATTGACCGATATGGATGGCAATGTGTTCTACGACCTGACCGGCTCCTACGGCGTCAACCTGTTCGGCAATGACTTCTACAAGGACAGCATCGCCCAAGGCAGCGCCCTGGTGGCCGAGCTGGGCCCGGTGCTGGGCTCCTACCACCCGGTGGTGGCCGACAACGCGCAGCGGCTCAAGGCCATCTCCGGCATGGACGAGGTGAGCTTCCATATGTCCGGCACCGAGGCGGTGATGCAGGCCGTGCGCCTGGCGCGCTACCACACGGGACGCACGCACCTGCTGCGTTTTTGCGGCGCGTACCACGGCTGGTGGGGCGATGTGCAGCCCGGCATCGGCAACCCCGTGACCGAGCGCGACACCTACACGCTGAAGGACATGGGCGAGGCTACGTTGCGCGTGCTGCGCAAGCGCAAGGACATTGCCTGCGTGCTGGTGAACCCGCTGCAGGCCTTGCACCCGAACATCGGCGCGCCCGGCGATTCGTCGCTGCTGGACAGCTCGCGCCAGGCGCATTACGACCGCGCCGCCTACACCCGCTGGCTGCAACAGCTGCGCGAGATCTGCACCGAGAAAAACATTGCGCTGATCTTCGACGAGGTGTTCGTTGGCTTCCGCCTGGCACCCGGCGGTGCACAGCAATACTTTGGCGTGCAGGCCGATATGGTTACCTACGGCAAGACCCTGGGCGGCGGCTTGCCGGTGGGCGTGGTCTGCGGCAAGCATGCCTGGATGAAGCGCTATCGCGAAGATGCGCCGGCCGACATCTGCTTTGCGCGCGGCACCTTCAACGCCCACCCCTATGTGATGGGCGCGATGAATGTGTTTTTGCAAAGCCTGAACACAGCGCCCATCCAGGCCCTGTATGCCGGGCAGGACGCGCGCTGGGACCAGCGCGCTGCCAGCCTGAACCAGCGCCTGCAGGTGGCCGGCCTGCCGGTGCAGGTGGCGAATATGTCGTCCATCTGGACCGTGCTCTACACCCAGCCGGCCTGCTACAACTTTTTGCTTCAACATTATTTGCGGCTGGAAGGCCTGGCTTTGAGCTGGGTGGGCACGGGGCGTTTCATCTTCAGCCTGAACTACAGCGATGCGGACTTTGAAGCCGTGGCACAGCGCTTTGTGCGCGCCGCCCAGGCCATGCAGGCCGATGGCTGGTGGTGGCATAACCCGGAGCTGACCAACAAGTCCATCAAGCGCCGGGTTCTGAAGGAGATGCTGGCGAAGAAGTTTTAAACGGGATGAAGCCCCTGCCGCGAAGCAGGGGCACCGGTTGGTTTAGGCGTGGTGCGCTTGGCGCGGTTCGATGAGTTCACCGCGCATCAAGGCCAGCGGGGCTTTGTAGTACAGCGTGATGTCGTGGAAGGGGTCGGTCAGGATCTTGGTCATCCACACCAGGCCGGCCTCCACGTCCTTGATGAAGAACAGGTGCACGGTGCGGAACACCAGGCCGCCCACGCCGACCGCCAGCCAGACCAGGCCGGTGTTGCGCGCGAAGCTTTCCCAGCCGGTGTGCGGCTCCAGCAGGCCAAACAGGCTGGGCTGCCATACCAGCAGCAGCGGAGATGCGGCCCAGATGGCCATCAGCACCACCTTGCGGCGCAGGTTGTAGCCGACCTTGATGTCTTCCTTGTGCTCGTGCGTGGCCTGGTTCACCACGTCATAGCCCTTGGGCTCGAAGAAGAAATGGCCGGCCTGGCGACTGGTCATGGACACCAGCCAGGCCAGCAGTGCGGCCAGCGCCGGGTCCTTGAACAGCAGTGCGTAGGCACAGACGAAGCTGACCGCGCTGACCAGGTGCAGCGACTGGTTGATGCGGCTGTGGTGGTAGTAGCGGTGGTCGTCCCAGCGCTGGATCTTGAGTTGCTCGAAAAAATCAGACATGGTGGCTCCTTCAATGTGAACGGTACAAGAGGGTGACAGGGGGTGACGAAACGGTGACAGGCCGTGTGACAGGCGGGTGAATTTGCTTGCGGACGCAGGTGGGTACGGTGCTGTGCATGGCGCGTATCCGGCGTGATGAAGTGTTGCCAGCCTTAGCGCGCAACTTCGGCGGGCAGGCTGGCCACGGCGGCTGCGGCCTTGGGGCGTGGCGCGGCAATGGCGGCGCTGGGCGTGGCTTCTATAGGGTCCTGCCAGTGCAGCACTTCCAGGCGCCCGTCCATGTGTTCGACCAGGGCGGTGCGGCTTTCCACCCAGTCGCCGTCGTTGCAGTACAGCGTGCCGTTGATGGTGCGCATTTCGGCGCGGTGGATGTGGCCGCAGACCACACCGTGGTGGCCGCGCTTGCGGGCCTCGGCGGCTACGGCGTCTTCGAAGTCGGTGACGTAGTTCAGCGCGGTTTTCACCTTGCCTTTCAGGTAGGACGACAGCGACCAATAGGGCAGGCCCATGCGCGCGCGAAAGCTGTTCAGGTGCCGGTTCAGCTTCAGCGTCAGCTCGTACAGGTTGTCGCCCAGGTAGGCCAGCCATTTGGCGTACTGCACCACGGCGTCGAAGTGGTCACCGTGCACCACCCACAGCCTGCGGCCATCGGTGGTGACGTGCACGGCCTCTTGCACCACCTCGATGCCGCCAAAGTGGTGGCCCACGAAGCCGCGCGCAAACTCATCGTGGTTGCCGGGCACAAAGATCACGCGGCAGCCTTTGCGGGCGCGGCGCAGCAGCTTTTGCACCACGTCGTTGTGGGCCTGCGGCCAGTACCAGCGCCGGCGCAGCTGCCAGCCGTCGATGATGTCGCCCACCAGGTACAGGTAGTCGCTGGGGTGGGTCTTCAAAAAGCGCAGCAGCGGCTCGGCCTGGCAGCCGGGCGTGCCCAGGTGCAGGTCCGAGATGAAGATGCAGCGGTAGCGCTGGCCATGGCCGATGTCGTCGTCATGGTCGTGCTCTGTGCTGCCGGGCTTGGGCTGTAGGGCCGCCAGCCAAGGCGCCGTGCCTGCACGGCCTGCGTCAAACTGCTGCAGCATCGGCGTTCCTGCGGCACAGGATGGGCGTCAAATAGGACATGGCGGCTCCTTGTCAAAGCGATGTCCCGCCAGTGTCACGCGTTGATGTGACGGCTCCACGGCATTGCTGTGTCATTTGCATGACACTGCCGCTCCGAACGCTTACTCGGTGCGCGTGATGGTCAGCCGCACGCTGCCATGGTTGTTGCTGTACAGGCCCCATACATCGTTGGGGAAGCAGAACAGGTAGCCCGGGTGCTGCACCACGAAGGCCTGCTTCTCGTGCACCGGCAGGTCCAGGTATTCATGTGGGTTGGGGCTGCCGTCGTTGGGCACGATGGAGCCTATGCCCGAGTCGTTGGCAATCGCGCCCACCAGGGTGAACCAGCGGTAGCCCTCCACCCGCTTGGTTAGCCAGAAGTCGGTGGACGCGTTGCCGGTGGCTTTCTTCATCCAGCCCTCGACCTTGCCCAGCGCAGTGCCGCCCGCGCGTACCACGTCGCCCAGGGTGTAGTCGTGGTTTTCGGTGCCGCGCCAGTCGCAGGCGTCGGTGCTGTCCAGCCATTCGCCGGTGGCGCTGAAGATGTATTTCTGGCCCTGGTCCATATACACGCCGGTAGGGTTCCACTGGGTGTCTGCGTAGATGTCTACCGTGCGGCTTTCACCCGGGGCGAGTGCGTAGCTCGGGTGGTAGGCCGGATAGGCGATGGGCGACATGGTTTGCCGTACGAAGGCGCTAGGGTGGAAGCTCGCGGCGTTGGCGGTCACCATGGCCTCGATATTGCGCGGACGTGAACGCAGCTTGGCGAAGGCACCTTTGTAGGAGTTGTGCAGCACGCCCAGCGGGTTGGGTTGCAGCGCCGCCTGCACGCCAGGGCGGAATGCCAGGCCCGCCAGGCTGGCCTGCTCCATCATCCATGACAGCGCGCCGTCGGACAGGTCGCTGTGCGCATAGCCGCCGCCCACGTCGCAGTGCACGCCGGGGAACCACAGCTCGGTGGCGTCCTTGTGCTGGTCGGCATTGGCCCAGCGTGTCACGGTGAAGCTGGCGCGGACTTCGTCCAGCGCCATGGCGTGGCGGGCGGTTTGCACATGGGCGCCCAGGTTGGTGTCGTGGAAGCGCCATTTCTCAGACCTGTCGAACAGGTTCAGCAGCTCCAGATCGTCCGGCACGCCCAGCGCACCCACAGTGTCCCAGACGCCGATGAAGCGCACCGGCGTGGCGTCCAGGCCGTGGAAGAAGCTCCAGCCAGCGGCCCATTGGCGGTCGTCCAGCGACCGTTTTGTGTACTTCTGGTAGGCCTGGTAGGCCGCGTCCACGCGGGCCCAGGCGTCCTTGGGCGGTGCGCTGCGCAGGTCCAGCAGGCCCCGGCCCAGCAGCCCGCCCAGGCTGCGCGCGGTAAAGGCGCCGCGGCTGAAGCCGAAGATGTAGATCTCGTCGCCCGGCACATAGTGCGTGGCAAGCCAGTGGTAGGCGCTGCGGATGTGGTTGCTGATGCCCGCGCCCACGGCCCCGCCGGCAATGGCGTCCAGCAGCTGGCCCTTGGCGCCCACGCCGGGGTGGTAGTAGGCGAGCTGCTCCACCCCGTCGCTGCCATGCCCTGCCAGGGCGTTGTGCAGCTTGACCACATTCGTCGGCGACAACACGCCGTTGTCTTCCTGGTCGGGGGAGTTCCAGGTGCCGTCATTGGAAAGAATGAGTCGTTTCATGGTGTGGAGGCGGTTGGGCCGCGGACATGGTGGTGCGGCTGATTCTGTGCGGCTTGTGCGGCGCAGGGCAATCCGTGCAGCGCCTGATCCATCGCACTATCTATGGATAATCGGCGCATGTTCTTCCTGCGCCACACACACGCCGTTGCCCGTTGGGCGCTGCTGTGCTTTGTGTTGTCGCTGGGTGTGGCGATCGCCGCGCCGCTGGTCAACCACCAGTCGCTGGAGCTGGTGTGCTCCAGCGTGGGCAGTGTCAAGCTGCTGGTCAAGTCGGCCGACGGCAGCAGCCAGGTGGTGAGCCAGATGGGCGACTGCCCGCTGTGCATCACCGGTGGTGGCTTGCCGCCGCCCGAGGTACAGCTGCGCGTGGCACCGGCCCAGCCCTTGGCCTATGCGCTGCGGAGCATTCCCGCTGCACGCCTGGCCTGGCTGACCGCTGCGCCCCTGCCCGCACGCGGGCCGCCGACCTTCCTCTGACTACCAAATGTATAGCTGCTGGCGCAGGTTTCATCTGCGCCGGAGGCTTGTTTCGTCTTGATCCAGAGGGTGTTCCATGTTTTTTTCTTTTGCTCTTAAATTCGTAGCTGCTTGCACAGTATCCGTGTACGCTAGCAGCACTTTTGCCCATATTGTTCTGGCCGAGCCCGCCGCCTTGGGCAATACCGGCTACAGCGCGGCCCTGCGCGTGGGCCACGGCTGCAACGGCGCGGCCACCACGGCCATCCGCGTCACCGTGCCGGCCGGCTTCAAAGACGCCAAGCCCATGCCCAAGGCGGGCTGGGTGCTGTCCACGGTGGTCGGCAAGCTGGACAAGCCGTGGGATGACCACGGCAAGCAGATTACCGACGGTGTGACCAGCATCACCTGGACCGCATCCCCTGGCAACGCGCTGCCCGATGCCTACTTCGACGAATTCGTGCTGCGCGGCAGCCTGCCTGGTGAGGCCGGTGCGATGTGGTTCAAAGTGCTGCAAACGTGCGAACAAGGCAGCATCGACTGGGCCGAGATTCCGGCCCCCGGTAAATCTGCGCACGACCTGAAAGCGCCCGCAGCCATGCTGGAAATCATCCCGTCCGAGCACGTCGGCGGCCACCAACATTAAGGCCTTGATTACTATGAAATTCATAGCTATTGCCGCAGCTATTCTCTGTGCTAGCGGGCATTTGTATGCTCAAAACGTAGTGGTCTCAGACGCCTGGGCCCGCACCAGCGTGCAGGGCCAGAAGGCCTCCGGCGCCTTCATGACCCTGACCGCCAAGGAAAACACCAAGCTGGTGGCCGTGTTCACCCCCGTGGCCGGCCTGGCCGAGGTGCACGAGATGAAGATGGACGGCGACGTGATGCGCATGCGCCCGGTGCAGGGTGGCCTGGACCTGCCCGCCGGCAAGCCCGTGGCCCTGAGCCCCGGCGGCTTCCACGTCATGCTGATGGACCTGAAAGCCGCCCTGCCCAAGGACAGCACCATCCCCCTGACCCTGACCTTCAAGGACGCCAAGGGCGTGGAAAGCAAGCTCGACCTGAAGCTGCCCGTGGCCACCATGGCCCCAGGCGGCATGGCTGAGCATAAACACTGAGCTTGGGGCGAACCCAGTGGCCCGGCAGAGCCGGTTCCACGGGCCCCTGGCGTGCAGGGAGTCTGGTTCGCCATGGGGGTTAGCGTAGGGGGATCTGCGGGTCTGTTGGAGTAAGCTGTGCAGGCAACACCCTAGGAGACTTTATGAGCGACACACCCGCCTTTGATTTCAGCAAATTCGTGCCCGGCTTTGACTTTCTGAAGAACCTGGGCAAGGGGGCTGCTGGTGCAGCGCCGGCGTCGCCACTCGGCGGCTGGGTGGCGCCCACCATCAATGTGGAAGAGCTGGAAAAGCGCATCACCGAGCTGAAGGCCGTGCAGTTCTGGCTGGACCAGAACGCGGTGGCGCTGAAAGCCACCATCCAGGCGCTGGAGGTGCAGAAAATGACCCTGGCAACGCTGAAGGGCATGAACTTCAGCATGGCTGACCTGGCGAATGCTTTCAAGCTCAAACCCACTCCCGCGCCCGAGGCGGCACCCGAGCCCGAACCGGAACCAGAACCCGCGCCTCCACCCCAGGCCGCCGCGCCCGAGCCACAAGCCGAGCCTGCAGCCCCGCTGCCCGGCGTGGTGGACCCGCTGAAATGGTGGGGCTCGCTGACCGAGCAGTTCCAGCACATTGCCGGCGCCGCGCTGAAAGACGCTGGCACCCAGGCCGCGCTGGAAAAGAGCAAGGACCTGGCCAGCAATTTCGCAGCCGAGGCTCTGAAAAGCGTGGGCGAGTTCGCCAAGGCCGCCACCCCCAAAACCAAGCCCGCGGCCGAGCCCCAGTCTGCCCCGGCCAAGGCCGCCGCCAAAAAGACGCCCGCCAAAAAAGCCCCTGCTAAAAAAGCTGTTGCCAAAAAACGCGTAGGCTGAGGCTTTATTTCTTCGGACCCGAGGCCTATGCCTGCCCTCAAACTCTTTCCCCATGGCCATGCCACGCACCCGCAGTGGCGTATGGCGGCTGGCCTGGTGCTGGCCCAGCTGCGCGCGCAGATGGCCCTGCCCGATTACGCCAATGCGCCCAGCCTGGGCCTGCTCTACATCACCGACCACTACGCCGGCGATGCGCAGGACATCCTGGACCACCTGAGTGGCGAGCTGCCCGAGGTGACAGACTGGTCTGGCACCGTGGGCATAGGTATTGCCGCCAACAATGTGGAGTACTTTGACGAACCCGCGCTCAGCGTCATGCTGTGTGACCTGCCGGCCGACCAGTACCGGGTGTTCTCCGGCGTGGCGCCGCTGGGCCTGGGTTTCGAGGCGCATACCGCCCTGGTCCACGCCGATGCGAATACCCACGACCTGACCGAGCTGGTGGCCGAGATGGCCTTGCGCACCGACACCGGCTACCTGTTCGGCGGCCTGGCCTCCAGCCGCACCCGTTCGGTACAGTTCGCGGTCGGTGGCAACGGCAATATCAAGGGCCATGGCGCGGCCGGTGGCGTGTTCAGCGGCGGCCTCAGCGGCGTGGCCTTTGCCGAGGGCGTGCACCTGGTGTCGCGCATCACCCAGGGCTGCCAGCCGATCAGTGCCAACCGCACGGTGACGGCCTCGGACGGCAACCTGGTGCTGGAGCTGGACGGCCAGCCCGCGTTGACGGTGCTGCTGTACGACCTGGGCGTGAACCTGGCCCAGCCGCAAGAGGCCCTGGCCAAGGTGCGTAACACCCTGGTCGGGCTGGCGCGCTCGCCCGCCGGCGATGCCGTGCTGCGCACCGCGCATTTCGGCAGCGACGTGGTGGTGCGCCACATCATCGGCCTGGACCCTGCGCGCGAAGGCATTGCCATTGCCGACACGGTAGAGGTCGGCACCCGGCTGGCCTTCTGCCAGCGCAATATGCAGGCCGCACGTTCCGACCTGGTGCGCATCTGCGCCGAAATCCGCGAAGAGTTGGAGCCCGAGGAGCTGTCGGTAGAGATCGCCGCCGCACTCGCCGCCCCCGAGGCCGAGTCCGCCCCGCACCCGGCTCGGCGCATTGCAGGTGCCGTGTATGTGAGCTGTACCGGCCGCGGCGGCGACCACTTTGGCGGCCCCAGTGCTGAGCTGCAGATCGTGCGCCGCGCGCTGGGCGATGTGCCCCTGGTCGGTTTCTTCGCCGCGGGTGAGATCGCTCGGCAGAACCTGTATGGGTATACCGGGGTGCTGACGGTGTTTACCGACGGCCTTCAATAAATGTAGCGGTCTTTCGTCCAAGGGACCCACAGAACCGGCTTTGCCGGGCTGTAGGGTTCGCCCCCTGCAAGGGGGTGGGCGGAAAGCGCTTGCGCTGTAGCCTGGGGGTGTTCAACGCCTCAATGCGGTAAACGCTGCAAACTCCCAGCGACGCATGCCCAGCAGCAGGGTGTAGCCCTCCAGTGCCGCTTCGGGCAGCTTTTGATCCGCCAGGTGCTGCTGTGCAAAGTCTTGTGCTACCCGCTGCAGGCGTTCCAGAAACAGCGGCGCCAGGCTGCGGCTGACGCTGCCGTGCACCAGTAGCAGGCCCTCGCCAGGGCCGTCGAAGCCACCGTTGTAGTAGTCCAGCAGCACATCCTCGCGGAAGAACTGCATCACCGGCCCGTGCGGCAGCCAGCGGAAGGTTTTGGCCAGCTTCAGGCGGTAGCGGTTCAGCGGGCGCAGCTCGATGATGCCGATGCGGTCCAGCTGGGCCAGGCAGCGTATGCACTCGGCCTCGCTCAGGCGGTAGCTGGCCACGATCTGCTCCAGCGTCCACTGGCTCAGCACGCAGATCGCCACCAGCAGCAGCTTTTTGTCGGCCACCACGGCGCGCTCCTGCTCCTGCGTCAGGCCGGCCAGCAGCGGCTGGGCATCGGCCACGCGGCGGGCCAGCTCGGCAAAGTCCAGCTTCAGCGCACGGCAGATGGCGTCCACGCGCGACAGCGGCATGTCGCCCTTGGCCAGCATGCGCTTCACACTGGACTCGGCCACGCCCAGCTGCACTGCCAGGTCGGCATAGGTCATGTGCGCGGCTTTGAGTTCCTTCTTCAGGGCGGTGACGAGGTCGGCGGTGGTGCTCATGGGTATTGATTATTGATACTTTTAGGTGCAATTAGCTAGTCTGTATCGAATATTGGATGTCCAATAGGACTCTCGACAAGACACTGGCGCACCTCTTATTGATTGAAAGAAGCCGCTGTGAAAACACCTTTGTCCTCGCTTGAAACCAGGCTGCTATGGGCCTGCGCCTTGGCCCTATTGTTCGCCTGCCTCGGGCCTGCCGTGGCGCAGTACGACCACTACCATGCGTTTGCCGACCAGCGGGCCTGGTGGGGTGTGCCGCATGCGATGGATGTGCTGAGCAACCTGCCTTTTGCCGTGGGCGGTGCCTGGGGGCTGGTGCAGCTGTGGCGCTACCGCCTGGTGCGCAGTGTGCAACGCGATTTGTCGGCCTTGTTCTTTCTGGGTCTGGTGGTGACGGCGTTTTGCTCCAGCGCCTACCACTGGCAGCCGGGGGACGGCGGCCTGGCGATTGATCGCCTGGGCATGGTGGTGGCATTCGCGGGCTTGCTGGGGCTGGCGGTGGCTGACCGTGTCAGCGACAGGGCGGGGCTTGCGACCATGGCCGCAGTGCTGGTGTGCGGCCTCTATGCCGTTGGCGTGTGGGTGTTTTCCAGCAATCTGCTGCCTTGGGCTGTGTTGCAAGGTGGCGGCATGTTGCTGATGGTGCTGCTGGCGATGGGCCGGCCGGTCGCTGGTGCCTGGGGGCTGCCTTTAGGTGCCGTAGTCGCCCTGTATGCCCTGGCCAAGCTGCTGGAGTTGGGCGACCACAGCGTGTTTGCCTGGACGGCCGGCTGGGTGTCTGGCCATAGTCTGAAGCATGTGGTGGCCGCCATGGCGGCCTGGCCGGTGTTGGGCTGCTTGGCGCGGCAGCGTGGGCCGATCGCACCGCACGTCATGACTAGCCAGTACAGTGTGTAAAGTCCGCCAGAGCCACAGCTTCAGAACTCCCGTGCAGCTATATTTTTAATAGCTTTACCCGCACATAGAATGTGCGCCACAGCCATATTGGGTTTATAAAAATGACGACACAGACAGCCGATATTCCTGCCGCCGCTGCGCATCCGAACCAGTTCGCCCTTTTGAAGCAGCGCCGCTTTGCGCCGTTTTTCTGGACCCAGTTTTCCGGCGCGGCGAACGACAACCTGTTCAAGTTTTCGTTCACGGTGATGGTGACCTACCAGCTCAGCGTCAGCTGGCTGCCGCCGGCCATGGCTGGGCTGGTGATCGGGGCGCTGTTCATCCTGCCGTTTTTGCTGTTCTCGGCCACCAGTGGCCAGCTGACCGACAAGTTCCCCAAGACGGCCATGATCCGTGCGGTGAAGAACCTGGAGATCGCCATCATGCTGCTGGCGGCCTATGGCTTCTTCACCAGCAATGTGGCGGTGCAGGTGCCGGTGCTGCTGTCCTGCGTGTTTTTGATGGGCCTGCATTCCACGCTGTTCGGGCCGGTCAAGTTCGCCTATCTGCCGCAGGTGTTGAATGATGCCGAGCTGACCGGCGGCAATGGCATGGTGGAGATGGGCACCTTCGTGGCCATTTTGCTGGGCGACATCGTGGGTGGCCTGCTGGTGGCCGTGCCCGAGGTGGGCCACACGGCCGTGGCCATTGGCTGCGTGGGCCTGGCCGTGGTCGGGCGTTGCGTGGCGCAGGCGATTCCGCAACTGCCGGCCACCGATCCGGGCCTGAAGATCAACTGGAACCCGTTCACCGAGACTTGGCGCAACCTGCAGCTGGCACACGGCAATCTGGTGGTGTTCCGCTCGCTGCTGGGCATCAGCTGGATGTGGTTCTTTGGCGCGGTGTTCTTGAGCCAGTTCCCCAGCTTTGCCAAGGAAGTGCTGCACGGCGACGAGCAGGTGGCGACGCTTTTGCTGGTGGTGTTCTCCATCGGCATCGGCACCGGCTCGCTGCTGTGCGAGGTGCTGAGCCGCCGCCATGTGGAGATCGGACTGGTGCCGCTGGGTGCCATCGGCATGAGCGTGTTTGCGGTGGACCTGTACTTTGCCTCGCGCGGCCTGCCCGATACGGGTGTGATGGGCCTGGGTGCCTTCGTGGCCCAGGCGGCGCATTGGCGGGTGATGGCCGACCTGGCGCTGCTCAGCCTGTTTGCCGGGCTGTACAGCGTGCCTATGTACGCGTTGATTCAGCTGCGCAGCCAGCCCACGCACCGGGCGCGCATCATCGCTGCCAACAACATCTTGAACGCGCTGTTCATGATCGCCAGCTCGGTGCTGGCCGGCGCGCTGCTGGGCGCGGGCTGCACCATTCCGCAGATATTCCTGTTCACCGGCCTGGCGAATGCGGTGGTGGCTTTCTACATCTTCATGCTGGTGCCCGAGTACCTGCTGCGCTTCGTGGCCTGGCTGTTGTCGCACTGCGTGTACCGCTTCAAGGTGCAGGGCGACGAGCACATCCCGGTGCACGGCGCGGCCATCCTGGCCTGCAACCATGTGAGCTTTGTGGACGCGGTGCTGCTGATGGCAGCCAGCCCGCGCCCCATCACCTTCTTGATGGACCACCGCATCTTCCAGGTGCCGGTGCTGGGCTGGTTGTTCCGCCTGGCCAAGGCCATCCCCATCGCGCCGCGCGCCGAAGACCCGGAGGCTTACGAGGCTGCCTTTGCCGCCGCCGCCAAGGTGCTGGCCGATGGTGATTTGCTGGGCATCTTCCCCGAAGGCGGGCTGACCAAGGACGGCCAGCTGCAGGAGTTCAAGGGCGGCATCATGAAGATTCTGGAGGCCGCACCGGTGCCGGTGATTCCCATGGCCTTGACCAATTTGTGGGGCTCGTATTTCAGCCGGGTCGAGCAGGGCGGCGCGATGGTCCGGCCGTTCCGGCGCGGGATGTTTAACCGTGTTGGTTTGAATGTGGATCGGCCTATGGTTGCTGCAGATGTCAGTCTGGAGAGCTTGTACGGGCGTGTGCGAGCTTTGATGTGAGGAAGAATATGTCGCTGTTTCAAAAGTTTTTCCGGTGCCGCGGCCCGTTAGCGCGTGGCGCATTTTGGGCTCGCGTGCTCGTTTTGCTGCTGGTTTTTATGGTGGCCGACAGCGTATTACGTCCGCTGCTGGGTACCTCGGTGGTTTACTTGCTCAACCCTTTGGCTTTGTGGGCGCTGGTTGCTGCGGGTGGACAACGATTGCACGACCGTGGTTACTCGGCCGTTTGGTTGTGGTTTGGCTTGGTGCCAGTAGTGGGGGCTGCGTGGTTGGTGTGGCAGTTTGTTCGCAAAGGTGCAGGCTCTGCGGCACATACGTACTTGCGTGATGTCCAGGACTTTTTAGTGGTGCGGTGAATATGCAGAACGCGAATTTGGTAGTAAACGATGTGACGGGTTTGAATCCGGTCTCGGTGTGGGCGATCAGTAAACCCACTACGGTGGAGGAGGTGGTGGATGCAGTGACACGGACGGACGGCCCCGTGTCTGTGGGGGGTGGCCACTTCAGCATGGGTGGCCAAACTGCCAGCCCTGGAAGCCTGCATTTGGACATGCGTGAGATGAACCGTGTGATTCTGTTTGCCCCAATGGCAAAGACCATACGCGTACAGGCAGGGATACGCTGGTGTGACATTCAGCGTTTTATCGATCCGCACGACCTGTCGGTGAAGATCATGCAGACCTATGCCAATTTCACGGTGGGTGGCTCGCTCAGTGTGAATGTGCACGGGCGATACATGGGTTTAGGGCCGGTGATTTTGAGCGTGCGATGGTTCAAGCTGGTCATGGCCGATGGATCCGTGGTGGAGGTCACGCCAGCGGGTAACAGCGAGCTGTTCTATGGGGTGATTGGTGGCTACAGTGGTTTGGGTGTGATCGTGGAAGTTGAGTTGTCGCTGGCTGACAACGTGCGGATCAAGCGTGTGGCAAAAAAGCTTTCGGTCAAGGATTATCTGGAGCACTTTAAAGCCAAAGTGCGCCATTCGCCTGACGCGATTTTTCACAATGCCGATCTGTACCCGCCGAACTACCAACGAGCCCGCTCGGTAACCTGGGTGCAAACTGAAGATGCGGTCACGGAGCCACGGCGCTTGCACCAGGGGGGCATCGGCTACGCGGTGGAACGGTACTTCGTGTGGGCCGTCTCGGAGACTCCGCTAGGTAAATGGCGGCGCGAATTCCTGATTGACCCTTTGCTGTATCTGCGGCGCAAGGTGCATTGGCGCAATTTTGAAGCCAGTTACGACGTGGCTGAACTGGAGCCCGCATCTCGTCAGCACACCACCTATGTTCTGCAGGAGTATTTTGTGCCGGTGGAGCAGTTTGATGTGTTTGTGCCCAAGATGGCAGAGATATTGCAGCGCTTTCGCGTCAATGCGTTGAACGTATCGGTACGACACGCCCAGGCGGACCCGGGGGCCTTGATGGCCTGGGCGCGTGGAGAAACTTTTGCCTTTGTGCTGTACTACAAGCAGCGCACTCGGGACAACGCCAAGAACCGCGTCGCGGTTTGGACCCGTGAGCTAATTGACGCCGCTATCAGCGTCGGCGGCAGCTATTACCTGCCCTACCAGCCGCATGCGACGCCCGCGCAGTTCCATGCGGCCTACCCACGCGCGCAAGAACTTTTTGCACTTAAACGCCGACTCGACCCCAGCTTTCGCTTCCGTAACGTCCTGTGGGACACCTATTACGCGCCTACTTTGCCATGATGCAATTTGTCCAACCCGCCTCAGAATTTAAAGCCGTTTTTGGCGACGTGCATTCGCATGATGCTTTCTATAAATTTTTGCAGAACATCTACCGGTTGTACCCTGAAGATCGCTTTCATACGCTGATCAAACGCAGCTGCGCCCAGTTCGATTCGGACGAGGCGATTTATCGTGATCTGCAGCAGCAGTTACCGCACATCAAGCCTTTCCATGCGGATCTGACGTATGCGCTGCCATCGCTGTTTAAACAGAAGGATGAAATGACCCGCCAGACGCTGGAGTTGTTGGGGACGCAGAGGCAGATCCAGGGCTATATGGAAATTGGCAGTACCGGGCGCTACATCAGCACATTGCGTAAACGATTGGATGTACGTGGCCCGGTGGTGCTGGTCAATGACCTGGCGCCAGGTTGGTCACCTGTGGATATTGTGGAGCGCGGTGGTCTGCGCAAAATCGGCAGCTTTGTACCTTTGGCCGACTATGCTCCGCTGTCTGCACAGCTGCCAGACAATACGTTTGATTTGGTGACCTGCTACATAGGCCTGCACCATTGCCCTTTGGACAAATTGCCGGCCTTTGTGGCGTCTATCGTGCGTGTGCTGAAGCCAGGTGCCACCTTTATTTTGCGGGACCATGACGTGAAGTCTGATGCGATGAATGCCTTTGTCTCGCTTGCCCACACCGTGTTCAATGTGGGGCTGGGTGTGCCCTGGGCACAGAACAAGGCAGAGCTGCGCTACTTCCGGCCGATCGCAGACTGGGTTGCGTACCTGGGCCAGCAGGGCTTACAGGATGTGGGGCCTCATCTGTTGCAGGCGCGCGATCCGTCCGATAACGTACTGCTGGCTTTTCGCAAGGAGTTGGCGTGAAATCCATGCGGGTTATTTGTGCGACATTGGCCTTGGGCCTCGCTGCTGTTGCCGGTGGTGCTGTGCCGGATGCCCGTCCTGCAGACGGGGCGGTGACGCCGATCGAACATGTGCGCGGCGTCGAGCAGACTCTGTTGACGTATCCAGAGTGGTTTTTAGTGTTCAGTCCTGCCGAATATGCAAGCTTTGCCAAGCAGTCGCCCCCGGACCAGTTTCCTTTTTTAGGCCACGTGGTTCAGTTTTGGCAGGGTTACAAGGCGGTGTTTGATGAGAGTCGGGCGCAAGGGTATGCCTTGAACCCTGGCTACCATCTCATGGTTATGGTGATTGGCGTCAGCACGTCGGTCGAGTACAGCTTGCGAGCCGTCTATGAAAGCCTGATTGGACGTTTGAGCCAAGCGACGACGGGTACGCGTACTCCAGAAGACCAACATGCTGCGCGGGTGGCCCAGGACTATGTGGACTTCATCCGAGTTTTACCCTGGTATGAGTACGATTTTTGGGGCCAGCTCAAGACTTTGTGGACGGTAGTGCCCTGGAGGGGGCCGGACATGCTGCGTAAATGGGAGCGCCGCTTTGCGTTGACAACCGAATACGGCATCAAGGCGATTTACGGGCAGCTCATCAAGCTGGCGACCAAGTCGATTTACGACACACCGTTGTTGGTCACGGCCATCGTGACCCAGCCTGCACCCGCATCCAATCCGGTGCTGCCAGACCTGAAGATACTCAAGGTGCTGCCCGATGGTGCGGCATTGGCCACCATCCCACGCTATGAGGCGTTTATGGTTTACGCCCAGGCGCTGGCAGCCCAGGGTGTCGATTTCCGCGAAATTGCGGGTAACCGGTCCATCATTTTGGTGAGTCTGGTGGGGGCTGCGGATTGGCGGCCTGCGCAGGGAGTCGATAAGTTGCTTTTTGAGCAACCCATACTCACCCAGCCCGGGCGTAAGCGCATTGTGGCGACCGCCAGCGTGCCGCAACTCGGTGCCGCGCTGCGTGAGTGGGCTGCAGCGGGCGTGCAGGTGGAGCATATTTTTGACTACTGAACGGTCTTTATTGGTTCGTCTGCTCATTGGCTTTGCCAAAGGTACGGGCTATGTCGGGGTCTTGTTGTTGCTGGTCGTTGGCTGCTGGCTGATCTATGCCCAAATTCGCATCAGCGCAACGGAAACGCTGCCGCGCGGTACAGGCGGCCCCACTGGTGACCGCTGGGTACATGCCGTAGATGTGGACGTGCATCTGCGCGAATGGGGCGCTAAGAATGCCAAGCCTCTGCTTTTGGTTCATGGAACCGGTGCCTGGAGTGGCACCTGGGTGAGCAATGCCGATGCCCTGGCGGCGGCGGGCTATCACGTCGTTGCGCTGGATCTGCCGCCCTTTGGATTCACTACGCTACCAGCCAATGGGGACTACAGCCGCCATACCCAGGCGAAGCGGATTCTGGCGGTGCTCGAGCAAATGGGGCGGCAACCTGTAACCTTGTTGGGGCATTCATTTGGCGGTGGGCCGGCCGTAGAAGCTGCGATGCTGGATGGCAGTCGTATCGGACATCTGGTACTACTGGATGCAGCCATTGGTCTGCATGCCGTGCCGCAAGCTGCCTGTGTCCCGTCGGAGTGGTTGCAGGCGGTGCTTTCCTGGCGTATGTTGCGTACTGGCATCGTGGCGGCGGTGGCGACGGAGCCGGCTTTCAGCCAGTTCTTGCTGCGCCGGTTTGTGGCACGCAAAGACGTAGTGACGGCGGCGCGCACGGCGATTTACCAGCAGCCTTTCAAGAACCAGGATTTCAGCGCAGGTCTGGGAGATTGGGCTTACCAATTTGCGATGGGCTGCGAATCGCCTGCCAGCGTGGAGCCGGAAAATTTTCGCCGCCTCAAAATGCCCGTGTCATTGGTTTGGGGTGAGCAGGACAGCATCACACCGCTCGTCCAGGCGCAACAGCTCCAGGCTCTGGTACCCGGTGCGCAGCTTACTGTCTTGCCTGGCGTGGGACACATTCCTCAAATTGAGGACGTGACCTTGTTCAACTCCACAATGGCGAGAGTACTTCGGTCGCGGCCTTAATTTTCTGGCTGGGTTGCCGCAATGGCCAGCGGAGGTGCTTTGAGATGGCCCACGTATTGCAGAGTCTGGTGGGTTCTCACTGACGGGATGTCCCCTTCCCGCATATGCAGCAGGTCGCCGGGGTTAATCAGACGCGGATCAGCATCTGTTAGTGGAAGCCCGGCGCTGCGATATGCCTCCAATACGAATTGCGAGCAGAAGAACTGGTCGTTGCGCCCTAGTCCAAGTTGTACGGCAGCCACGCCGCGGATGCAGAAGTCCCGTATGGTGGATGGCACCAGGGGCAGTTCGCAAAAACGCCGCTCCAACGTAAAAGGAGCTTGGAGCATGACCCCCATATAGTTGTATTTTTGACCCACGTGCTGGTCTACGAAGTTTCCCATTCTGGCAACGTTTTCCGGTGTGATTCCAGGATGCCGAAAGGCCACGACGGTGGCTTCTTGTGCCAGCAGTTCAGCGATTGTTCGTCGGCGTATGCCTTCGCCCACGGCCTCCGCAATTTGTTGATCGCCGACGTACATCCCCGCATGGCTGACGGGTGACAGCGTAAATAGACGGATGCCCGAGGAGTTCAGTCCGTTATCCGCCGTGAGAATGATGTCGCCAGGCCGTAGAGCATCTACCCCCACCGCTATTCCGCCGTTGGCTGGGTTGAGTGCAAGGTCTTGGAATCCGAAGGAGTGGGTACCGGTGGCTTGGTTCGTTTTTATGCCAGTAGCGCATCCGGCCAGAAGTAGAACGAGGAAGAAGACATAAAAGCGTGGTGTGGATGCCATGGCGCCATTCGATTGAAATCGCAGAATTTTAGGAGATGTATGGGTTATGCATATGCCATAAGTTGCGAGCTTCAACGGTTGTCTCCGTAGGAGGCTGGCGTGGGCTTGCGGTGGGCAGATGCGTGCTGCAGCAGGCGATGCAATTACACCGGTGTTGAAATTTTTGTATTGCGGCGCAACAGCTGCTCGAACTCTTCCAGCGGAACCGGTCGGCTGAACAGATAGCCCTGGCACAGGGTGCAACCATGCTGTTGTAAAAAGGCATGTTGCTTTTCGGTTTCCACGCCTTCGGCAATCACGTTGATGCCCAGGCTGTGCGCCATGCCGATGATGGTCTGCACGATCAGGGCATCGGTTTGCTGGATGCCGATATTGCGCACAAAGCTCTGGTCGATCTTCAACTGGTCCAGGGGCAGGCGCGTCAGGTAGGACAGCGACGACTGGCCGGTGCCGAAGTCGTCCATGGAGAAGTGCAGGCCTAGGTTGCGCAACGCGGTCATCTTGGCGATGGTGTCCTCCACGTTGTCCAGCGCCAGGCTTTCGGTCAGCTCCAGCTTGAGTCGATCGGGTCGGGCGCCTGTTTGCTGTAGCACCGCGCAGACCTGTTCCATGAAGTTGGACTGCCGGAACTGGCGTGCACTGACGTTGACCGCCAGCTGCAGGTCGGCCGTGCGCGGGTCGCTCTGCCAGCGGTACAGCTGTTCGCAGGCGGTTTGCAGCACCCACAGGCCGACGGGCAGTATCAAGCCTGTTTCTTCTGCCAATGCGATGAATTGGGCGGGCGGCACCAGCCCGCGCGTGGGATGGTGCCAGCGTATCAGCGCCTCGGCGCCGACGATCTGCTGCCCGTGCTGCACCTGTATCTGGTAGTACAGCTGGAACTGCTGCTCGGTCAGGGCGCTATGCAAATCGTTTTCCAGTGCGGTGCGTGCGCTGACGGCGGCCTGCATCATGGGGTCGAAGAAGCGGATGGTGTTGCGACCAGCGGACTTGGCGGCATACATGGCCAGATCGGCGTACTTGACCAGTTCGTCCAGCGACTGTGTCTGGCCGCTGAACAGGACGGCACCGATGCTGGGCGTGCTGTGCACGGTGTGGGAGGCCAGCAGATAGGGCTGGTTCAATGTGGAGATGATTTTCTCGCCCACGCTCTGGGTCTGTTTCGCGGCGTCGCTGGCATGCAGGTTCAGGTCTTCCAGTAGCACCAGAAATTCGTCGCCGCCAAACCGGGCCACGGTGTCGCCCTCGCGCACACAGGCCTTCAGCCTCTGCGCCACCTGCTGCAGCAGCACGTCGCCCATATCGTGCCCCAGAGTGTCGTTCAGGTTCTTGAAGTGGTCCAGGTCCAGGCACAGCAGGGCGCCCTGGCGGCCGGTGCGTGCGCTGGAGGCAAAGGCTTGCTGCATGCGGTCCATCATCAGCCGGCGGTTGGGTAGCTGGGTCAGTGCGTCGTAAAACGCCAGGTGCTCGATCTCCTTGGCGGCGGCAGCCTTTTGCGTGATGTCCACGAGCGTGGACACATAGTGGCTGGGCTGGCCATTGGCGTCGGCCACCGCGGTAACCGTCATGTAGTACAGGCAGACATCACCGTTTTTGCAGCGGTTCCAGATCTCGCCCTTCCATTCGTGGGCGGTCTTCAGGATGCGGGCCATATCGGCAAAAAATGCAGCGTCATGGCGTCCAGAGTCCAGCAGGCGCAGGGTCTTGCCCAGGGCCTCTTCCGCGCTGTAGCCAGTGATCTTGCTGAATGCCCGGTTGGTGCGCAGAATCGTGTTGTCGCAGTCGGAGACCAGCACACCTTCCTGGGATTCGAAGGCGATGGCGGCAATGCGCAGCTCGTCTTCTGCGTGTTTGCGTTTGGTGATGTCCTTGCCCACGCCCCGGTAGCCGCAGAAGCTTCCCTTGCCATCGAAGACGGGCGTGCCGCTGACGGATATCCAGTAGGTGCTGCCATCCGGTTTGCTGCGCTGGATCTCGAAGTCGCGAAACTCCAGGTGCTGTTGCAGTACCGCGCGGTGCTGTTCCCACTGGGCTTCGCTGATGTTCAGGCAGGGCAAATCCCAGCGGGTTGCACCCAAGGGGGTGGGGTAACGAGCATCGGATTTCTGCTCCAGGCTGCCGTCCAGTGTGACGAAGCGGAACTGCGCGTCCTGCTCCCAGTACCAGTCGGACGAGAGTGCGGTGAGCGTGCGGAAGCGGGCCTCGTTGTCCTGCAGGATGCGGCGTGTGCGGTAAGCCTCTGACACATTGCTGAACACCATCACCACGCCGACCACGGTACCGCTGGTGTCGCGTATGGGGGCGGCGCTGTCGGCGATCTGGTATTCGCTGCCGTCGCGGGCCAGCAGGGTCGTGTTCTCGCTCAGGCCCACTACGTTGCCGCGTGCGATGGCGTGCTGTACCTGGTCCATCACCGGTGCGCGGGTGTCTGTATTGACCAGGCGCAAGACCTGCGCCATGGGCAGACCTTGGGCCTCTGCAAAAGGCCAGCCGGTGAGCCGCTCGGCCACCGCGTTCATGCGGCTGATATGCCCTTCGGTGTCGGTGGAAATCACGGCGTCGCCAATCGAGTGCAAGGTGATGGCCAGGTCCTCCTCGCTTTGGCGCAGCTGGGCTTCCACGCTTTGGCGCCGCAAGGCCATATGGTTGAAGCGCTGTGCCAGCTCGGCCAATTCCGGGATGCCGGTGGCTGGCATGCTGGACACAAACTGGCCCTGCGCCAACTGGTCGGTGGCATCCAGCAGCCTGCGCACGGGTCGCACCACAGCGCGGCGTATGCCCTCGTGGGCCAGCGCAAAAGACAATAGCAAGCCGGCCAGCAGAAAGCCGATGTCGGTCCACATGCGGCGGTTGGCAACCGCGTAGAGTTTTTCTACCGGTATGGTCAGGCTGATGGTGGCGACGATATCGCCGCCGGATTCGAGCAGTGAGCGAAACACCACCAGTTCGCGCACGCCCTGGCCATTCTGGCGTTGCAGCACGCCGGGTTCGGTCAGGACGAGTGAAGAGGACGAGTCCACGTCACTCAAGCGCGTACCCAGCTCGTCAGGAGCCGGTGGGTAACGGACGATGACGACGCCCCGCGGATTCGTCATGCGGGCCACGGCGCCCTCCGGCAGGTCCAGATCGGCCAGGCGGCGGCCCCACCAGTCCAGCGAAACCACCGCGACGGCGGCACCCAGTACCTCCTGGCTGCCCGACCGGACGATGGGAAACGCAAAGTTCACGCTGGAGACCTCTGCCGCGCGGTCCATCTGGAAGGCCCCCATCGCAAACTCTCGCTGTTTGATGGCGCGTTGGAAGTAAGGCCGGTCCGCCACGTTCACGGGGGCGCTCAAAGGCTTGGCATTGCACAGCAGCGCACCATCGACCCGGGGCATGCCGAGATTCACGTAGCTTGTGCTGAGCGCCAATAGTTCGGCCAGGTACTGCGAGCATGCCGGTGCATCCAGTTGCTGGGCCACGGGGAGATAGGCCAGGTTCTGCAGGAACTGGCGGGTGTCGTCCAGCAGCTTTTGCTGGCTGTTGGCGATGGAGTACACCGTCAATGCGGCCAGCTCCCGGGTGGCGTCGATGGCCGCCGTGCGGGTGGCCTGCGCCTGGTAGACCGCCAGCAAAACAGCGGGCAGGACTGTGACCATGACCAGTAACCGGATCCTGGTCGATAAAGAAACCCCCTTGCCAGATGCCCGTGAACGCATAAGGACTTTCTAGGATGGGCTGTAACTGATGTAGTGTGTGGGCCTGGTAGATATTAGCGTGCCCAGGCCGTTGTCCAGCCCCCTATTGACCCTGGGTACGTTGCTGCATGCGTAGCCGCCGGGCCGCGTCTTCGGCACGGGCGTCGTCGATCTCGCGCAGCACGCTGCCCATGTCCACCGCGCCGGCCTTGCTGGCGTGCTGGCCGGTGAGTGCCACCTCGGTGCTCAGCAGGCCGCGCTGGTACAGCTCCCACATCTCGGGGCCATAGGCGGTGTGCCGTAGCTCGGGGGCGAACTGGCCGAAGAAGTCGCGCAGATTGGCCACGTCGCGCAGCAGCATGCGCTGGGCGTGGTTGTTGCCGGCGGCGTCCACCGCCTGGGGCAGGTCGATGATGACGGGGCCGTCCACCCCGTCCACATTGCCCAGCAGGATGTTGAACTCCGACAAATCACCGTGCACCGTGCCTGCGCAGAGCATGCGCACCACCTCGGCCAGCAGCGTGGCATGGTGGCGGCGCGCGTCCTCGGGGCTGAACACCAGGTCGTTCAGGCGCGGGGCGGCGTCGCCGTGGGCGTCGGTCACCAGCTCCATCAACAACACGCCTTCAAAGAAGTTGTAGGGCTTGGGCACGCGCACGCCAGCATCGGCCATCTTGTACAGCGCATCGACCTCGGCGCTCTGCCAGGCCGCCTCTTGCGCCTGGCGGCCGAACTTGCTGCCCTTGGCCATGGCGCGGGCCTGGCGGCTGTTCTTGACCTTGCGGTTCTCGGTGTAGTCCACCGCCTGGCGGAAGCTGCGGTTCGTCGCTTCCTTGTAGATCTTGGCGCACAGGGTGTGGTCACCGCTGCGCACCACGTAGACCATGGCTTCCTTGCCGCTCATCAGCTGGCGCACCACGGTGTCGATCAGGCCTTCTTCGACCAAGGCTTGCAGTCTGGGTGGTGGTTTCATCCTGGCGATTGTGCATGCAGCCGGCAGTGGGTTGAAAGTATCGTTTTTTCATACCTTGCAGCTGATCAATCGCCACTGGTCCTGAAATATGGCTGGCCGGGCCGGGTGGCTTTTGATAATCGCGGCCATCTTCAACCACTTTCCAGAGGGCAGCATGCAAATCACCAAACAAGTTCTGATCCACCGCGACTCCAAAGCCTGGTCCTTGCAGGTCTGGGCCTCGTTTGCCCTGGCGGTCTTTGTCTGCGCCGTGGGCCTGGCCTATCTGCCCGGCAAGGACCTGGACCGCGCCTTTATGGTGATGGGCTACTTCTTTTGTTTGACGGCGGCGTTCGTGCTGTCCAAGTTCGTGCGCGACAACGAGAAAACCCAGGGCGACCAGCGCAATGCCGACACCCCCATGTTCAAGCTGGTGGTCTGGGGCGGCTTCTTTCTGGCCATGGGCCTGACCGGCTGGGGCCTGGTGCGCATGGAGGTCAATGACACGTACAAGGCCTTTCTGGGCGTGAGCTGGCTCTACCTGATCACCGGCAGCTTCACCCTGGCCAAGACCCTGCGCGACAGGCACGAGGCCGATGTGGCCGATGCCCAGCTGCGCAACCGCCTGCACCGCGCCGACGCTGAATAACTTCTGGAGACCCTTATGCGAAACCCAATTGCTAGTATTTTGATAGCTGCTTGCGCAGGTATCTTCTGCGCTACAGCCCCATTTGATGCCAAAGCCCAAAGCGAGGCCTCTGCGCTGAGCGCTGTGTCGGCCCTGCCCATCGCCTCGGTCGTGGTGGGCTCGACGGCGGCGGCCAGCGCGGTCGTGGCTCTGCCGGTGGTGCTGCTGACGGCGGGCGCGGTGCTGGTGGTGAAGACGGTGCAGTCCACCGCCCGTGGCACGGTGTACCTGCTGGAGCGTGCCTCGGACGGCGCCCAGGCCAGCGTGGAGATCGGCGCCCGGGCCGTGTCAGGCACGGCGCTGGCGGTGGGCAGCGTGGTGACGGTCAGCGTCATCGGGGCCGGCGTGGTGCTGTCGGCGGCGGGCGAGGCGATTGCCTTCATCCCCAACGCTCTGGGCCGGGCCCTGCTGTACAACGAAAAAGTCACGGGCTAGTCGGCTATGCGGACCCGTTTCTTCTCCATTCTCTGGCTCTGCGCCGGCCTGTGGCTGGCCCAGCCCGCACTGGCGGGGCGCAACTGCGACGCCGAACAGCCGCCCAAGGCCGCCACGGTAGAGCGCGGCCTGACCCTGGCCGAGCGCACCCTCGCGGCACTGGATGCCAGCGGCGCGCGCGTGGTGGTCCTTGCCCGCGCCGGGCAAGACCTCAGCGCCTACGGCCTGCGCTATTCCCACCTCGGCTTTGCCTACCAGCAGCCTGACGGGCAGGGCGGCCACGTGTGGCGCGTGCTGCACAAGCTCAACCAGTGCGGCACACCAGATGCTGCCATCTACCGCCAGGGCCTGGGCGAGTTCTTCATGGACGACCTGTGGCGCTACGAGGCCACCTGGGTTGTACCCACACCCGAGGTGCAGGACCGTCTGCTGGCCCTGCTGCAGGACCCGGCCCGCGCCACCCGCATGCACACCAAGCCCTACAGCCTGGTCAGCTACGCCTGGGGCACGCGCTACCAGCAGTCCAACCAATGGGCGTTGGAAACCCTGGCCTCGGCCATGGAGCCCGGCGCCGACAGCCGGCTGCGCGCCCAGGCCTGGCTGCAGCGCCAGGGCTACGAGCCCACAGCGCTGCACATTGGTCCGTTGACGCGTCTAGGGGCGCGTGCGACCCAGGCGAATGTGGCCTTTGACGACCACCCGAATGCCAAGCGCTTCAGCGACCGCATCGAGACAGTCACCGTAGACTCGGTGTTTGCCTGGTTGCAGCGGGCCCAACTGGGCAAGGCGCCGGTCCGTTTGTCCCTGTGAAGGAGTTGCGATGAGCAAAGCACTGCGTTTGTCTGAAAAGTGGTTCCGCCGTGGCCTGTGGCTGGTGGCGTTTGTGTTTGGTGGTTTCCTGATCGGCCTGGGGGGCAGCATCGTCGGCGACCTGCCGCAGGTGGAGCACCAGTTCAGCCAGGAGGACTTCATCGACAAGCCCGCCGCCGCCCAGGCGCGTGCCGCCGTGAAGACCGGCGAGCAGGCCGAGCACGAAGCCGACACCGCGCTGGAGCAGGCTCAGCTCAAGCTGCAGGTGGCGCAGACCGATGCCGCTGCGGCGCGCGAAACCTTTGACAACTGGCTGGCCACCCGCCACGCCACCGGCAGCGCCGACCAGGACCCCGAGCTGCTGTCGCGCACCAAGGCGCTGGACAAGCTCAAGGCCGCAGAGCGCAACGCCCAGAGCCAGATCGAACAGCTGGAGCAACGCGCCTTGGACGCCCGCCAGTCGGTGCAGGCCGCGCAAAAGAAGCTGTCCACCTTGGAGCAGATCGCGCAAGAGGCGCTGTACGCCGAGCAGCGCAAGCAGGAGTTGCGCGTGTTCGGCTACCGGTTGGCGCTGACCTTGCCCTTGCTGGTGGTGGCCGGCTGGCTGTTTGCCAAGAAGCGCAAGAGCACCTACTGGCCGTTCGTCTGGGGCTTCATCTACTTTGCGCTGTTCGCTTTCTTCATCGAGCTGGTGCCCTACCTGCCCAGCTACGGCGGCTACGTGCGCTACGTGGTCGGCATCGTGCTGACCGTGCTGGTGGGCCGCCAGGCCATCGTGGGCTTGAACCGCTATCTGGAAAAGCAGAAGCTGGCCGAGGCCTTGCCAGATGCCCAGCGGCGCGAGGAGCTCAGCTACGACGTGGCCCTGGCCCGCCTGGCCAAGAGCGTGTGTCCGGGTTGCGAGCGCACGGTGGACTTGAAGGACGCCGGCATCGACTTCTGCCCGCACTGCGGCATCGGCCTGTTCGACCACTGCAAACCCTGCAACACCCGCAAGAGCGCGTTTGCCAAGTTCTGCCACAGCTGTGGCGCTGCGACGTGATGGGGGCTTGTGCCCGGTTGCTCAAATAGATGTAACTATTAACAACTTTTACACACTGGGTGCGATGAAATAAAAATTTCATTAGATTTCAATGACTTAGTGCCAGTTCGACACTTCGTCTTTACGTTACTGTTACCAATAGCAGGCATCTGGCGCCTGTATTAATTCAGGAAACGTATGAAATTTGCATCTGCACTGGCTCTGGTTGGTTTGGCTCTTTCGGGTGTCGCCCAGGCCATGCCGGTCACCTCCGAGTCGTTCCACAGCGGCATGAACACCGGTTATTCGCTCACCGGCGCTTCGTCGGTGGACGGCAATGTCGACTGGTTTGTGTTTGACTCCAACGGCACGTCAGCCACGGTCTTCAATTTCAACCGTACGGTGGCTGCGCCTGATCTGATTGCCGGCCTGTACCGCGGTGACACTAGTGGTTTTGACTACGCCGCGGCAGGTGCCAATGCTTTTTACTCCTACAGCCAGGCCGCGCAGTACAACTCCGCGCTGACCTGGATCAACTACTTCGACGACTCCCACGGCAACAGCCTGGGCGGCCCATACGGTGATCCCGACTTCAACCTGGTGCTCGGCGCTGGCCGCTACTCGCTGGCGCTGTCCTCGCTGAATGGCGCGGCCGGTACCTATCGATTCACCACCAATGCCAACAGCGTAACCACCAACCATGTGCCCGAGCCGGGTTCGATGGCACTGCTGGGCCTTGGCCTGGCCGCGATGGTGGTCGTGCGCCGCCGCAAGGCCGCCTGAGCGACCCGACTGCGCCGAGCGGTGAAAAAGCCCCGGGGTTTGTCCCGGGGCTTTTTTTGCACTGAGCAAACGGCTTCTCTTGATGGCTTTGATTACGGGCGCCTTCGGTACAGGCTCCACCGAATTTGCCATCATGGGTTTGCTGCCCGAGGTGGTGGCGGACCTGGTGTCGCGTGGCCAGCGCGTCCAGGCCATGGCCCTGCAGTCTGGCGTGTCCTATGCCCAACTTCCTTGGGTGGGCGCGGCCTTGGCGTTGGTGGCTTTCGGCATGAGCTTCCTGGCCCGTGCGCAGGACCGCAAGTACGTGCACCGCACGGCTAGTGCGCGGGAAGCCGCGATGTTTGCGCATTGAAACTCAAGAAAACATGCCACTAGCGCAGGTTTTACCTGCGCAGACAGCTATGTTTTATGTAGCACTAGCGGCTACACTCCGCGCGCCCGGTCCGCCTTGAACTGCGCGCGGAACTGGCCGAAGGTGCCCGCGTCCAGCGCCTCGCGCATTTCGCGCATCAGGTTCAAGAAGTAGTGCAGGTTGTGGATGCTGGCCAGCATGGGGCCGAGCATTTCGGCGCAGCGGTCCAGGTGGTGCAGGTAGGCGCGGCTGAAGCCGTCGCGGCCGCCATTGGCGTAAGACACGCCGCTTGTGCCGGCGCAGGCGTGGCAGGTGCAGGTCACGTCCAGGGGCTGCTCGTCGGTCTTGTGGCGGGCGTTGCGGATCTTCAGGTCGCCATAGCGGGTGAACAGCGTGCCGTTGCGCGCATTGCGGGTCGGCATCACGCAGTCGAACATGTCTACGCCTTCGGCCACGCCTTGCACCAGATCTTCGGGCGTGCCCACGCCCATCAGGTAGCGCGGCTTGTGCGCTGGCAGCTTATGCGGGGTGTGGGCCATGATGCGCAGCATCTCGTCCTTGGGCTCACCCACGCTGACGCCACCGACGGCATAGCCGGGGAAGTCCATCTCCACCAGCTGGTCCAGCGACTCCTGGCGCAGGTTTTCGAACATGCCACCCTGGACGATGCCAAACAGCGCGTTCGGGTTCGCAAGTCGGGCGAATTCGGCCTGGCAGCGCTTGGCCCAGCGCAGGCTGAGCTCCATGGAGTTGCGGGCTTCGCGTTCGGTGGTGATGTGGCCCTTGGTGTCGTAGGGCGTGCATTCATCGAACTGCATCACGATGTCGGAGTTCAGCGTGGTCTGGATTTGCATGCTGATCTCGGGCGTGAGGAACAGCTTGTCACCGTTCACCGGCGAGGAGAACTTCACGCCTTCTTCGCTGATCTTGCGCATTTCGCCCAGGCTCCAGACCTGGAAGCCGCCGCTGTCGGTGAGGATGGGCTTGTTCCACTTTTCAAACTGGTGCAGGCCGCCAAACTGGGCCATCACGTCCAGGCCCGGGCGCATCCACAAATGGAAGGTGTTGCCCAGGATGATCTGCGCGCCCATTTCTTCCAGGCTGCGTGGCATGACGCCCTTGACGGTGCCGTAGGTGCCCACCGGCATGAAGATGGGGGTTTGCACCACGCCGTGGTTCAACGTCAGCGTGCCGCGGCGCGCGTGGCTGCCAGCGTAGCTGCCGTCGGCAGAGGGGGCGTCGGTCTTGAGGAGGTCGAATTGCAACATGGTCAGGCGGTCTTTCTCTGGAGCAGCATGGCGTCGCCGTAGCTGAAGAAGCGGTAGTGGTGGGCGATGGCGTGGCGGTAGAGCGCCATGATGTGCTCATAGCCGGCAAACGCGCTCACCAGCATCATCAGGCTGGACTTGGGCAAATGGAAGTTGGTCACCAGCAGGTCCACATGCTGGAACGCAAAGCCGGGGGTGATGAAGATGTTCGTGTCGCCGCTGGTCTGGCCGCTGCGGGCCCAGGATTCCAGTGTGCGCACGGTGGTGGTGCCCACGGCAACCACGCGACCGCCGCGCGCCTTGCAGTCGGCAATCGCCGCTTGGGTGGCGGCGGGTACCTCGTACCACTCGCTGTGCATCTGGTGCTCGGCGATGTTCTCGGTTTTCACCGGCTGGAAGGTGCCGGCGCCCACGTGCAGGGTGACGCTGGCGCGCTGTATGCCACGGGCTTCGAGTTCGGCCAGCAAAGCGTCGTCAAAGTGCAGGGCTGCGGTGGGTGCGGCCACGGCGCCGGGTGCGCGGGCGAACACGGTCTGGTAGCGCTGCGCGTCCTCGGCCGAATCGGTGTGCGTGATGTAGGGCGGCAGCGGCACATGGCCGTGGCGTTCCATCAATGTGTAGGGGTCGTCGCCTGCGTCGTTGCTGAGCACGAAGCGGAACAGGGTGCCGTCGGCATCGGGCCAGCGGCCCAGCAGGGTGGCGCGGAAGCCGCCATCGCCCACCAGGCTGATGGTAGCGCCGGGCTCGGGCTTCTTGCTGACCCGCATATGGGCAGCAACCTGGTTGCCGGTGAGTACGCGCTCGACCAGCAACTCCACCTTGCCGCCGCTGGCTTTTTCGCCGAACAGGCGGGCTTTGAGCACCTTGGTGTCGTTGAAGACCAGCAGGTCGCCGGCCTTTAGCAAGCCGGGCAGGTCGCGGAAGATGCGGTCCTGGGCGGCGGTGCCCGTGCCGTCCAGCAAGCGGGAGCTGCTGCGTTCAGGGGCGGGGTGCTGGGCGATCAGGGCCTCAGGTAGGATGAAGTCGAAATCGCTGAGGGAATAGGTGCGCATGGAACTTGAGGGCTGGACAAACCCATACCAAGAGTTGAGGGGAAAACCCTAGATTCTCCCACGCGGGGCTGTCGGGCCTGGTGGGTTAGCTACCGCTGGCCCATAGCTCGTCCAGATCTGCGAAGTTCCAGAAGTCTGGGTTTTCGCGGCCGACGATCTTTTCTTTGGTGGTCGATGCGGCCAGGTCCACGACTTCCGGGGGGATGCGCATATCGGATTTGGTGGAGTAGAACACCTTGACCAGGGGCTTGAGCAGGCTGCTGGGGTTTTGTTCCGTCACCACGCCCAGGCGGCCCGACGCCAACTTGACCAGCGAGCCCACGGGGTAGATGCCCAGGCTCTTCACAAAGGCCTGGAACACCATCGGGTCCAGGTGGCCCGAGGTCCATTCGGCCATGCGCTTGATGGATTCAGCGGGGTCCCAGCCCTTTTTATAGGGTCGGTTGGAGGTGATGGCGTCGTACACATCGCAGACCGCGCCCATGCGGGCGAACAGGCTCATGGCGCCGCCCTTTTGCTGGTCGGGGTAGCCGGTGCCGTCGGTGCGTTCGTGGTGGTGCAACACCACGTCGAGTACGGTGTTGTCCACCGCCTGGCCTTCGACCAGCATGCTGTAGCCCTTCAGGGGGTGGGACTTGATGATGTCGAATTCGGCGTCGGTCAGCTTGCCGGGTTTGTTCAGCACCTCCATGGGCATCATGGCCTTGCCCAGGTCGTGTAGCAGGCCGGCCAGGCCCATGGAGCGGGTCTGCTCTTCGTTCAGGTGCATCTGGCGGGCCAGCGCGATCATCAACGCGCAGACGGCCACCGAGTGCATATAGGTGTAGTCGTCCACTGTTTTCAGGCGAGCCAGGCTGATCAGTGCGCCGGGGTTGCGGGCCACGGAGTCGGAGATTTCCTGCACCAGATGGCCCGCCAGCTCGGTATCCACGGCATTGCCCATCCGGGCTTCATGGAACATGGCGACCACGGCCTCCTTGGCCTTGTTGCAGATATTGGCGGCGCGTTTGAGTTCGGTCCTGGCGGAGGTGGGGGCGGTATCGCGGACAGGCCCATCCTCCAGGGTTGCGTCATCCTCCAAGCTGGCCATCATCGACTCGGCCTCGGCCACCGGGGCCTCGCCGGGGGCAATGTCCAGCCCCTTTTGGGTGTCGATCCACACTTCCTGGATGGCGCTGGCCTGGGCGCGGGCCAGATCCTGGGGGTCCGTCAGCACAAAATGGTTGCGCCAGAACGGGTGCTCCATCCAGGGCCCGCAAAAGCCATCAATGTGCATTCCTAGCGTCAGTTGTTGAACTTTGATTCGTTTGAGCATAGGACAAGAAAAACTCGCGAATGACGTGGTGCCCCCATCAGCAGCACGGACTGGCACGCATAGTATGGCCCAGGATGCTGTGCCCATCACCATAAAGTTTGCCGCGGAGCGCCATGGACAACAAGGCAAAATCCAGCCCCATGGTTGCCCCCCCCGCGAAGCTCAATCCTGCCCAGAAGGCCCTGCTCAAACTCGGATTGCACCGCGATATCGATCTGGCCCTGCACCTGCCGCTGCGCTATGAGGATGAAACCCGCATCACCCGCCTGGCCGATGCGCGCGAGGGCGAGACGGTGCAGATCGAGGCCACGGTCACGCACAGCGAGGTCACGCTGCACGGTCGCCGCCAACTGGTGGTGACGGTGGATGACGGCAGCGACACCTGCCAGCTGCGCTTCTTCAGCTTCTACCCCTCGCACCAGAAGACCCTGTCCGTGGGCGCGCGGCTGCGCATACGTGGTGAGCTCAAGGGCGGCTTTATCGGCCGGCAGATGCTGCACCCGGTGTTCAAGCTGGCCGGTGGCGAGCTGCCCGATGCGCTCACACCGGTCTACCCCAGTACCGCAGGGCTGCCGCAGGCCTATCTGCGCCGTGCCGTGCTGGGCGGCCTGAAGCGCGCGCCCTTGTCGGAGACCCTGCCGCCCGGCGCTGCCGATGCGGATTTGCAGAAAATAGGCCGCCAGCGCATATGGAACCTGCGCGAGGCGCTATCTTTTTTGCACCACCCCACGCCCGATGTATCGCTGGCTGCGCTGGAAGACCGCAGCCACCCGGCCTGGCAGCGCCTGAAGGCGGAGGAGCTGCTGGCCCAGCAGCTCTCGCAGCTGCAGGCCAAGCGCGAACGCGACCGCCTGCGCGCGCCGCCGCTGCACCCGCTGCCCGGCGCCCGGCTGCAGCAAGATCTGCTGGCCGCGCTGCCGTTTGGGCTGACCGGTGCGCAGCAGCGTGTGGGCGTGGAGATCGCCGCCGACCTGGCCCTGCCGGTACCCATGCACCGCCTGCTGCAGGGCGATGTGGGTTCGGGCAAGACCGTGGTGGCTGCGCTGGCCGCCTGCATTGCCATGGATGCCGGTTGGCAGTGCGCGCTGATGGCGCCCACCGAAATCCTGGCCGACCAGCATTTCCGCAAGCTGGTGGGCTGGCTGGAGCCGTTGCTCACGCCCTTGGGCAAATGCGTGGCCTGGCTCACCGGCAGCCAGAAGACCAAGGCCCGCCGTGAGATGCTGGCAAGAATAGCCAGCGGCGAGGCCGCGCTGGTGGTTGGCACCCACGCCGTGATCCAGGACAAGGTGGAGTTCAAGAACCTGGCGCTGGCGCTGATCGACGAGCAGCACCGCTTTGGTGTGGCCCAGCGCCTGGCGCTGCGCAGCAAGCTGCAGGAAGACGGCCTGGAGCCACACCTGCTGATGATGACCGCCACCCCCATTCCCCGCACCCTGGCCATGAGCTACTACGCCGACCTGGAGGTGTCCACCATCGACGAGTTGCCGCCCGGCCGCACGCCCATCGTCACCAAGCTGGTGAACGACGCCCGGCGTGATGAGGTGATAGAGCGCATCCGCGCCCAGATCGACCAGGGCCGCCAGGTCTACTGGGTGTGCCCGTTGATCGAGGAAAGCGAGGCGCTGGACCTGGTCAACGCCACGCAGACCCATGCCGACCTGAGCGATGCGCTGCCCGGCGTGCTGGTCGGCCTGTTGCATTCGCGCATGGCGGTGGCCGAGAAAAAGGCGGTGATGGATATGTTCAACGAAGGCCTGATGGGTGTGCTGGTCAGCACCACCGTGATCGAAGTCGGCGTGGACGTGCCGAACGCCTCGCTGATGGTGATCGAACATGCCGAGCGCTTCGGCCTGAGCCAGCTGCACCAACTGCGCGGCCGGGTGGGGCGGGGCGCCGCCGCATCGGCCTGCGTGCTGCTGTACTCCACCGGCGACGCGCCGCGCCTGGGCGAGGTGGCCCGCGCCCGCCTGAAAGCTATGGCCGAGACCAACGACGGCTTCGAGATCGCCCGGCGCGATCTGGAAATCCGCGGCCCCGGCGAGTTCCTGGGCGCCCGCCAGTCGGGTGCCGCGCTGTTGCGCTTCGCCGACCTGGAAACCGACCGCGAGCTGCTGGACTGGGCCCGCGCCCTGGCCCCCACCATGCTGGACCGCTACCCGGCGCTGGCCGAGCAGCATGTGCAGCGCTGGCTGGGCAGCAAGGCCGAATACCTCAAGGCTTGATCAAGGGCTGAGCAAGGCCCTGGACACCAGCTGCAGCAGCTCGGCATGGATGTCCGCCCGCGTGCGACTGCCGCCGTCGTCGCACAGCGGGTCGGGGTCGCCCTCTTCGGCCAGGATGGCCCGGCCATTGGCCTGGCATTCGCCCAGAAAGCTGAAGTGGATGGCGTCTGGCACCGTGGTGTAGCTCGACCCGGGAATGGCCTGCGCCAGGTGTGCCGCCGCAACCGCCCGGGGATGGGTGCCGGGCCGGCCCAGGTTGATGATGTGCACCGGTACCGTAATGTTGCGTAGGCTGTCCACTTCAAAGGCCTGGGCCAGACCGGGGTCGATGGCAATGGCCTGCTGGATACGCGGGTCTTTGAAGGACTGGCCGAAGCGTGTGGCGTCCAGCTGTCGCAAGCCCACCGGGCTGCCGGCCAGCCAGCGGCATTCGCCCAGGCGCACGGTCATCGCTGCCGGGTCCTCGCAGTAGCGGGCATAGCGATCCAGATTCACCCGGGCGCCGGCCAGCGCCAGTGCGGTGTGGCCACCCAGTGAGAAGCCCAGCACGGCTACCCGGTTTGGCTGGATGCGAGCCTGCCAGTCCGGCTGGGCCAACAGGGCTGTGAGCACGGCCGAGATGTCGGCCGGCCTCTCCCAGATGCGCATGGTGGCTTCCGGAGTGGAGTTCCCCGTCGTGGTGCCGGGGTGGTTGGGCGCGGCCACGATGTAGCCTTGCTGGGCCAGCGGCCCGGCCAGCCAGCCCATACTGGCCGCATTCCCTCCGGAGCCGTGCGACAGCAGCAATAGCGGGTAGCGGCCTGGCGCCACGGGGGCATCCTGGCGCGCCGGTGTGCCTTTGAACAAGCGGTTTTCGCCCACCAGCAGGGTCTGGCCGCCCGGTGCTGCGGGGTACCACAGCAGCACTTCCAGCGGGCGTTCACGGGCCGGGGCTGGTAGGTACAAGCGTTGCAGGCCGGGGGCGTCTTGCGACCAGACGCAGGGCGCGATGCAGACCAGGCAGAGCAGCAGATACCGCCAGCGGGAGAAGATCAGAGTCATGGTGTTTCCTCAGGTAGAGTGGGCGCGCCGGCGGCTTGCCGGCAGCCGACCAAGAATGGCGTTTGCCCCCCGTTTTGGCGCCCTGCAAGCGGATAGAGGCCGACCTGGAACGCGATCCAGGCCTTTCGATTGACTGATTTACCGATTCCATCCATGTTTTTTGTTCCTCTTCCGTTTGTTGTGGCCTTGGTGCTGGTGTATTTGCTGGCGCAGATGACCTGGCGCCAGGGCGCCGTGGTGCTGGCGAACCGGCGCTTTCGTTTGCTGCTGGGCGGCTATGCCTTGCTATCCATGCTGATAGGCCTGCGCTGGGGCTATGGCGTGAAGACGCTGCTGCCGCTGCAGGCGACCTTGGCCGTCGCGCTGGCGGCCTGGGCCTGGTGCTGTTACCAGAGTCTGGCTGCAGTCCCGGCCCCCCGCTGGCAGTGGCTGCACGGTGTGCCTGCGGTGCTGGTCGTGCTGTTGTTTGCGGTCTGGCCTGATGGGGTGGACGCTGCCGTGGTGCTGGCCTATCTGGCTTACGGTCTGGCCTTGCTACGGCTGGCGCGGCGTGGGCCGGATGCGCTGGGCCTGGCCCGGCTGGACGAAGCCTTGCTGGCGCACCGCGCGCTGTGGGCTACGGCCGTGCTGTTGCTGATGTCGGCGCTGGCCGATGTGTTCATTGCCTGGGACATACGGCACAACGCCGGCAGCCACAGCGCAGCCCTGGTGGGGGCGGGCCAGTTGCTGATGCTATTGCTGTGCGGCTATGCGGCCGCGGTGGCGGCAGACAGCCTGCCGGAGACCGAGAACAAGCCTGAGCCCGTGGCAGACACGCCAGCGCCAGCGGCCGAACTGCTGGCGGACGGCCCCCGCATCCGCGATACGCTCAATGCGCTGCTACAGCAACAGCCGCTGTACCTGCAGCCCGACCTGAACCTGCTGCGCCTGGCGCGCAAAAGCGGCATCCCTGCGCGCCAGATTTCGGCGGCCATCAACCAGGTGGAGGGCAAGAACGTGTCCCAGTACGTCAACGACTTCCGGGTCCAGCATGCCTGCCGCTTGCTTTTGACTACCGAGCAGACCGTGACCGATGCCATGCTGGCCAGCGGCTTCCAGACCAAGTCGAACTTTCAGCGTGAATTTCGCCGTGTGACTGGCACCACACCGCAGCTGTGGCGGCAGGCGCAGAAGGACAAGCTCTCAGAGTGACGCGGGTTCAAAGCCCGACCACAGCGGGTTCAGGTCCGGGAACTGCCATTGCTGCGGGTCTTCGCGGGCGATGATTTTTTCCTTGCAATCGGGCGCGGTCAGGTCGATTAAAAAGGGCGGCAAACGCAGGTTGGATCTGGTGGAGAAAAACACCTTCACCACCGGCTTGAGCAGGGCGCCTTCGCTTTGCGCGGTGACCACGCCGATGCGCCCGGAGGTGAGCCGTACCAGCGAGCCCGTGGGGTAGATACCCCGGCTTTTCACAAAGGCCTGGAACATCCGGCCGTCCAAATGGCCGTTGGTCCAGCTGGCCATCTTGCGTAGCGCCTCGGATGGGTCCCAGCCCTTTTTGTAGGGCCGGTCGGAGGTGATGGCGTCGTACACATCGCAGATGGCGCCCATCCTGGCCAGCAGGCTGATTTCGTCGCCTTTCAGTCCATCGGGGTAGCCACTGCCGTCGGCCTTTTCGTGGTGGTGCAGCACGATGTCCAACACCATGGCGTCCACGCTGGGGTCGTTCAGCAGCATTTTGTGGCCCTCTACCGGGTGGGCCTTGATGACGGCGAACTCGGCGTCGGTCAGCTTACCGGGTTTGTTCAGCACATCCAACGGCATGGCGGCCTTGCCCAGGTCATGCAGCAGGCCGCCCATGCCCGCGCAGCGGGTTTGCTCCTCGTTCAGCTGCAGCTGCAGCGCCAATGCCACCATCAAGGCGCACACGGCGACCGAATGCATATAGGTGTAGTTGTCGGCTGTTTTCAGCCGGGTCAGGCTGACCATGGCGTCCGAATTGCGGGCGATGGAGTCGGATATCTCCTGTACCACCTGTCGGGCCAGGGTGGAGTCCACCTTTTTGCCCAATTGGGCGTCCTGGAAGATGTCCACCATGACCTGGCGGGACTTGTTGCAGATCTCGGCGGCGCGGACATATTCCACGGCGGCGGGCGTGGGGCGGATGTCACGTACCGGCGCCGGCAAGGGGGTAGGCAGGGTGGGGGCGGGCGCTATGCGGGCCTCCGCGGTTTCGGGCTCGGGGGCTACGTCCAGGCCTTTGCTTGTGTCTATCCAGACTTCCTGCACATTGCTGTTGCGTACGCGCTCCAGGTCCTTGGGGTCGCTCAGCACGAAGTGGTTGCGCCAGAACGGGTGCTCCATCCAGGGGGCACAAAAACCATCGATGTGCATCCCCAGAATAAGGTGTTGAACGTGGATTCGTTTGAGCATGGTTCTTGGTAGCACGTAACAAAAGGGCGGCGGACCCGCAGGCGCCTCCCGGTACACGCCTGCGCTGGCAAGTATGGCGCAGGATGGGCGATTTGCCGTGTTCAAGCCGCGCTGAAGTTCCTGTGCTTTGTGGAGAAAATCGCGGTTTGCGCAGGTAATGCCTGCGTAAGTTGCTATATTTTTTGATGATCTTGCTGGAGCGGGCTGCGTCATGCCTGCGTCACGAAGCGCTTTTATTGTCCTGGGTTGGCATGCCTTTGCAGCTGCTTTCCGATGCCGGGCCTCTCGGGCCGCCGGTGCTTTTTGACGCTTTGGACCCTTCCCCATGCAGACCCCTTTCCGATTCCTGCCCCGTACCTTGTGCGCCGCCATGGCCGTGGGCTTTTTGTTGGCCGGTTGCGGCGGCGGCGATACGCCGTGGACCACGCCAGCCGCGCCCACCGGCTTGGGCACGGTGGACACCGCAGCGGTGGCCAACGAGACCACGGTGCTGCCGTTTGTGGACTATGCCGCCACCAATGTGCGTGGCGACGGCTGCCATGCCACGCTGGATACCAATGCGGGCGTGCGCGTGCTCAGCGGCTTTTTGGATCTGTGGACCCCGGCCACGCTGCTGGTGGATGCTGGCGTGACCGTGGCAGCCACTGGCAGCTGCCCCGCCATCACTGCCTATACCGGCACTGGCATGGACGGCACGGTGAAGAACGCCACCGTATTGAACGCCAACGTGCAGTACGCCATTGACGTGACCACCGCGCGTACCGCCGACCAGGCCTCCGCCGCCTATTTTGATGACCGCCGTGGCAAGGGCTATAGCGTGACCGATGGCCTGGGCCCGCTCACCGCCGCCTGGCGCACAGCCGCGCAGCAAACCACCACCATCACCAGCGTGCCTGCCGACGCCACCACCGTGTTGTACACAGACGGTGGCAACAACACTGGCGTGGGCAGTAGCTTGGGTAACACCAGTTTCGGCAGCGTGGTGGACTTTGTCGGCCTGATGGGCACGAACGCATCCACCGAGCCGGCCAAGCGCTTCTACAAATACGCGCGCCCCTGGCGCTGGAGCAGCAGCGTGGTGGTGGTGCCCGCACTGGTGCCGGCCAAGGGCTCCCCAGCCGCTACCGATGGCGGCTACCCCAGCGGCCACACGGCCGAAGGCGTACGCGATGCGCTGGCCATGGCCTATGTGATGCCCGAGCGATTCCAGGAGATGGTGGCCCGTGCGCTGGAGCTGGGTAATAACCGCATCCTGGCGGGTATGCACTCGCCGCTGGACGTGATCGGCGGCCGCATCCTGGGCCAGGCCTCGGCGGTTGGCAACTTGTACGCTGCGAGCGCCAGCACCCGCAAGGCGGCGTATGACCAGGCCCACAGCGTGCTGATGTCCGCAGTCGGCACCAGCGACCTGACCAGCTTCTACAGCTATGCCCACTCCGGCAGCAACGACCGCTTTGCCGACAGCGCCGCCACCAAGGCCGCCGCCCTGGCGCGCCTGACTTTCGGCTTCACCCCGATTGCGGCTACGGCCGCCGTGGCGAACGTGCCCAAGGGCGCAGAACTGCTGCTGGAAACGCGTTTGCCCTACCTCAGCGCCGACCAGCGCCGCGTGGTGCTCAAGACCACGGCCCTCAGTGCGGGCTACCCTGCGATGGACGATGCCGAAGGCTATGGCCGCCTGAACCTGGTGGCTGCAGCCGACGGCTTTGGTGCCTTCAATGGCGACGTCAGCGTCACCATGGACGCCAGCCTGGGCGGCTTCAACGCGGCCGACACCTGGCGCAACGACATCAGCGGCGCGGGCTTGCTGACCAAGCTCGGCAGCGGCACGCTGGGCCTGAGCGGCAACAACAGCTACAGCGGCGGTACTGTGCTGAACGCCGGCACCCTGGTGGCCAGCTCCGCCAAGGCCCTGGGCAGCGGCGATGTGTACCAGAGCGGTGGCGTGTTGCGCGTCACGGCGGCCAGCCCTTTGGCATTGGGCAAGCGCTTCACGCAGACCGGTGGTACTTTGCAGCTGGTGTTGGCCACGGCTAGCCAGGGCACGCTGGCTGTGGCTAGCGACATCACCCTGGCTGGCAACCTGGCGGTGAGCTTTGGCTACCAGCCTGCGGTGGGCGACCTGGTGACCGTGCTGTCCAGCAGCGGTGCCGCCTTGCATGGCCGTTTCGCCAGTATCACGGTGGATGGCCATAGCGTCACGCCGGTCTACAGCGTCAACGGTTTGCAGCTACGCATCAACTCCTGAGATTGCTGCAGAGGCCGCTAGATGAACCCGGACCAGAGTGACTCCTGGTCCGGAAAACGCCAGTAGTCGGGGTCTTCGCGGGCGGCGATTTTCTCGGTGCAGCCCGCTGCGGCCAGGTTCACCAGTTCGGGGCGTATGCGCATATCTGACTTGGTGGAGAAGAACACCTTCACCACCGGCTTCAGCAGAGTGCCCGGGCTTTGCTCGGTCACCACGCCTATGCGCCCCGAGCTGAGCCGCACCAGCGCGCCCACCGGGTAGATGCCCATGCGTTTCACAAAGGCCTGGAAGATGCGCGGGTCTAGGTGGCCCTTGGTCCATTCGGCCATGCGCTGCAGCGCCAGCGACGGGTCCCAGCCCTTGTTGTAAGGACGGGTCGAGGTCACGGCGTCATAGACATCGCAGATGGCGCCCATGCGGGCCGATAGGCTGATGGCTTCGCCTTTCAGGCCGTCCGGGTAGCCCGTGCCATCCATTTTTTCATGGTGGTGCAGCACCACGTCCAGCGCCATCGGGTCGGCGGCCAGGCAATCCATCAGGATCCGGTAGCCCTCCTTGGGGTGGGCCTGGATGGTGGCGTATTCGGCGTCGGTCAGCTTGCTGGGCTTGTTGAGTACGTCGGTGGGCATCACGGCCTTGCCCATGTCGTGCAGCAGGCCGGCCAGGCCCATGGAGCGGGTCTGCGATTCGTCCAGCTCCAGCTGGCCCGACAGCGCCACCATCAGCGCGCAGACCGCTACCGAATGCATATAGGTGTAGTCGTCGGCGGTCTTCAGCCGGGCCAGGCTGACCATGGCGTCCGGGTTGCGCAACACCGAATCGGTGATGTCCTGTACCAGCGCCTGTGCCAGTTCGGTATCCACCGCATGGCCCATCCGGGCCTCCTGGAAGATGGCGGCCACCACCTGTTTGGCCTTGCTGCAGATCTGCGCGGCGCGTGCATATTCCACCGCGGTGGCGGTGGGGGCGGTGTCGCGCTGCGGTGGTGTTGCGGGCTCCTGCGCGATGGGCGCGGCCGGGGGGAGTGGAGTGGCGGCTGCGGGGGCCGGACCGGCCTCCACATCTAGGCCCTTGCTGGGGTCTATCCATACCTCTGCGACCTTGCTGGCGTGGATGCGTGCGATATCGGTCGGGTCCGCCAGCACGAAATGGTTGCGCCAGAAAGGATGGTCCATCCACGGCGCGCAAAAACCGTCGATGTGCATACCCAGGCGCAGCTGCTGGACGGGTATGCGCTTCAGCATGGGCCGCCTGGGGGAGCTTGCTTAGAACGTCGACACGCTCTAGTAAAGGCCTAACCGAAGCGGAACACCGCCACGGCGTCTTTCAGATGGTCGGCCTGCTCCTTCAGGCTGCTGGCGGCTGCGGCGCTTTCTTCCACCATGGCCGCGTTCTGCTGCGTCATATGGTCCAGCTCGGCGACCGAATGGTTGATGTGCGACAGCTCCTGGCTTTGCCGTTCGGTGGAGTCCGCAACCTCCTGCAGCAGACCGGCCACGGCCTGCACGCTTTGCACCAGGTCACCGATGGAGCCGCCGGCGGCGGTGGCCAGGGTCACGCCGGCATTCACGTTCTGTACGCTGTTGGCGATCAGGCCGCGAATCTCTTGTGCAGCGGTGGCACTACGCTGCGCCAGGGTGCGCACCTCGTTGGCCACCACGGCAAAACCGCGGCCGTTTTCGCCGGCGCGTGCGGCTTCCACGGCCGCGTTCAGCGCCAGGATATTGGTCTGGAAGGCGATGCTGTCGATCACGGCGGTGATCTCGGCGATCTTGCTGCTGCTGGAGGCCATTTGCTGCATGCTGGCTACGAGCTCATTCATTTGCGCGCTGCGCTGCACGGCGTTGGCACTGGCGCTCTTGGCCAGCTGGCTGGCCTGGGTGGCGTTGTGGGCGTTGTTATGCACGGCCGAGGTCATCTGCTCCATGGTGGAGGCGGTCTTTTGCAGGGTGCCGGCCTGTTGCTCGGTGCGCACGCTGAGGTCATTGTTGGCGGAGGCGATTTCGCCCGAGCCCAGTTGCACGGCCTCGGCCGAGGTCTGGATGCTGGACAGCGTGGTACGCAGGCGCTCGCACATGCTTTCCTGGGCGCCAAACAACTGCTCCAGCTCACCCTGGACCTTGACCGTGCTGCGTGCCGTCAGGTCACCCTGGGCTACGGCATGGGCCATGCGCACGGCTTCCATCAGTGCGCGGCGGATGCCGCTGGACAGGCGCCAGGCCACCACACCGCCCACGGCGCAGGCCAGTATGCCCAGCAGCAGCATGGCGCGGATGCCGTTGGCGCGTTCCACATCGGCGGCGGCGCGGCCCTGGTCCATCTGTTCCTGCTGGTGTTGTGCCAACGTTTCCAGCAGATCCTGGTAGGTGCGCACGGCGGGGGCGAACTTGTCGTAGAACTCCGAGCGCATGAAGTCGCTGGAGCCCGAGGCCACCGCGTCCATGAAGTCCTTGGTGGCAGCAGTAAAGTTTGTATGCGCTTTGCTGATGGGGGCCTGCGCGTCGTCGCGCTTGGCATAGGCGGCGTACAGCGCCGTGATGCGGGCCGTGCCGCTATTGAGCTCCTCCACCAGGGGCTTGAGCTTTTCCGGGTCGCTGGTGACGAGCACGCCGTTGGCCGTCAAGGCGTTGCGCCCCAGCAGTGTTTGCCATTGCCGGGCCTCGCGCTCGCGGGCTGCCAGGTTGTCGATGAGGTGGTCCGAGGTGGCGCCCAAGCGGTTCATTTGCACCCAGGCCACTCCGATGTTCAGAGCCATAAAGACCAATAGCGCGGCAAAACCGCAGGCCAACCGTCCGCTGATCGTGCTCGGAATAAGTCTCATCGATACGCCTCCAAATACATGTTATTGGCAGTCTGTTGCCGGTCGCCAGATGAAATCGTGACCCCACCCAGTGGGTATGCGGGGGCCTATTTTGAACGTATTTTTTCGGGCTTCGGGCCGATTTCAGTACCTGTGTACGAAATGGTACACAGTCTAAATCGGGCGTGAGGGTACAGGTTTTATGATGCGGCCTGTTTTTTCAATAAGTGGGGCGAGTATGCGGCGATGGATGTGGGTGGTGGCCATGGCGATGGCGTGCAGTGGCTGTGCCGTGGTGGCCGTGGCCGACGCCGTGGTGACCACCGGCGCCGTCATCGTCAAGACCGGCGTGAAAGCCACCGGCGCGGTGATCGACGCCGTGATTCCTGATTAGCTTCGCCTGTATCGCCCTGGCAAAGGGGGTGCACAGAGCCTTGGACCGGTAGACAATACAGCCCATGACCCTCACCGAACTCAAATACATCGTGGCCGTGGCCCGCGAGAAGCACTTTGGCAAGGCGGCCGATGCCTGCTTCGTGTCGCAGCCTACGCTGTCGGTGGCGATCAAGAAGCTGGAAGAAGAACTGGACGTGAAGCTCTTCGAGCGCAGCGCCAACGAGGTCACCATCACCCCGCTCGGTGAAGAGATCGTGCGCCAGGCGCAAAGCGTGCTGGAGCAGGCCGCCAACATCAAGGAAATCGCCCAGCGCGGCAAAGACCCCCTGGGCGGCGCGCTGCGCCTGGGCATCATCTACACCATTGCCCCGTATCTGCTGCCCGACCTGGTGAAGCAGGTCATCAGCCGCACGCCGCAGATGCCGCTGATGCTGCAGGAAAACTTTACCGTCAAGTTGCTCGAAATGTTGCGCATGGGCGAGATCGATTGCGCCATCATGGCCGAGCCCTTCCCCGATACCGGTCTGGCCGTGGCGCCGCTCTACGACGAGCCTTTCATGGTGGTGGTACCCACAGCCCACCCGCTGGCGCTGCTACCTAGCGTCACCTCCGACCAGCTCAAGGCCGAGACCATGCTGCTGCTGGGCAACGGCCACTGCTTCCGCGACCATGTGCTGGAGGTGTGCCCCGAGTTTGCGCGCTTCTCCAGCGGAGCCGAGGGCATACGCAAGAGCTTTGAAGGCTCTTCGCTGGAGACCATCAAGCACATGGTCGCCGCTGGCATGGGCATCACCCTGGTGCCGCGCCTGAGCGTGCCCAAGGCCGCCCTGTCCACCAAGCCACGCCGGGGCCGCGACGAGGACCCCTATGTGCGCTACCTGCCGTTCGACGGCGAGCCGCCCATGCGCCGCGTGGTGCTGGCCTGGCGGCGCAGCTTTACCCGTTACGAGGCGATTGCCGCCTTGCGCAACGCCATCTACGCCTGCGAACTGCCGGGCGTGAAACGCCTTTCCTGATCTTTGTGGAGCACCCTGTGGAATTTGCACAAGCCGGCATCTTGCAAGCCGTACCCGCCCATGGGCGTTACCTGTTTTTCTCCATTCCGGCCCAAACCAGTGCAGACGCCCTGCGTGCCGCGCTGCAGCGCCTGGTGGACCAGGTCGATGGCCGCCGCGTTGTCGCCGGCCTGGGTGCCACGCTGGTGCAGGCCCTGGGGGCTGAGGTACCCGGCCTGCGGCTCATGCCCGACATGTCTGGCCACGGCGTGCAGGTGCCCAGCACGCCCGTGGCGTTGTGGTGCTGGCTGCGTGGCGCAGCGCAAGGCGAGCTGGTGCTGCAGGCCCGCGCCATCGAAAAAGCCCTGGCCCCGGCCTTCCACCTGGACCGCGTGCTCGACGGCTTTCGCCACGGCGACCCGGCGGCCGAGCATGGCCGCGACCTGACCGGCTTTGAAGACGGCACCGAAAACCCCGAGGGCGCCGAGGCCGTGGCCGCCGCACTGCAGCAGGACGGTTCCAGCTTTGTCGCCGTGCAGCAATGGGTGCACAACCTGGACGCCTTCGACGCACTCGGCACGGACGGGCAAAACAAGGCCATGGGCCGGCGCATGTCCGACAACGAGGAGCTGGACGACGCGCCGATTTCGGCCCATGTGAAGCGCACAGCGCAAGAAAGCTTCAGCCCCGAAGCCTTTGTGCTGCGCCGCTCCATGCCCTGGGCCGTGGGCCACCAGTGCGGCCTGTTCTTCGTGGCCTTCGGCGCCACCCTGGATGCGTTCGAAGCCCAGATGCGGCGCATGGCCGGGCAGGAGGACGGCGTGGTCGATGCCACCTTCAGCTACTCCAAGCCGGTCTCGGGCGCCTACCTGTGGTGCCCGCCGGTGCTGCAGGGCAAGCTGGACCTGCGGCAACTCGGCCTGTAAGTCTGTTTGCTACATAAATCGTAGCTGCTAGCGCAGGCTCTACCTGCGCTGGCAGCCTGTTTGGCTATGAAATCTGTGCGTCTTTATCTGCAACTGATACGCTGGGATCGCCCGGCTGGCTGGCTGCTCTTGCTCTGGCCCACCCTCAGCGCGCTGTGGGTGGCGGCGGGGGGCTTCCCGGGCTGGCATCTGCTGGCGGTGTTCACCCTGGGCACCATCCTGATGCGCAGCGCCGGCTGCTGCGTCAACGACGTGGCCGACCGCGAGTTCGACAAGCACGTCAAGCGCACGGCCCAGCGCCCGGTGACCAGCGGCGCGCTGTCGGTGGGGGCGGCGCTGCGCTTTGGCGCGCTGCTGGCCATCGCCGCGTTTGCGCTGGTGCTGACGACCAATGCGGTCACGGTGGTCTGGTCGTTTGCCGCGCTGGCCGTGGCCCTGGTCTATCCGTATGCCAAGCGCTATGTGTCCATGCCGCAGGCCGTGTTGGGCGTGGCCTTCAGCTTCGGCATTCCGATGGCATTCGCCGCCGTGCGGGGCGGGCCGGCCTGGCAGGTGTTCAGCGCCGCCGGCTGGGTGGGCTTCAGCCTGGCCGCCTGGTGGCAGAGCGTGCCGCCGCTGGCCTGGGTCTTGTTGCTGGGCAACCTGTTCTGGGTGCTGGCCTACGACACCGAATACGCCATGGTCGACCGCGACGACGACCTGAAGATCGGCATGAAGACCTCGGCCATCACCCTGGGCCGCTTCGACGTGGCGGGCGTCATGGCTTTCTACGCGATTTACTTGCTGATTTGGCTGCTGGCGCTTGAGCCGTATGTGCAAGGTGCTATTTTTTACGTAGCAATCGGGGTGGCGGCGCTGCAGGCGCTATGGCACTGGACCCTGATCCGTAGCCGCCAGCGCGATGGCTGCTTCAAGGCCTTCCGCCTGAACCACTGGGTCGGGTTTGCGGTGTTTGTCGGCGTGGCCGGCGGTAGCTACGCTTTCGGCTGAGCCTTCTTCTTCGGTTTCGCTTTGGGTTGTGGTTTGGGCTTGGGTTCGGGCAGCGCGTGGGCCGTGACCTGCACCAGTTGGCACAGCCAGGTCGCGTCTTCCCACTGGTCGGCGGTGATCCGCCAATGTGGCCGGGCACCGGGAAAGGGCGCGCCCTCCACCGCCTGGCCGATCAGGCGCTGGCCGGCTTCGGTGGGCTTGAGGAACAGCTGGTTGTCGCACAGCAGCGCTACCGGCTTGCCCGCCAGGTAGACGCAGTATTCGCCAAACATGCGGCGCACGGACGCGGCGCCGGTGGCGGCCAGTTGGTCGAGCAGGAATTCGGCGGTGCTGGGGTGGGTGGCCATGTTTACTCCGTTATCGGCATTGTGCTGCCCCGCTCGGCCCGGCGCTTGGCACGCCACTGCTGCGGTGTGGCGCCGAACTGCTGGCGGAAGGTCTGGATGAAATAACTGGGGGTGGTAAAGCCGCAGGCCCAGGCCACCTCTTTGCCCACCATATCGGTCTCTTCCAGCAGATGCGCGGCGCGCGCCATGCGCTGGCGGTTGATGTGGGCGATCAGGTGGCCGCCGGTGGTCTGGCTGAACACATGGGACAGGTATTCGGGCGTGCAGCCAGCCTGCGCGGCCAGGGCGGTGACGTTCAGGGCGTGGTCGCCCAGCTGGTTGTTGACCCACATGCGTACCCGGGCCACCAGCGGCGGCTCGGGCTGGGTGCGCGGCGCCGCATCGTCCAGCACCCGCAGCACGCCTGCGCAGGCGCTGGCCAGCAGGGCGCGCACCTGCAGGCGGGCATTGGCATCTTCGGCATCAAAGCCCAGTGCGGCAGCGTCGGCCAGCCAGTCGTGGATGCGGGCGGCGTGCGGGTGCTGGCGCGATTCCAGGTGGTCTATGCCGGGGCGGCCGGGCGTGGTTTCGGCCGCCAGGTGGCAGGTAAGGGCCGTGCCGTCGGCATACACCACCAGGTTGCTGAAGTTGCCCGAGATGGTTTCGGCATGCAGCATGCGCGGCGGCATCAGCAGGGCTTCGCCCGTGCCCAGCGCCAGCGGGCCGTGCGGCATCGTGAACTGGGTGCTGCCGCCGATCTGCAGGAACAGCTCGGGCACCAGGTGGAAATGGCCCTCGCCGCGCAGGCTGCCGGCACTGCTGGCGCGCGTGCCGCCGCAGCTGCGCACCGCCATGCCGCCGGCCAGCAGGCTGGCCATGCTGTGGCGCAGATGCGCGCGCATGCGCAGGGCTTTTTCGGCACTGTTGCGGGCGGTTTCTTCCGCCGGATAGGGCAGGGTGCGGCGATTGGGTTTTTGTTGCATGGCCTGGGCATTAAAACCGGTTGAACCAAACTGCACCACAGGTGATTCACCGTATTTACCCTTGGATATGGGCTGGAATGCATCCCAGTTTTATTGCATAGCTTGCAGTTTTTTGGCAGTGGATTCGCTGGTGGCAAGCAGGGGCGGCTTCTAAACTTTCGGCAACCCAACTACCCCGAGAGAAGGAAGCGCAATGGCCCCAGCATGGTGGAAAAGCAGCGTGGTGTACCAGATCTACCCGCGCAGTTTTTGCGACAGCAATGGCGACGGCGTCGGCGATCTGCGCGGCATCACCAGCAAGCTGGACTACCTGCAGACCCTGGGAGTCGACGTGGTCTGGCTGTCGCCGATCTACCCGTCGCCCAACGACGATGGTGGCTACGACATCAGCGACTACCGCGCCATCGCCCCCGAATTCGGCAGCATGGCCGACTTCGACCAGATGCTGGCCCAGATGCACCAGCGCGGCATCCGGCTGGTGATGGACCTGGTGGTGAACCACAGCTCGGACGAGCACCCCTGGTTCACCGAGGCCTGCAAGTCCAAAGACAACCCCTACCGCAACTACTACATCTGGCGCGCCCCGGCGGCCGATGGCGGCCCACCGACGAATTGGGAGGCCGCGTTCTCCGGCTCCACCTGGGAGTTCCATGCGCCTACCGGCGAGTACTACCTGCACCTATTTTCCAAAAAGCAGCCCGAACTGAACTGGGAGAACCCGCGGATGCGCGCCGAGGTGCATGGCCTGATGCGCTTCTGGCTGGACAAGGGCGTGGACGGCTTCCGCATGGACGTCATCAACATGGTCTCCAAGACCTATGCGGCCGACGGCAGCCTGCAGGACGCACCGGTGCTGCGGCCCGGCTTCTTGCAGCCCGCCTTCACCCTGCTCACCAATGGGCCGCGGCTGCTGGAGTTTTTGCAGGAAATGCGCCGCGAGGTGCTGGACCACTACGACACCCTGACCGTGGGAGAAGCGCCCTGCGCCACCATCCGCCAGGGCGTGGAGATCACCCATCCCGACACCGGCGCACTCAATATGCTGTTCCAGTTCGAGCACATGGACCTGGACTCGGTGCCCGGCCACGGCGAGGGCAAGTGGGCGCTGAAGACCCTGGACCTGCGCGACCTGAAAGCCTGCCTCACGCGCTGGCAGGACGGCCTGGCCGGCCAGGGCTGGAACAGCCTGTACCTGGGCAACCACGACCAGCCGCGTCCCGTATCGCGCTTTGGCAACGACAGCACTTACCGCGTGGAGTCCGCCAAGATGCTGGCCACCCTGCTACACGGCATGCAGGGCACACCCTACGTGTACCAGGGCGAAGAGCTGGGCATGACCAACAAGCCCTATGCGTCCGAGGCCGACTGCTACGACCTGGAATCCATCAACATGTACCGCAGCGCCACCCAGGAGCGCGGCATTGCGCCCGAGGTCGCCCTGCAAGCCATCCGCAGCAAGGGCCGCGACAACGCCCGCACGCCGATGCAGTGGAACGCCCATGCCCACGCCGGCTTCACCACCGGCACGCCCTGGCAGCCGGTGAACCCCAACTACCCGCAGATCCACAGCCAGGCGGCCTTGCTCGATACGAACTCGGTGTTCCATTACTACCGCCAGCTGATTGCCCTGCGCAAGGCCCAGCCGGTGCTGGTGCATGGCCGCTACCAGCTGCTGCTGGCCGAGCACCCCGAGGTCTATGCCTACCTGCGCACGCTGGGGGACGAGCGTTGGCTGGTGCTGTGCAACTTCTATGGCGGCACGCCGGTGCTGGACCTGCCCTACCAGGTGGCGCAGCGGGTGATCGCCAACTACCCGTCTGCAGGCACCAGTCTGCACAACATGGTTTTGCGGCCTTTTGAAGCCGCGATGTTTCGGTTGGAGTGAGTGGTTTTGAATAACTTTCAGGAGACAAGATGAAGCTGCAAAAGATGGTTTGGATGGGTGTGTGGGCATTCGGCGCGGCCAGCGCGCAGGCGGCGGGGGTGACGCTCACCATGTCCTGCAACTCGAGCGAGCAGGAGATCCAGTACTGCAAAAAAATGGCCGCCGAGTGGGGCGCCAAAACCGGCAACACGCTGGAGCTGCTGAGCATTCCCCAGTCGTCCAGCGACATCCTGGGCCTGTTCCGCCAGATGCTGGCCGGCAAGTCCGACAAGCTCGACGTGCTGCAGATCGACGTGGTCTGGCCCGGCATTCTGAAAGACCAGTTGCTCGACCTCAAGCCCTATACCAACGGCGTGGAAAAGAACCACTTCCCGGCCATGGTGGCGAATAACACGGTCAACGGCAAGCTGCTGGCCCTGCCCTGGTTGACCGACGCCGGCGTGATGTTCTACCGCAAGGACCTGTTGGCCAAATACGGCGAAAAGCCGCCCAGCACCTGGGCCGAGCTGACCGCCACCGCCAAGAAGGTGATGGACGCCGAGCGCAAGGCAGGCAATGCCGCCATGCAGGGCTTTGTGTTCCAGGCCAAGGCCTATGAAGGCCTGAGCTGCACCGGCCTGGAGTGGGTGGCCAGCTTCGGCGGCGGCACCATCATCGACCGCGCGGGCAAAACCACCATCAACAACCCCCAGGCCGCCAAGGCGCTGGACATGGCGGCCGGCTGGATCGGCACCATCGCCCCCCAGGGCGTGCTGAACTACGCCGAAGAAGAGGCGCGCGGCGTGTTCCAGAGCGGCAATGCCGTCTTCATGCGCAACTGGCCGTATGTCTGGGCGCTGGGCAACGGGGCCGACAGCGGCGTCAAGGGCAAGATCGGCGTGATCACCATGCCCAAGGGCGACGGCCCGGACAGCAGCGGCGCGGCCGCGCTGGGCGGCTGGCAGATGGCGGTCAGCAAGTACTCCAAACACCCCAAGGAAGCGGCGGACCTGGTGCTGTACCTGACCAGCGAGGCGGTGCAAAAAGAGCGCGCTATCACCCTGGCCTCCAACCCCACCATCCCCAAGCTGTACCAGGACAAGGACATCCTGGCCGCCAACCCGTTCTACGGCGATTTGTTCGAGACGCTGAAGGTCGCCATCCCCCGGCCGGCCACGGTGACTGGCGTCAAGTACAACGAGGTTTCGGCGGCCTTCTGGAACGCCACGCACGAGGTGCTGTCGGGCAAGTCCACGGGCACGGCCAGCGTTAAGAAGCTGGAAGGCAAGATCGATGCAATTCGCCGCGGGCCCAGCTGGTAAGGCCTCGCGCTAAGAACGTGAACACGTTCTTACGAACACTTACCGGCGTATGGACCTAACTGGCCGATTGGTGTCGCAATTTGGCCAGAGCCACCATTCCTCCGCACTACGATGGGGCACGCGTCTGTCCGCAGGGCAGATGGCGTATCCATATTCACGTGTGTATGAAGAACAAAGGAGACAAACGCTATGTCAGATAACCGAGGTGTCGTGTACCTGGGGCAAAACCAGGTCGAGGTGCAATCCATACCCTTCCCCAAGCTCATCAACCCGTTGGGTCAGAAGGCCGAGCACGGGGTGATTTTGAAAGTGCTGTCCACCAATATCTGCGGCTCCGACCAGCATATGGTGCGCGGCCGCACCACTGCCATGTCCGGCCTGGTGCTGGGCCATGAAATCACCGGCGAGGTGCTGGAAGTGGGCCGCGACGTGGAGACCCTCAAGAAGGGCGACCTGGTGTCCGTGCCCTTCAACGTGGCCTGCGGCCGCTGCCGCACCTGCAAGGAGCAGCACACCGGCGTCTGCCTCAGCGTGAACCCCTCGCGTGCTGGTGGTGCTTACGGCTATGTGGACATGGGTGGCTGGATCGGCGGCCAGGCCGAGTACGTCATGGTGCCCTACGCCGACTTCAACCTGCTGAAGTTCCCTGACCGTGATCGCGCCTTGGCCAAGATCCGGGACCTGACCTGTCTGTCCGACATCCTGCCTACCGGTTACCACGGAGCGGTGACCGCCGGCGTGGGCCCGGGCAGCACGGTCTATGTGGCCGGTGCCGGCCCGGTCGGCCTGGCTGCTGCCGCATCTGCACGCCTGCTGGGTGCTGCCGTGGTGATCGTTGGTGACGTGAACCCGGCCCGCCTGGTGCATGCGCGCAAGGTCGGTTTTGAAACCGTCGATCTGTCGCAGGACGTGAGCCTGGCCGACCAGATCGCCGCCATCCTGGGCACGCCCGAGGTGGACAGCGCTGTGGATGCCGTGGGCTTCGAAGCCCGCGGCCACGGCCACGCCGGATCGCAAGGCGAAGCGCCCGCCACCGTGCTGAATTCGCTGATGGAGATCACCCGCGCGGCCGGAAAAATCGGCATCCCCGGCCTGTACGTGACGGACGATCCGGGCGGTGTCGACAAGGCCGCCAAGAGCGGCGCCCTGAGCCTGCGCTTCGGCCTGGGCTGGGCCAAGTCGCACAGCTTCCACACCGGCCAGACCCCGGTGATGAAGTACAACCGCGCGCTGATGCAAGCCATTCTGTGGGACCGCATCCACATCGCCGACATCGTTGGCGTGCAAGTCATCTCGCTGGACGACGCGCCCAAAGGCTACGCCGAGTTCGACGCGGGTGCGCCCAAGAAGTTTGTGATCGACCCGCACCAGCAGCTGCGCATGGCGGCTTGAGTCGGTTTGTGAGGTTGGGGTGAAATAGGCTGCTAGCGCAGGTAGTACCTGCGCTAGCAGCTATTTTTTATGTAGCAATCGGTTTCAGGCCTTGGGCTTACGCGGCTTGGCTGGCTTGGGTTCGGGCAGCGCATCGGCCGTGGTGCGCACCAGTTGGCACAGCCACTCGCGTTCGTCCCAGGCGTCGGGCGTGATCAGCAGGTAGGGCTTGGCGCCGGGATAGGGGAAGCCTTCGGTGGGCGCGGGAATCAGGCCACGGCCCTCGGGGGTGGGCTTGAGGAAGAGCTGGTCGTCGCAGACAAAGCCCACCGGTTTGCCGGCCAGGTAGATGCAGTATTCGCCGAACATCTTGCGGGCCGTGACGGGGCCCGCAGTGGTCAGCTGGTCCAGCAGGAAGTCGATCGTGCTTTGCTGCGTGGCCATGGTGCGGTGGGCTGGTTTACTCGCCGAACTCGTCACCCAACTCGTGGGCACGGTGTTGCGCGGCCTGCATGGCACGGATGAAGTGCGCTTTCACCTCGCTCTGGTCCATGGAGGTGGTGGCAGCAAAAGTGGTGCCGCCCTTGGAGGTGACGCGCTGGCGCAGGATTTCGGGCGGCTCGTTGGACGCATGGGCCAGGGCCGACGCGCCATAGAAGGTGCCCACGGCCAGCTTGTGGGCCTGGGCGCGGCTCAGACCCATGTCGGCGCCAGCCTGGATCATGGCTTCGATGAAATAGAACACATAGGCCGGGCCGGAGCCAGACAGGGCGGTGACCGCGTCCAGCTGGGTCTCGTCGCCCACCCACAGGCTTTCACCGGTGGCGGCCAGTACTTTTTCGATGACGTGGCGGTCGCTGTCGGTCACGGCGTCTCGGGCGAACAGGGCGGTCATGCCCTTGCCGATCAGCGCGGGGGTATTCGGCATGGCGCGCACGATGCGCTCGCTGTCCAGCCAGCGGGCGATGCTGCTGCTGCGGATGCCGGCGGCCACGCTGAGGTGCAGGGCCTGCTTGGTGTGGAAGCGGGCTTGCAGGGCAGCGTCCTTGAACACCTGGGGTTTGACGGCCCAGACCACGGTGCGGGCGCTGGCCAGTGCGGGGCCGGGCATTTCATGGGCCACCACGGCGAAGTCGGCCAGCAGTTTGTTGCGGGCTTCCTCCCAGGGCTCGACGACCACGATGTGGTTCGCCGGCACGCCTTTTTTGATCAGCCCGCCGATGATGGCGCTGGCCATGTTGCCGCCGCCAATGAAGGCGATGTGCTCATGCGCAGCGGTGCTGCCACGGGGGTCGGAGGTGGAGGTTGTGTCTTGCGTGGCCAGGGAGGGTGCCATGGTGGGTCCAAAAATCCAGAGAGAAATTTACTTGCCGTTGATGGCCAGCAGCTCGACTTCAAATTGCAGCGTGGCGTTGGGCGGAATGACGCCGCCGGCGCCACGTTCACCGTAGGCGATGCTGGCCGGGCAGGTCAGTTTGGCCTTGCCGCCAACCTTGATGCGCTGCACGCCTTCGGTCCAGCATTTGATGACGCCATTGAGCGGGAATTCGATGGGTTCGCCGCGTTTATAGGAGCTGTCGAATTCCTTGCCGTCCAGGAAGGTGCCACGGTAGTGGACCTTGACCTTGTCACTGGCCGTGGGGCTGGCGCCGGTGCCGTCCTTGAGCGAGCGGAACACCAGGCCACTGGATGTGACAACGGCGCCGGGCTCTTTGGCAGCATCGGCGGCGTCTGTTGCCATGGCGCTGAAAGTGCTGCTGACCAGCAGGCAGAAGGCGGCGGTACACAGGGGGAATTTCACAGATAACCTTTGGGTAGAGCGTAGAGGCTGCCATTATTGCGATTTATGCGCGGCCGGGTCGCCATGTTTCATTAAAAAAGGTAATGGCGTAGTAAGCGCTTGTTTCGGAAGCTATTTTTTTTATAGCAAAATGCGGCTTTACACACCGCAGCAACAGGAGTCTCTGGAATGTCTGCATTCGCATTTGATCTATTGGTGGTGGGCGGTGGCAGCGGCGGGGTACGGGCCGCGCGCATGGCGGCCCAGCGCGGTGCGCGGGTGGCGTTGGTGGAGGCCGGGGCCTTGGGCGGTACCTGCGTCAACGTGGGCTGCATTCCCAAAAAACTCTACAGCTATGCGGCCCACTATGCAGAGTCCTTTGAAGAGGCTGCCGGCTTTGGCTGGCAGGTAGAGCGGCCAAGTTTCGATTGGGGTCTGCTGAAGACCCGGCGCGCCGCAGAAATCAGCCGCCTGAATGGCGTGTACCGCCAGCTGCTGGTGGGTGCGGGCGTGACGCTGTTGACCGGCTGGGCCACGCTGGTGGACGCGCATACCGTGCAGGTCGGCGACCAGCGCTACAGCGCCCAGAACATCTTGCTGGCGACTGGCGGCACACCCACCGTGCCCTCGGTGCCGGGCGCCGAGCACGCCGTGGTGTCGGACGCGATGTTCGACCTGGACCCGTTCCCGCAGCGCCTGCTGGTGGTGGGCGGGGGCTACATCGCCTGTGAGTTTGCCTCCATCTTCAACGGCCTGGGTGCACAGGTGACCCAGGTGTACCGAGGCCAGCAGCCGCTACGCGGTTTTGATGACGATGTGCGTGCATTCCTGGCGCAGGAGGTGCGCAAGGCCGGTGTGGATCTGCGCCTGGGGACAGAGGTGGCCAGCATTCTGCGCACCGCCGCAGGCCTGGAAGTGCGCCTGGGGAATGGCGACACGCTGACGGTGGACCAGGTGCTGTACGCCATAGGCCGGGTGCCGAATGTGCAGAACATGGGCCTGGAGGTTGTGGGCGTGGCGCAGGCACCTGACGGTGCAGTGCTGGTGGATGCGCGTTACCAGACCTCGGTGCCGTCGATCTACGCGCTGGGCGACGTGACGGCGCGCGTGCAGCTCACGCCGGTGGCGCTGGGCGAGGCCATGGCACTGGTAGACCATTTGCTCGGCCCCAAGGCCGGCAAGGCTGCGCGGCAGATGGACTACGACTTGATTCCCACTGCCGTGTTCACCCACCCCAACATCGGCACCGTGGGCCTGACGGAGGCCGACGCGCGCCAGAAATTTGGCCGGGTCAGCATCTACCGCAGCGAGTTCAAGGCGCTCAAGCACACGCTGAGTGGCAGCACGGAGCGCACGCTGATGAAGCTGGTGGTGGACGATGCGACCGACCGCGTGGTGGGCCTGCACATGGTGGGCGCGGACGCGGGTGAAGTGGTGCAGGGCTTTGCCGTGGCCATGAAGGCCGGTGCGACCAAGGCCGTGTTTGACAGCACCATCGGCATCCATCCCACTGCCGCCGAAGAGTTCGTCACCATGCGCGAGCCTGTTATTGCCCCTTCTTCTTGACCTTGTTGCGTTGCACAATAGCCCCATGCCCTATCTGCCCCCTTTCATCGCCCCGACCCGTTTCACCGACCCGGATGCTGCATTGGCGCAGGTCCAGCGGATTTATGACCAGCAGATCGACCATCTGCGCCAAGCCATGCAGCGCTTTGTGGCGGGTGAGACACTGCCCGGCCATGTGCGCGCCTGCTACCCGTTTGTGCGTCTGCATACCGAGACCGTGGCGCGCGCCCATGTGCTGGAAAGCGCCCATCTGAGCTACGGCTTCGTGGCCGGCCCGGGCCGCTTCGAGACCACGCTAACGCGCCCCGACCTGTACCGCAGCTATTACCTGGAGCAGTTCCGCCTGCTGCTGCAAAACCACCGCGTCGAGCTGGAGATCGGTACCAGTGCCTTGCCAATTCCGGTGCACTTCTCGTTTGCCGAGCATGACCATGTGGAAGGTCATATGGACGCTGCACGCCGTATGCTGATGCGCGATGTGTTTGACCTGCCCGACCTGGCCGCCATGGACGACGGCATTGCCAACGGCACCTACGAGCCCAAGGCTGGCGACCCGCTGCCGCTATCGCTGTTCACCGCGCCGCGCGTGGATTATTCGCTGCACCGCCTGCGCCACTACACCGGCACCGGGCCCGAGCATTTCCAGAACTTTGTGCTGTTCACCAACTACCAGTTCTACATTGACGAATTCGTGCGCATGGGCCATGCGGCCATGGCCGACCCGAACAGCGAGTATTGCGCCTTTGTCGAGCCCGGCAACGTGATCACGCGCCGCGTGGGCCTGGCGGCCGAGGCCGTGGATGCACTGGGCGCCGCGCCGCCGCGCCTGCCGCAGATGCCGGCCTACCACTTGGTGCGCTCGGACAACGCGGGCATCACCATGGTGAACATCGGCGTCGGCCCGGCGAATGCCAAGAACATTACCGATCACATCGCCGTGCTGCGTCCCCATGCCTGGATCATGGTCGGCCACTGCGCCGGCTTGCGCAACAGCCAGCAACTGGGCGACTACGTGCTTGCCCACGGCTATGTGCGCGAAGACCATGTGCTGGACGAAGAACTGCCGCTGTGGGTGCCGATCCCGGCGCTGGCCGAAATCCAGCAGGCGCTGGAACAGGCCGTGGCCGACGTCACCCAGGTGCAAGGCGTGGCGCTGAAGAACATCATGCGCACCGGCACCGTGGCCAGCACCGACAACCGCAACTGGGAGCTGCTGCCGAACAACCAGCCGCAGCGCCGCTTCAGCCAGAGCCGCGCCGTGGCGCTGGACATGGAAAGCGCCACCATCGCCGCCAATGGCTTCCGCTTCCGCGTGCCCTACGGCACCTTGCTGTGTGTCAGCGACAAGCCTTTGCACGGCGAGATCAAGCTGCCCGGCATGGCCAACCATTTCTACCGCGAGCGCGTGGACCAGCATTTGCGCATCGGCATCCGCGCCATTGAGCTGCTGCGCGCCCAGGGGCTGGAGCAGTTGCACAGCCGCAAGCTGCGCAGCTTCGCCGAGGTGGCGTTCCAGTAGGCGCGCTGCAGTGGCCCGGCTACATACCACTCTATTCGTAACGCGATGCAGTTAGACATACCCACTCTGCTGGTGCTGGCCACCGTCAACCTGTTTGTGCTGTCCCTGGCCTTGCTGGCCTTGATGGGCCGGCATACCACGCCGCCCACGCGCTGCGCGCAGATGGCGGTTGCGACGCATATGCTGGGCGGGGTGTTGGCGATTGCGGCGTCATACAGCTGGCAGACCGTATGGGGCACCTTGGCGATTGCCGTGTTCGGCTGCGGACAGTGGCTGCTGCACCGGGCGCTGGGCGGCTGGCTGGGGCACCGCGCACGGCTCAGCCCGACCCGCAGGCGGCCGCGCCGGCGTGGCCCACAAGACTGGCTGAGCTACCGTTGGGCCACCCGCTGCATGCTGGTGCTGGTGCTGGCCGTACCTGTGGGTTATGCCTTGGGCTGGGACAACCCGCGGTTCCAAATGGGCTGGTCGCACGTAGGCCTGGCGGCCATGCTGCTGGTGGTGGCGCGTGCCACCCTGTTCCCTCTGCGCGCTGCGGGGCGGGATTGGCGTTGGCTGCTGTGTGCCTGCCTGATGGGCATGGCGATGCTGTTGCTGGCGCGCGCGATGGCGGGCGAATTCCTGGCCGAGCAGGTGCTGCAGTTGTTTAACCTGTTGCTGGCACTGGCCGTGAATGTGGTGTCCTTGGTGGCTACTCTGGCCCTGTTGGCGGCCTGGCGAGACGAGGCCAAGGCCCGTCTGCGTAGTCTGGCCATGACCGACGGCCTGACCGGCCTGCTGAACCGCCGTGGCTGGCAGGAGCGCGCTGAAAGCATGTTCGCCAACGCCCAGCGCTACCAGCAGCCACTGACCCTGATGATGCTGGACATAGACCATTTCAAGCGCATCAACGACACCCATGGCCATGAGGTGGGCGACCTGGCCTTGAAGCTGTTTGCACGCCTGTTGCGTGAAAGCCGGCGCACCGGTGATTTGGTGGGCCGGCTGGGTGGTGAAGAGTTCTGCATCGTGCTGGCCAATACCCATAAATCTGCCAGCATCGGCTTTGAGCAGCGTCTGCGCAGCGTGCTGGTCCTGCGGGCCGAGCAGGAGCTTGGCTTTCCCCTGGACTTCAGCGGCGGCGTGGCCGTGCTGAAGGAAGGCGATGGCACGTTGACCGGTCTGCTGGCCCGGGCCGATGCCGCGCTCTACGAGGCCAAGCGCCAGGGTCGAGGTCGTGTGCTGCAGTCCGAGGGCGGGCTAGGACAAACGGTTATTTAGACCGAGGGGCGCTTGGTGGCGGGGCCAGGGCGGCGGCAGCTTCGGGGTTCTTCTCGATCAGGTGCGTCAGCAGCTCCAGTTGCTGCTTCTGGATGGCCAACAGCTCACCCCACTGGCCTTGGCGCAACAGGTCTATCTTTTCATGCAGTAGCATGATTTCCAGTTCAGCCTTCAGATTCACCTCGTAGTCGTGCTCGGCATGCAGACGGTCCTTCACGGCTTGCCGGTTTTGCGACATCAGGATGATCGGTGCCTGTATGGAGGCCAGCATGGACAGCACCAGGTTCAACAAGATGAACGGATAGGGGTCGAATACCGCGTTGTAGTGGGTCAACAGCAAGGTATTCATCACAACCCACACCACCAGCACTGCCCCAAATAGGCCAATGAAGGTCCAGGACCCGCCAAAGCGGGCCACTGCATCGGCCGCTCTTGCGCCTAGAGAGGCGTCTTCGTCCAGGTCGATGGCCGTGTTGCGGGCGATGTGCTTGTGTTCAGCGATGTGGCGTGCAACCTTTTCGGCTTGCAGGTCCTTGGCTTGGCTGGGCTGGCGGGGTCGCTTGGGGGAGGTAGAGTCAGGTATTTTCATGGGGTGCCTCCAGGGGAATGACAAAGCAGGGGGCTCCTGCCAGGGTGCTCCATGGCAGTGCCTCACCGGGTAGCAGCAAACGCGCATCCGCACGCCCCGCGCTGGCCAGCGCGGTATCCACTGGTGCGCGGACCAGGATGAAGCGCATCTCCAGCGTTTCCCGGCGCAGCAGCAGTTCGGCCCGGGGCCAGTGCGTGGGCAGGCAGGGCTGGAAGCACAGGCTATGGGGCCCTTGCTGCAGGCCGAAAATCGACTCGATTGCGGCGCGGTGCATCCAGGCGGCTGACCCGGTGTACCAGCTCCAGCCGCCACGCCCCACATAGGGCGCATGGGTGTAGACGTCACCGGCCATCACATAGGGCTCGATGCCATAGACGGCATTTTGTGCCGGCTTGCTTGCCCGGTGTGCCGGGTTCAGATAGCAGAAATAGCGGTAAGCGGTGTCTCCATCGGCGGCCTTGCCTTGGGCTTGCTGCGTGGCATAGGCTGCCTGGGCCATCACCGCCCACGCGCCAGCGTGGGAGTACTGCCCGCCGTTTTCACGCACACCCGGCGGGTAGGCCTGGATGTAGCCGGCGCTTGGCACCGCATGGGCCAGGGGCGGGTCCAGCAGGCGGACAAGCCCTGCTGCCGGGTCCACCAGATGCTCTTCCACCGCAGCTAGGGCCATGCGTTGCAGAGCGGGTGCGGCGGCGCCGGATAGTACCGCCCAGGCCTGGGCAATCAGGTCGATCTTCGCTTCGGGATTGGCGTCGGAGCCCAGGGGTTCGCCATTGTCGAAAAAGGCGCGTTTGAACCAGCGTCTGTCCCAGGCGGGGCCGCTGAGCGCCGTTTTCCAGCCCTCGGCAGCCTGTGTCCAGCGTTGGGCTCTGGCGCTGTCTCCGCGTTGGGCGGCAATCGGTGCGAAGCCTGCGACCACTTGGCACAGAAACCAGCCCAGCCATACCGATTCGCCCTGGCCCGCAATGCCGACGCGGTTCATGCCGTCGTTCCAGTCGCCACTGCCCATCAGTGGCAAACCGTGGATGCCCACGGCCAGACTGCGGTCGATGGTGCGTGCTGCATGCTCGTACACCGTGACACTGTCCTTGCCGATGGTGGGGGTGTAGTAGGCATCTTCCGCGCCTTCGGGGATGGCCGCGCCTTCCAGGAAGGGCAGGCTGTGTTCCAGCAGGCTGGTGTCGCCCGTGGCCCGCAGGTAGTGCAGGCAGGCATGGGGCAGCCACAGCAGGTCGTCCGAGAAATGGGTGCGCACGCCTGCACCGCCCGGGTTGTGCCACCAATGCTGCACGTCCCCCTGCGGGAACTGGCGCGCCGCGCACTCGATGATCTGCGCACGCAGCATCTTGGGTGCGGCCCAGGCCAGGGCCATGGCGTCCTGCAGCTGGTCGCGGAACCCGGTGGCGCCACCGGCCTGGTAGAAGGCGGCCTTGGCCCACATGCGACAGGCCACGGTCTGGTACAGCAGCCAGCGGTTCACCATGGCGTCGAACAGCGGGTCGGGTGTGCTTACCGTGGTGGTTCCCAGCAGGCGGTCCCAGTGCTGCTTGGCTTCTGCCAGGCGTTGCTGTGCCGGCAGGCCCGCGGCACTGGTGGCCAGCTGCTGCGCGGCTTCCGGGCTGTCCGCATAGCCCAGCAGGAATACCCGTTCGTCGGCCTCGCCCGCAGGCAGCTCGAGCATGCTGGCCATGGCGGCGCAGGGGTCCAGCCCGCCACCGCTGCGTTGGTTGAAATGGTCCGGTATGACCAGGCGGCCCCGGGCATCGAAGCATTCGCGCCGGTCGCAAGTCCAGTCGTCCGCATCTCCATCGGTACCAGCCAGGGCCAGGAAGGCGGTTCCGTTGCCAAAGCCGGCAGAACGCTCGGCTTGGGTGCACAGCAGGGCCGTCACACTCTGCGGTTGATCGGCCAAAGGAATATGCGCGTGCAGCGTGTGGGTACTGCTGCGGTCGCTGCGGTTGGCACCCATCATCCATTCCGCCACGCCTATCACACGCAGCTGGGCGGTGCGCAGGCCCCGGTTGCGGATATGCAACCGTATCTGCTTGACCGAGCTGTGGATGTCCACGCACCAGCTGGTGGTTACATCGATATCGCCGTGGCGGTGTCGGATGCTGCTGTGGCCTTGCCCGTGGGAGATCTGGTAACCGACATCGGCTCCGCCGCAGCCGTGCGGGGCCACATTCCAGATTTCCTGGGTCTTGCAGTCCTGCAACAGAAACCATTCTGCGGGCGGATCGGCCACCGGGTCGTTGGACCAGGCAGTGAGCTGGTTCATACGGCTATTGCGTGCCCAGGTGGTGCCGCCTCCGGCTTCTGTCAGTTGGCAGCCAAATGCCGGGTTGGCCAGCAGATTGGTCCAGGGTCTTATCGGACGCTTTTGGGGGCTGACATCGAAGTGAAAATCTCCAGAGTCCGCATCGAAGCGACCTGTGGGGGCTGCCGGCATGGTGCCCGGGCTGGTGGTGACCGGAATGGCCACGGTGGCGGTGTTTTGCCTGTCCTCCAGCGCAGTCTCATGCAGTGCCGCCCAGGCCTGCACATGGTGTACCAGGGGGCGGCCATCGGCGCGCAAATGCAGGCGGGCCAGCGCATGCAAGGTGTTGAGTTCGTCGGCCGAGAGTTCTTCCGAACGCAGCAGGTAAAAACCAGTGGGGGTGGATTCTGCGCTGCTGTCGGCCAGGTGGCGGTCACGCAGCATGCCGATCTCGCGGTGCAGCTCCATCTGGTAGGACGCGGGCTCGGTATTCACCACCACCAGGTCACATCCCAGGCCGCCCCAGGACCAGACCCGCAAGGCCTGGGCCAGTGCCCGTAGCAGGCCCAGGCCTTCCGCGGCGCCGGCGGTGACTAGCAGGATCGGCCGGTCGCCCGAAATGTCCAGGCGCCACAGCAGGCGCTTGTCGCATACGCCCAGGCTGGGTGCCCGGGTGGTGCTGCGCCCCATGCGTGTCAGGTTGAGCAGCAGCGGGGTGGTCATGGTCTGGATCGCGGCCAGGTTGTCAGGCGACAGACCCAGCATGCGCAGGCGGATGCCGGTCAGGGTGTCCGACATCAGCGAAGCCCGTTGCACATTGCTGTGCTGGCGGTATTTGTCTATCACCGCCCCCAGGGTGGCTCCTGAGTCCGAGGCGGCGGTGGCAAAGGTGATGCGCGCCTTGCCCTGCGGGGTGATACGCAGGCGCACAGCTAGCGCGCTGACCGGGTCCAGCCCGGTGTGCAGCGGGCCGGAGGCCGTGGGTCGCGCGTCCATGGCTGCACGGGGTTGGCTGGCGTCCTGGTTACGGCCCCGCCACTGCTGCCGGTCGGTCTGGATGCGTATGCCAATTACCTGGGGATCGGTATCGACCAGAAAGTGGGCCGCCTGCAGCGCCTGCTCCGTGGGCAGGCGTGGTGTGCGCTGGAACAGCAGCGCCTGGTCTTCGTCTTCCCATTGCGCCTGTACGAACAGGTTGGCGAATGCGGGGTGGGCTTCGTCTGCGCGAGCATCACTCAAGGTGACTTCGAAGGCCGACAGCAGCTCGATCTCCAGCGGACGTTCGCCCAGGTTGCGCACTTCCACCTGGCGGAATTCGATGTCGTCCTCGGGGCTGACCCATACTGTGGTGTGGGTCTGCAGTCCGGGCCAGCTGGCGTCGAAGCAGACCCGGTCGGCGTGGAAGGTGCTTTGGTAGTGCGCTGCCGGGTCGGGCGCTGGATGCTGGGTGATGGACACCGGCTGGGCTTGCCCGCTCCAGCGCAGGTAGAAGAAATGGCCAAAGGCGTCACGCAGCGCGTCGTCGCGCCAGCGGGTGATGCCGGTGGTGCGCCAGCGGCTCCAGCCCGCGCCATTCGCCCGTAGTGCCACGTGGTAGTGCCCGTTGGATAGCAAGTGGGTGGGCTCCAGTGCCGTGGCACCGGGTATGAGTTCGCGCAGCAGGTTGGGGTGGCGATTCTGCATGTCCGTTGCGGCAGGGCGTGCGGGCGGGGTATGCAGCAGTGCTACTTCGCGCGGCGGGCTTTCGTGCAGCAGAGAGGCGACGGCTTCGATATGCACATTCGCCATGCCCCAGCGTTGCGCCGGACCGTCCAGCAGTACATTGGCCAGGGCCACGATTGTCATGCCCTGGTGGTGGGCCATGAAGGTTGCCACGGGGGCGAACACTGCATTGTCAGACTGCCGTTCTGGCGTGTAGTCAAGTGCCTCGATAAAACCATAGCGGCCGCTCGCCTTGATTGTGTCGAGTGCTTTTAAATTGATAGCAGATCGGTGGGGTGAAATCTGTGCAGCCAAGGCGCTGGCATAGGGTGCGATGACCAGCTCGTCGGGTGGCGTGCGGCGCAGCGCCAAGCGTGGCACGCCCTGCGGTGCGTACTGGTAGGCCAGGGTGTAGTCGCGTCCGGCATAGGCCGACTCGGAGATGCCCCAGGGCACTTTGCGGCTCTTGGCGAAGGCGATTTGCTCGTGCAGCGCGCCGTGGCAGGCCTCTTGCAGCACACTGCCCGGGGGCTCGTTCAGCACCAGGGTGGGCATTAGGTACTCGAACATGGAGCCGGACCAGGAACGCAGACAGGTGTCCGTGCCCACGGCGAAGAACGGCCGGCCCAGCGAGGCCCAGTGGCGCACCGGCACATCGCCCTTGGCAATGGCCAACAGGCTGGTCAACCGGGATTCGGACGCCAGTAGATCGTAGAAGCCGGCGTCCAGCTGCTGCTCGGCGACCCGGTAGCCGATGTGCAGCAAATGCCGCCTGCGGTGGTACAGAAAGCGGTAGTCCGGCGCCCAGGCCAGCGCCTCGAAGGCCAGTGCCAGCGCCTGCAGACGTTGGGCTACAGGGTGGCTGCTGGCTTCGGCCTGTGTGTCCCGTGCGGCCGACATGCGTGCAGCCCGGTGGTCGGCCAACTGCCATTGCAGCTGTTGGCGCAGCGCCGGTGACAGGGTGGTGCGTGCGGTCAGCAAGGGCATCAGGCGCTGGCGCAATTGCTGCAGGGCGGCCTGAGCCGCACTGGCGTCGTAGGGGGCGGTTGCCAGTTCCTGGCAGGCTTGGGCGACTGCCAGCAGATGGCCGCTCAGGTTGCCGCTGTCCACGGTGGAGATATAGGTTGGCAGCAGGGCCGCGCAGCTTTGCGTGTCGTACCAGTTCAGGAAGTGGCCGCGGTGGCGTGGCAGGCGTTGCAGGGTGGCCAGCGTGGCCTCCATGCGCTCCAGCAGGTCCTGGGTGCCGATCCAGCCGAACTGGCGTGCGCAGGCCACGCTGAGCAGGTACAGGCCGATGTTGGTGGGCGAGGTGCGGTGGGCCACCATGTCGTGGGGTAGTACTTGCAGATTGTCCGGTGGCAGGAAGTTGTCCTCCGGCCCGACACAGCGCTCGAAGAAGCGCCAGGTGGCGCGCGCGGTGCTTTCCAGAATGGCACGGTCTTTGGTGGGCAGCACCGCATCGCGGCGTGGCGGGTGTGGCGTGCTGGCCCACCAGGTCCATATTGGGGAGGCCGCCCAGAGTGCGCACAGGCACAGGCTCAACACCGGATAAGGCGTGCCAATGGCTACCAGTGCACCGGCCAGCAACGCGGCCAATGCGGGGACGCGCCAGTGGGTGCGCAGCAAGCCCGGCAGATCGGTACTGGCCAGTGACTGTGCGGTGGCGGCCGTGGTCCATTGCAATAAATGGCGGCGGCTGAAGACCATGCGGTATAGCGCCCGCGCGATGGCGTCCAGATTCAGCATGGCTTGCGCCAGCAGTTGGGCCAGATGCCACAGCCCACCCCAGCAGGCGCGCGCCAGGTCCGCGCCGGCATGGCGGTAAAAGTGTTGTTTGGCCAGGTCATCACGGCTGGGCGATAGCCCGGCAATGGCTCCCATCAGCGGGCCAGCAGCAAACGCAGCGATGACCAGTGTCAGCGTCCACCCGGGCGGTATGCTGCCGGTGGCCAGGGCCAGCAGCAGCAGGCCCAGCGACATGGGAGCCACCAGCGAACGGCGCAGGTTGTCGAACATCTTCCACAGGTGGATGGGGCGCAGGTGGAACTGCCGTGGCCGCAGCAGAAACGGCAGCAGTTGCCAGTCGCCCCGCATCCAGCGGTGCACGCGGGAGGCGGCCACGTCGGCGTGGAAGGGTGCGTCTTCGATCAGCGTGATATCGCTGACGGTCGCGCAGCGCACCATCGAGCCTTCGAGCAGGTCGTGGCTGAGCACGGCGCCCTCGGGCAGGCGACGGGCCAGCACGGCATGCAGGGCGCGCACCACCAGCAGGCCTTTGCCGGTGAACGTGCCTTCGGCAAACACATCCTGGTAGATCTCGGACGAGGCCGCGCTGTAGGGGTCGATGCCGCATTGCCCGGCAAACAGCCAGTGGTAGAGCGTGAAGTCCTTGGTGGCGGGCAGCGGCGTGGACACCCGCGGCTGCAAGATGCCATAGCCACTGGCGATACGCCGGCCGGTGGTATCCAGCTGCGGCTGGTTGTAGGGGTGGGCGGCCACGCCGACCAGGTCGCGCAGGCGGCCCGGGGGGAGCTGGGTGTCGCTGTCCAACGTGAGGATGTAGGGTGTATCGGCTGCAATGCGCGATGCCTCGCCCCATTCGATGAAGGCCTGGCGCTCGCCAGTGGCCATAGCTTCCACCAGCAACTCCAGCTTGCCGCGTTTGCGTTCCCAGCCTATCCAGCGTTGCTCGGTTTCACTGAAGCTGCGTTCCCGGTGCAGAAGAATGAAGCGGGGTGCCTCTCCCGCTGTGACGGGGTAGCGCAGGTTGAGCATGGCCAGCTGCTCTATTGCCAGCTGTACCAATGCGTTGTCGGACGGCAGGTGTTCGGCGTCTGCATCGGCGTAGTCGCTTAACAACGCGAACTGCGCCTGGGCTTCCGGGTTGGCGATATGGTGCAAATGCAGCCTGCGTACCAGGGCCATCACGGAGGCGGCATCGGTCAGCAGTGCCGGGATGACCACCAACACGCGGTGCTCTGCTGGAATTCCGTCCACCAGGCCCATGCGCGGTAGCGGCCTGGGGTGCGCGGACTCGCTGACCAGGCGGTTGATGACCGCCACGATGGCCTCGGACGCAGGCCAGACCATCAATGCGGCTGCCAGCCACATCCAGCCACCAATGTTGTGGGTGCTGAGCGCGGCAACATGCGGCCGTTGCAGTAGCCAGGCTACGACGCCGGCACTGCCTAGCAGCAGCGACAGCAGATATACCGGCAAGGCCGAGCGCTGCCGCAGCTTGCGCCAGAGTTCCGAGGCCTGCTCCTGCAGGCCCAGGCCCAGAGCTTGGGACAGTGTGGGGCGGCCAGCACCACGCATCCAGTAGCTGGCGACCGTGCTGGTGGCGTGCGGGTCGGCTGACTTGCGCATCAGGCCCAGCAGGGTTTGGGCCACGGCAGCTTCACTGCGGCCGCTGCGCCGTGCCAGGCGCTCGATGCCGTGCAGTGTCTGGTCGCGCGTGCTGGTGTGCTCGGCTTCGAAGGCGGCAGAAGTCAGCATGATTTGCATCAGCACGCTGGCCTGGGCGATGATGTCCGGCCAGTCGGCATCGCCAATCGCACGCAATGACTTGACGGCGTTGCTGACACTCAGGTTGTCGGCGGCCTGGTCGGCATTGTGCTGGGTGTGGGCCGCTGCGGCATCCGGCAGCGCATGCTCCAGCCAGCTGGTGCACGCCCCGTCGTCACTGCCTTGGCGCTCCTGTATGCGCAGTGCCATCTGGGCCAGAAATACGCGGCCAACACCCCGTTGGTTCAGCAAGTGCAGCAAGCTGTCCAGGGTCTGCGGGGTGTAGCGCTCGAGCTTGTCGCAGCACAGATTGGCCACTTCACGTGCTGCCTTGTTGGTGGCAACGCGCTCGGCCAGACGGCGCAGGTTTTCCACCAGCACCACACGCAAGGTGGTGGGCAGGGCCCAGATTTCGGCCAGATACAGTTCGCGGCTCTCCTGGTAGGCAGTGAGGTACTGCTGCAGCAGGGCTTCATTGAATGCCCCATCGGTGTGGGCAACGAAGGCCCAGGCCACGCCGTAGATCCGCGGCAGGCCCGCCAGCGGCTCATCTTCCAGAATGGGCAGCGTGCGGAAGTAGCTGCGCGGCAGACCCGTGCGGATTTCTTCTAGCTGGGCCTCGATCAGGTGAAAGTTGTCCAGCAGCCACTCGGCAGCGGGACTGATGTCATACCCCGTGGCGGCCTGTGCGCCGATGTAGCGGTGGGCTTCCTGCAGCGTGTGGATGTTGTCGCGCAGGCGGGGGAAGAAATTGCCGGCCCGCAGGCTGGGTCGGCTGGCGCGGTGGGTGGCACCCAGGCTGTGGCCGTGCTGCGCGAAGCGCTGCAGACCGAAGATTTCCGAGCGGATGGGAGCCAGCACCGGCCCACGCGCCTTGTCCAGCATCTGGCACACCCCCGATGGTGCATCGGGTACCAGTTGCTGCAGCTCTGCGATAGACATGGCGTTACAAGGCCAGCAAACAGCCACCCATCAGCAGTGTCACGATGAACAGGGTCGTCACAAAACGTGCGGCTACGAAGCCGTGGAGTCTCTCCGCGCAGTACTGCAGCACAGACAGGCCGCCTGGTGCCGCTCGGCAATGGTCCAGGTGCTCGCCCAGGGCGGCGAGTTCCATGGGGGAGGTATCTGCTGTGGCACCAAAAGAAGATGTGCTCCAGCGCGAGGTAAGAATGGTCTGGCAGCTCATGGGCGTTCCTTATGCCAAGCGCTCGGCCCTTCGGGGCACGTGTGGCGCATGTGCTTCAGGGGGAACGCCTTGGCGGGCCCGCGGTGCGGGCCACGTGTAACCAAGCGGCAACCTCAATGTAGGCCGCTTGAGGGCGGCTGTATGTCGGAGAGCAGGCTGTGTCTTGTAAGACAACACGCGGTGTATGTCCATGTTGCCTGTGTGGAGGCCAGTGCGATGCTGCCGTGTTCGGTACCACCTATACACTGGGGTGCAGCCGAATTTTCTTCACGCATCTCTGTTTTTGTTTCATGGAAAAGGTTGTTACACGCATGCCCACTAGCGCTCCTTCTGAACCTTCGGCGCGTCCTGCGGTCTCGCGTAAGGCGTTTTTTCCTTGGCGGCTATGGTCTGCTGCGATCGTTTGCGCATTGTTGGCGGGCGTTGCGCTGGGCGAATGGTGGGGTTGGCCGTTTCTTGCGGCGCCACTGCAGCGGATGCTGGGGGACTCCATGCAGCGGCGCGTGGTGCTTGCTCCACAGGGCTTTCAGATCCGATTCGTGGGAGGGCTGCGGCTGCAGACCCCCTTGCTGGAGGTGGCCGCGCCCGACTGGAGTAAGAAGCCGCATATGCTGTTGGCGCAGGATGTGGCCCTGGAGCTGCGCTACCTGGACCTATGGCGCACCTACCAGGGCCAGCCTCTGCGTATCCACAGCTTGCAGGCGCGCACGTTGGACAGTGATCTGGAGCGTCTGGCCGATGGCCGGGCCAGCTGGCAATTCGGACCGGACCATCCAGCTGAGCCGTCCAAATCGTCGGCTCAGTTGCCCTTGTTCGGCCATCTGCAGGTAGACCAGGGCGCCGTGCGAGTCAACGATGTACCTTTGGGGCTGGCGTTGACTGCCCAGCTTTCTCTGGCTCCAGGCCAGGCTGCGCAAGCGGATGGACCGGCGGCCAGCGTGCTGCAACTGCAGGGCAACGGCCGCTACCGCAATTTGCCCCTGAAGTTGGAGGTGCAGTCCTCGGGGGTGTTGCCGTCCGAGCTGGGCGCTGCGCCCACGTTGCCGGTCAGCTTGGTGCTGGACCTCAGCGTGGGTCGCGCCAAGATCCATTTCAAGGGCCGAGCAGCCGATGCGCTGCAACCTCGCGACTTCCAGGGAAGCTTCAACGTCCAGGGCCCTTCGCTGGCCGCCGTGGGCGACCCGTTAGGCGTGACGCTGCCGACCACATCGGCGTTCCGTACCACCGGCGCCATCGCCCGCAAGGGGCCAACCTGGAGTGTGGTGGTGAGCGATGCCACCGTAGGCTCCAGCAGCCTGAATGGCGCTTTTACCTATGAGACTGCCCGCCCTGTGCCGCTGCTGGCCGGTCGCCTGGGCGGTAAACGTCTGCAGTTGGCCGACCTGGGCCCGGTGGTCGGGACCACGCCGGCCACCATGGCAGCCAGCGAGGATGCCAGTGTGTCCGTACCGGCAACACGCGCCAAGGGCCGTGTGTTGCCGAACCGCCCGTTCGACCTGGCGGCCATGCGGGTCATGGATGCGAATGTGCTGATCGACATTCAACAGGTGGACCTGAATTCCCGCCTGCTGCAGCCACTGCAGCCGCTGAGTGGTCATTTGCAGCTTCAGGCCGGCTTGCTGACTTTGCAGAACATGGTGGCGCGTACCGCCCAGGGCCAGGTGCAGGGGGATCTTTCACTGGACGGGCGGGCGGATGAGGCTCTTTGGAAGACCGATCTGCATTGGAGCGGCGTGCAGCTAGACCACTGGCTGCGCCAGACGCGCGACAAGGGGCAGCCCCCCTACATCAGCGGCCAGCTGCAGGGCCAGGCCCAATTGCAAGGCAAGGGGCGCTCCACCGCCGAGATTTTGGCCAGCTTGCAGGGGCAGTTGCGCATGGACTTGCGCAATGGCGCGGTGTCGCACCTGGGAGTGGAGTTGCTGGGGCTGGACCTGGCGCGCAGCCTGGGGGTCTGGATCAAGGGGGACGATGCACTGCCCGTGTCTTGTGCGGTGGCGGACTTGGCCGCCGCGGGCGGCGTGTTCCGCCCCAAGGTGATGGTGGTGGATACCGACAATTCCACCGTGTGGACGGAGGGCTCACTCTCCCTGGCCAGCGAGACCATGGATCTGCGCCTGGTGGTCAGCCCCAAGGACTTCAGCCCACTGGCCCTGCGCACGCCCATCCGGGTAAGTGGCAGCTTCAGCCAGCCCGATGTATCGCTGGAAAAAGGCCCCTTGGGCCTGAAGGCCGCCGGGGCCGTGCTGCTGGGACTGATCAACCCATTTGCGGCCTTGATCCCCTTGATGGACTTGGGTGACAGCGACAAGGCCCAGCAGGGGGCAGCCGGTTGCCAGGGCTTGCGCCAGCGCGCTGCGGCACTGGCGAAGAAGCCGGTGAAATAGGGTTACACCAGTGGCCTGGGGGGCGGTTTGCCGTCGCCATATAGATCGGCTAGCCGGGTCAGGGCCTTGACGTCGCGCAGGTACAGGCGCCCGTTGTCGATGCGGTGCAGGCCGCGTTTTTCCAGCTTGCGCAGGGTCTTGTTGGTATGTACCAGCGACAGGCCGAGCCCGTCGGCCACATGCTGCTGCGTCAGGGGGAATAGCACGCCGCTCGCGCCACCATCGGGCTGCAAGGCGGCGGCCCGCTTGAACAGCAGTATCAGCAGCATGGCGATGCGCTCTTCGGCGCTGCGCCGCCCGACCGACAGCAGGGTGTCGTCCACCAGCGATTCTTCGTGGGCCGTTAGCCAGGTGATGTTGAAGCCCATGGTGGGCGAGCGTCGGTGTAGTTCCCAGAGCGCATCGCGCTGGAACACGCATAGTGAGGTGTCGGTCAGTGTCTGCACACCGTGGGCCGATGCGTCGCCCATCTTCTGCTGCACGCCCACAAAGTCACCGGCCAGCAGAAAGGACAGGATCTGGCGCCGCCCATCACTCAAGGTTTTGAAGCGAAAGGCCCAACCCGTCAGCAAGGTGTATAGCGGTGCATCGGTCTGGCCTTCATGGATCAGCGTTTCACCCGCGGCCAGCTGAACCTCGCGCCGCTTCAGGGACTGCACCAGGTCTAGCTCATCCCCGCTATGGGCAATGAACAAAGGAAGCTGCCGCAAAGGGCAGGCGCTGCAACGGGTTTCACTCATGGGGGTCTCGTGGTCGGCATGTTTGGCGCGCGGTTATGTCTTATGACATATGGCTTGCGCAGCAGCACACCTACATTGCAGTTTTGGTCTTCTATTCCGCTTACATGCAAGTATCTTACTCACCAGATAACGCGCCCCAGCTTGCGCCAGAAGCGGTTGTGTCCGCAGAGGACTGGGATGTCTTGTTTTGTGCCGTACTGGAGCAGCTATGTACCGCGGTCGCCTCGGAGCGTGTCGATGCGTCGGTGCGTGCGTGTGTGTATGAGTGTGTGGAAGCGTTGAAACTGCTGCAGCACACCTTGCCGGGTACGCGTACAGGCCGTTCCCCGTAGCCATTGGCCACGGGAAACGCGGCTTCTTCTGCGCGCTACTGAACGAACGCTAGCAGCTGCAAATACAGTCGTTGATCATTCGTTGCCGCTGTTTCGCAAGACGCTACAGCCGACCGGTTAACAGCAGCACGATCAGCACGATCAGCACCAAGCCCAGCCCACCGCTGGGACCATAGCCCCAGCCTGAACTATGCGGCCAAGTGGGCAAAACGCCAACCAGCATCAGAATCACAACGATCAATAAAATGGTGCCTAGGCCCATGGTCATCTCCTGGTAAAAACAAGTGGGGTCGGTACAAACCTAGAGCAGAGCCTGGCTTCCCCGTCATCCGGATTTGTGGCGTTGCTACGCCAGGATGGTGGGCTTGGTGAGGCTGATACTCAGGGCTTGCCGGTAGAAGATGCGGGTGCCATGATTTCCACCTCGTGCATTTCACGCAGAATGCCGCCGCCGGCTACGCTGCCAGAGGCCGTTCCCTGGCCTTCGATGCGAGCCCGGCAGGCAGCCTTATCGGCACCATTCAGGGCTTCGCAGCGCTGCAAGGCATTGGCTTGAAGATCGGCCTGCGCGGCGGTGCTCAGGCTTTGCTTCGGGACCGCATGGGCACTGCGTGCCTCGGTCAGGCAGGTTGCCTTGTCTTGCTGGGTTTTCCCGTTGTTGCAAGCCAAGACCTCCTGTTTGTAGTCTCCCGAAGCATCTATGCTCACCTGCGCGGTGGCCGCCGTCACCGCCATCAGTGTGGCTGCGCCAAAGTAGATGTAGCTGCTAAGGATGGGGCGGGAGTTGGTGGTGCGCATGGTGTGCTCCGGCATGTGCTTAGTTGCGCTGACTGGAGCGGCGCGCCAGACCGGCAAAGACGGTCAGCAGGGCACCTGCGGCTACTGCGATGGCAACCGACTTGACCGGCTGCTCCCTGATGTAGTCGATGGTGTGGTCGGTGGCTCGGCGTGCTTGGACGCGCAATTTCTCCGAGCTGTCATGCAATGCTGCCGAGCTGGATTGCAGCAGGGCGCTGGCCTTGGCCGCAGCACGGTCGAAGGCTTGGGTGCTATGGCCGTGCAGGTCGTCCACGGTGTCGGCTACGCCATCCAGGGCGCGGTTGGCAGCGCGTCGAGTGGATTGGATTGCTTTTTCTGCGGACATTGCCGCTTCGTCGGCCAGGGTGCTGGTGTGGTCGGAGAGTTTGTTGTTAAACATGGGTTTTCCTTTGCAGAGTAGATAAAACGTTGTGGTTGTCTTGGACGACTGTGTGCGACGTATGAGCGCTTAGCCCGACTTGATCAGGCTGAACAAGAAGCTGGCGACTGCCATGACGGCAAAGACGACGAACAAAATCTTGGCAATGCCCACGGCACTGGCAGCGATGCCGGTGAAGCCGAACAGGGCTGCAATCAAGGCAATAACAAAGAAGACAACGGCGTAATGCAACATGGCTTGGTTCCTGGCAATGGGGTGTTAAGGCCCCGGGTTTCAAGGTTGTCGCAGCCTGTCACGTTGCGATGCCTTGAGTGTGAACCTGGGGGCGTTTGCGGCCCATAGGCGGCGTTGCCGCAGCCATGTCGGGAGAGGGCGGTTGCCCGCGTAGGACGTTGCTGACAGGGTGGGGGCTCCCCCCCCAGGCCGCACGCTGCGCGTTTTTGCATTCCTCTTGCAGAGGGCGAACCTGGAGGCCGGGCAAAGCCGGTTCCACGGGTTCCTGGACTGAAAGCTGTTGTGCCTTGAGCGGGTTCTAAGTCGCCAGGACTTTCGACTCGGGCAGCGTGACGTGGATGCGCGTGCCCAGGCCCGGGGCGGAGCTCAGCGTCAGCACGCCGCCTTCGGCCTCCACCCGGAAGCGCATGCCCATCAGTCCGTAGGCGGAGATGGGTTTGATGCTGGTGTCGAAGCCCACGCCATCGTCGCGTACCGAAATCTCTACCCGGCCTTGCCAGGCGGTGAGGGAGATCCAGATGTTCTTGGCGTTGGCGTATTTGGTGATGTTGGTGATGGCCTCCTGCACCAAGCGGTAGACCACCAGCTCGGCGGACTTGGTCAGTTGCACGGCATCCAGCGTGCAGTGCACCGCCACGTCGGAGTGCTCGGCAAACTCCTTGGTCAGAATGTCCAGAGTGGCCACCAGGCCCAAGTTGCTCAGGGCAGACGGGCGCAGGTCTTCGATGATGCGCCGGCCCAGTGAGATGCAGCTGTTGATGGTGGATACCAGGTGGGCCAGCAGGTCCAGTGCTTCTGGCGAGGTGACGCTGATGCGCGACTTGATACGGGCTGCATCCAGCTTGGCCGAGGTCAGCAGCGAGCCCAGGTCGTCGTGCAGATTGCGCGCCAGCCGGTTGCGCTCGTCTTCACGGGCACTTTGCAAGTGGTGGGTCAGCTCGGTGAGTTGCGCTGTGCGCTGCACCACTTCGACCTCCAGCCGGTCGCGCTCTACCTGCACCATGCGCCGCAACTCTTGCTGCTGTCGGCTGAATAGGAAGATCTGGCGCAGGTACATGAACAGGGCCCCCAGGCTGAGCAGCGTCAGCGCGGCCACCCCCAGACGGTTGAACATCAGCGTGGTGTAGATGCTTTTACGGCTTTGCGTGATGTTGTTCAGCTCGTAGTCTTGCAGCTTTGCGCAGAGCAGGCGGAATGCATCCATCTGCTCTTTGCCAATGCCGCTCAGCATCACCTCTTTGACCGATTCCAGCTTGTCGGTCTCATACAGATGCATGGTCAACGACAGCTCGGACAGCTTGGTTTCCGAGACCGCATGCAGCTGGGCCATCAGCGCCTCGGGCGTAGCGTTGTCGCGGTAATACTGGTCCAGGAAATCAAACGAGGTTTTGATTTTCTTTAGTGCGCTGTTGTAAGGCGCCAGGTACTCCTTGCGCCCTGTCAACAGGTAGCCGCGTTGCCCGGTTTCTGCATCCACCAGGCTTTGAGACAGGATCTGGATGTTTGTCCGTGCCAGCGACATGGTTGTCAGCGTGTCCAGGCGGTCCACTGACTGGAAGTAGGAACCCTCACTGATCAACACCATGGACAGGGCCACGGAGCAAGCCAGCGCAAACACGATGCGGTTGCGTTTGACTACTGTGAGGAATCTCATCTCCATCCTTTTGTCGAAAATGTGGGATCATGCAGCAGAAAGTACTGCCCCATACCATGATCCGAATTGCTATTGTTGATGACCACGCCATGGTGCGTGCTGGACTGCGCCAGTTTTTCGCGGACCAGATCGACTTCGCCGTTGTAGCTGAGGCGACCAATGGCCGCGAGGCGCTGGACATTGTTCGCAGGGGAGATGTCGATGTGATCGTGATGGATATTTCCATGCCCGACCACAGCGGTGTGGACGCCCTGGTCGCCATCAAGGCCCGCGAGCCGGATCTGCCGGTGCTCATACTCAGTGGTTTTGCCGAAGCGCATTACGCCACCACCCTGTTGCGCCAGGGCGCCAGCGGATACCTGAACAAGGACTGCGACCCCGAAGAGATCGTGAAGGCCATACGCACCGTGCACCGTGGCCGCAAGTACATTACCGCTGCCGTGGCCGAGCGCCTGGCCGACGGCCTGGGTGGCGACGCCGACAAGCCCTTGCATGAGCAATTGTCCGAGCGTGAGTTGCAGGTGTTTTTGCGCCTGGCCAAGGGTGAAACCATTGGTAATATGGCTGTCAGCATGTCACTCAGCGTGAAGACTGTCAGCACCTACCGTACCCGGGTGATGGAAAAGATGCAGCTGGAGTCGAACAGCGACCTGACCTATTACGCTCTAAAGAACGGCCTGATCCAGTAAGCCGCTTGCGCGGGTTCATGCCAGCACGCCAGGGACAGTGCCACCACTGGCTAGGTGGTCGCAGTAGGTGATCAGCGCGTCAATATCGTTGGATTTGTCAAACACCCGGTCGGCACCCAGGTCCAGGCATTTGCGCCGCATGTCCTGCGTGGCGTAGTTGCTCAGTACTACCAGCTTGTGGTGTAGCCTGGGTGTATGCAAGGCTCGCAACACTCCCAGGCCTGAGCCTGATTTCAGAAAAATATCCACGATCACCAGGTCGACCTCGTGGCTGGCATCGCTCAGCCACTGTACCGCCGTGCTTTCGTCTTCTGCCGTGCCTATGACCTGCACGGGGACGAGCTCCTCCAGCGTGGCGATCAGGCTTTCCCGTATGACAGGGCTGTCTTCGACGATATAGGTTTTGAGCGGTGGCATGGCGATGGCATTACTTTCTTTGGCTCCAGAATCTGCGCCGTGGCTCTGTAAGAGCGCATAGGTGGCGAAGTGGTGTCCACAGCTCACAGTCGATGGTATGCAAAAAGTGTGGCTGAAGTATGCCTTTCGCCCAGTTGGTGCCACCATCGGGCATACGCGCAGCTACTTGTAAGACCTTTCCTACGCAGCGGTCAGAGCTGTTATCTGTTTGTAGGATTTCTACTACCTCCGGCCAAGCTGCCGTCTGCTGGTTCGGCCATCTGGATTGCAGGAAACTGGAGGAGTGGCGGATTCCCATCCGCACATCTTCCATCTAAAGAGGCAAGCATGCACACATTTTTCAAAACTGGTTTTACCCTGGCGACCCTGGTGGTGGCCGGCCATGTCGCCGCCCAGGTGACTTTTTACGAACACGAGGGCTTCCAGGGCCGGGCCTTTACCGTGGAACAGCCGGTGGACGACTTCCGCAGCCTGGGTTTCAATGACCGGGCCTCGTCGGTGGTGGTGCTGGGCGAGCGCCGCGAAGTGTGCGAGGACGCGGGTTATGGCGGCCGCTGCGTGGTCTTGTTGCCCGGCCAATACCCTTCGCTGGCGGCCATGGGTCTGAACGACCGCATCTCCTCCGAGCGGCCCCTGCGCGGCAATGAGCGCACCGGTGACTACCGTTATGCCCCCGTACCCCAGCCCGCTTACGACAACCGCCGCCGTGACAACGAGCGTCTGTTCCAGGTTCCTGTGACTTCGGTGCGCGCCATCATGGGCACCCCGCAGCAGCGCTGCTGGACCGAGCGCCAGCAGGTGGACCAGGGCGGCGGGGCGAATATCCCCGGCGCCTTGGTGGGCGCACTGATCGGCGGCGTGCTGGGCCACCAGGTGGGCGGCGGCCGGGGCAAGGACATTGCCACCGCCGGTGGCGCCGTGGCCGGTGCGGCGGTAGGGTATGGCGTGGGTGGCGGCTATGGCGCCCCGCAGACGCAAGATGTGCAGCGCTGCAGCAGCGTGCCGGCCTCGGCCCGCCCCGCCTACTGGGACGTGAGCTACAACTTCCGGGGCCAGGAGCACCGCGTGCAGATGACGACCCAGCCCGGCCCCACCATCACGGTGAACCGCCAGGGCGAGCCGCGCGCTTAAATCGGGCCATTCACCAAACCCTGCAGCTGCGCGTACTGCAGCAGCAGGATGGTCTTGCCGTCGCAGATACGGCCATCGGCCACCATCTGCACGGCCTCCGCCAGGGGCAGCTCCAGCACCTGGATGTCTTCGCCTTCGTGGTGTTCCCCTCCGCCGTCGGACACCTTGTCTGCCGCGCTGTATTCGCCGACGAAGAAAAACACCTTTTCCGTGACCGAGCCGGGGCTCATATAGGCTTCGAACACCTTGCGCACCTGCTGGATGCGGAAGCCGGTTTCCTCCTCCGTCTCGCGGCGTATGCAGGTGGCGGGGTCGTCCTGGTCCAGCAGGCCGGCGCAGGTCTCGATCAGCATGCCGTCGGCATTGCCATTCACATAGGTAGGGAAGCGGAACTGCCGCGTCAGCACCACCGTGCCCTGCGCCGGGTTGTACAGCAGGATGGTGGCGCCGTTGCCCCGGTCGTAGGTCTCGCGGCTCTGGCGTTGCCAGCTGCCGTCACGCCGGCGCAGCTCGAAGCTGGTTTTCTTCAGCACGTACCAGTCGTTGGACAGGACTTTTTCGTCGACGATACGTAGGTTTGGCAGGTTTGGCAGGTTTTCCAAGGCTTGCATGCGGGCTCCAGGGGATAGATTTGCCAGCAGTCTAGCAAATCGTGCAGAATCGTGCAAAACATGCAACTTCATGCAGATTGACCATCCATGCTGACCCAGCAACGCAAACAACTCATCCTGGACACCCTGCGCCGCGACGGCCGCATCGTCGCCGCCGACCTCAGCGCCAGCCTCGCCTTGTCGGAAGACACCATACGCCGCGATCTGCGGGCCCTGGCGGCCCAAGGCCTGCTGCAGCGCGTGCACGGCGGCGCCTTGCCGGCATCGCCCGCAGTGGGCAATTTCGCCGCGCGCAGCCAGCTGCAGATGCCGGGCAAGCAGGCCATCGCCAAGGCGGCGGCGGCCATGGTTCAGCCCGGCCAGGTGGTGTTCATCGACGGTGGCACTACCTGCCAACAACTGGCGCAGCGCCTGCCGCCCACGCTGCGGGCCACGGTGGTCACGCACAGCCCGACCATTGCCCTGGCCCTGGTGGAGCACCCGCTGGTGGACGTGCAACTGATTGGCGGCCACCTGTTCAAGCACTCGGTGGTGGCGGTGGGCGCGGCAGCCATCGAGGCGATCCGCCAGGTGCGCGCCGACCTGTATTTCATGGGCGTGACCGGCATCAGCGCCACGGCCGGCCTGAGCACCGGCGACATGGAAGAAGCCCATGTGAAGCGCGCACTGATGGCCCAGGCGGCCGAGACCTGGGTGCTGGCCTCGGCCGAGAAGCTGCACGCGGCCTCTCCGTATGTGATTGCCGCCTGCAGCGAAGCCACCGGCCTGGTGGTCGAGCCCCAGACCAGTGACCAGCAGGTGGCAGCGTTGACCGCGCTGGGCCTGGCCCTGGTGCGCGGCAGGTGACAGGGGTGCCGCTCCTGTCTTGTGCCTGGCTACATTTTTACAAGCATTTAAGGCCTGTGGCGCAGACAATATCTGCACAGGCAGCTATCAAATGAATAGCGATATGGTCTACGGTGCGGGTGGTGGTACGTCGCCCGACCGGGGGCTGCCGGGCCGGATTGCGCTTTGCATAGGCCAGGCGCTGGGCTCCAGCGACACCACCAGGCGCTTGCGGGCAATGGCCTGCTGCGCGGTACTCAGCTGGGCGTACAGCGGCTTGGCGGCGTCCAACACGTCTTCCCAGGCGGCGCTGCGGTTGTTGGCGCGGTCGATCTGCGCGCCAATGGTGGCGAGAGGGTTGGCCTCATTCAGCGGCGCGCGTGCCGCCCAGCTGTTCTCGTCCAGCATCAGGCGCTGCAAGGCCTGCGCGTAGCGCTCAAACAGCGGCAGCTGGGCCGGCACCAGCGCCAGCTCTTCCGGCAGGGTGCGCAGCCTTTCCTCGGCGTACAGCTTGATCAGCATGCTGCCTGCGGGCTCGGCCGCGCTGGCGGCGCATTTGCTGCTGTCCGGTTCGCGGCCCCCGGAGGGCCGGCCGCCGCCCATGCCGCCGGGGGCTTGCGCCCAGCTGCTTTGCACCGCCAGCAGGCCTAGCAAGGGCAGACTGAGCCAGGTGCGGCGCGGGCGCATGGAAGAGGGATGGGAGGCCGGGGCAAAGGGCTGCATCAATACGCTTTCAGGCTGTGGATTCAGCCGCCGATGCTAGGCCTGCAGCTCCGCGCTACGTATGTACCGCCAGTGAAAAACTGCAAAGGCCTATAAGCCCCATAGGCCGCTAGCGCAGATGTTATATGCGTGAGAAGCTATGAATAACGTAGCAAATGGAGCGCTAGGCAGTAGGACATCTACTACATGCATTCGACACCCAGTCCGCTGTATGCATGACCGGTAGGGAGTCACACTGACCGTAGCACTTTTGCCTGTTCACGGAGGACTTCCATGCATTCACTTTTCAATCTCAAAGCTTCACTCGCCGTTGCCGCTCTGCTGGCCTTGCCTCTGGCCCAGGCGGCGAACATCAGCAAGGACGAATACGCCAGCGGCAAGGCCCGCGTGGGCGCCGAGTACAAGACCGCCAAGGCCGCATGCGATTCGCTGGCGGGCAATGCCAAGGACATCTGCCAGGAAGAAGCCAAGGCCAAGTACAAGGTGGCCCTGGCGGATATGAAGTACAGCTACACCGGCAAGCTGTCTGACCGTACCAGCGCGCTGGAAACCAAGGCCGAAACCGACTATGCCGTCGCCAAGGAGAAGTGCGACGACAAGGCCGGCAACGACAAATCGGTCTGCGTGAAGGAAGCCAAGGCCATCGAAGTCAAGGCCAAGGCGGATGCGCGTACCAACGAGAAAGTCGGCGACGCCAAGGCCGATGCAACGGCTGAAAAGCACGATGCCGATTACGACGTCGCGGCACAGAAGTGCGACGTGCTGGCCGGCGATGCCAAGACCAGCTGCATCAGCGCCGCCAAGGCCAAGTTCGGCAAGAATTGATCGCCTGTAACGCTAGGGGCTTTTAGACCTCTGGCGCATATATAGTGTGCGCAGGATGCTATTGATGTAATAGCAGTTGGCGCATTTACTTGTGGCGCTGCAGCCAGCCCAGCCCGGCCGTTGTACCGCCCGGCACCGCCCCCCGCTGCGCCCGGTACTCGCAGCCCACATGGCCCGCATAACCCAGCTGGTCCAACAGGGCGAAAAGGTAGTCGTGGTTGATTTCGCCCACGTCCGGTTCATGCCGCTCAGGCACGCCGGCGATCTGGATGTGGCCGACCTGGCCGGTCGGTAGGTACTGGCGAAGCTTCATGGCCAGGTCGCCTTCCATGATCTGGCAGTGGTACAGGTCCATCTGCACCTTCAGGTTGGGCGCGCCCACGGCTGCCACGATGGCATGCGCCTGGGCCTGGTGGTTCAGGTAAAAGCCCGGCATGTCGCGGGTGTTGATGGGCTCGATCAGCACGTCCAGCCCGGCCGTAGCGGCCTGCGCTGCGGCCCAGGCTAGGTTGGCCTGGTACACCTCGCGCAGGCTGTCACGCGTGTGGCCCTCGGGCAGCAGGCCTGCCATCACGTGGATGCGCGGGCAGGCCAGCGTCTGGGCGTAGTCCATTGCCTGTGCAAAGCCCTGGCGGAATTCTGCTTCCCGGCCCGGCAGGCAGGCAATGCCGCGCTCGCCCGCGTCCCAGTCGCCCGGCGGGGCGTTGAACAGCACCTGTTGCAAGCCGTGCTGTTGGAGCTGTGCAGCGATATCGCTGGCCGTGAAGGCGTAGGGGAACAGGTATTCCACGGCTTTGAAGCCGTCCGCAGCGGCGGCGCCGAAGCGGTCCAGAAAACCGTGCTCCTGGTAGAGCATGGTGAGGTTGGCGGCAAATTGGGGCATTGGGTTTCTTTCAAATATCTACGCGAACTACCAGGCGGCGCCAAACTGCTCGCGCAGCGCCTGGATCTGGTCTTCGTCTAGGGGGCGGGCCCGGCTCATGTGCCACAGGCGCGCGGTTTCTTCCAGCTCTTCCAGCACAGCGCTGGCTTCGGCCGGGCTGCTGTGCCACACATTCGGGCCCAGGCGGTCCAGCATCACCGCGCGCAGCGGCGTGCCGCGCTGTTGCATGGCGGCAATGCGCTGGGCTACCAGCGCGCCTACGGCCGGGTCGCCGGGCCGGTGGTAGGGGATCAGCGGCACATGGCCGACCTTCATCACGTAGTACGGGGTGATGGGCGGCAGGATGTCGTCCGGCTGCCACACGCCGGTCAGCGTCAGCGCCACCAGGTGTGTGCTGTGGGTGTGGATCACGCAGCGCGCCTGCGGCTCGGCGGCGTAGATGGCGCGGTGCAACACCAGGGTCTTGGACGCGCGGGCGCCGCTGCGCTGTACACCGTCCGGGTCCACCCTGGCCAGCGTGGCCGGGTCCAGCTGGCCCAGGCAGGCGTCGGTCGGCGTGATCAGGTAGCCTGCATCGTCGGGCAGGCGCACGCTGATGTTGCCTGCACTGGCATGCACATAGCCGCGCGCATACAGCGAGGCGCCGACGCGGCATATCTCTTCGCGCAGCTGCAGTTCATTCATGGAGTTGCTCAAAAGCTTGGGTGAAAAAGTCCGGGCTACCAAAGTTACCCGACTTCAGCGCCAGATGCAGTACATGCACACCACTTTGCGCCGATGTCCAGGGCACACCGGGGGCGATTTGCGGGCCGATGGCCATCTGCGTGACGCCTAGGGCCTGCACCACGGCACCCGAGGTTTCGCCGCCGGCCACCACCAGCTGGCGCACGCCGGCATCGACCAGGCCGCGCGCAATGGCGGCCAGGGCGTGTTCCACCAGCGTACCGGCTGCCGCCACGCCCAGCTGGGCCTGCACGGCTTTCACGGCGTCGGGTTCGGCCGTGGCGTAGACCAGTACCGGGCCGTCGGCTAGCAAGGGCTTGGCCCATGCCAGTGCCTGCGCCACCACATCGTCGCCGCGCGCCAGGGCCAGCGGATCGATGGCGAAACTGGGCCGGCCGCCCTGTTGAAAGCGCAGCACCTGGCCATTGGTGGCCACCGAGCAACTGCCGGAGACGATGGCGCGCAGGCCGGTGGCCGGCGGCAGACCATCGGCGGCGGCATTGGTGATCTGCCAGTTCTGCGGCAGGCCAATCGCGATGCCCGAGCCGGCGGTGACCAGCGGCATGCCCGCCAGCGCCGGGCCGATGTGCTGCAGGTCGGCGTTGGAGATGGCGTCCAGCACGGCGATTTGCACACCCTCGGCTTGCAGTGCGGCAAAGCGGGCTCGGATCGCATCCGGCCCCTGCGCCACCACGTCATAGGCCACCAGGCCGACTTTGCGCTGGGTTTGCTGCTGCAGCACCTGCGCCAGGTTGGCGTTGGTCATTGGCGTCAGCGGGTGGTTGCGCATGCCGCTGTCCGACAGCAGCTGGTCGCCCACGAACAGATGGCCCTTGAAGATGGTGCGCTGGTTCTCCGGGAAGGCCGGGCAGGCGATGGTGAAGCGGCTGTCCAGTGCGTCCAACAGGGCGTCCGTCACCGGGCCAATATTGCCCTCGGCGGTGGAGTCAAAGGTCGAGCAGTATTTGAAGTAGATTTGTTGCACGCCCTGGGCCTGCAGCCAGCGCAGGGCTTCCAGCGACTGGGCGACGGCATCGGCCGGCGCGATGGTGCGCGACTTCAGCGCCACCACGATGGCATCGGCCTGCACCGGCGCTGCGCCAGCCGGCGGCACGCCAATGGTTTGCACCGTGCGCATGCCGTTGCGCACCAGGTTGTTGGCCAGGTCGGTGGCGCCGGTGAAGTCGTCGGCGATGCAACCGAGCAGTGGGCGGGTCATGCGTGTTTCTCCAGAAGCGGGAGCCGTACGGCACCCGGATTTTCCTGCACATATTCGCGCAGTATGTCGTTGAAGCTGGCGTCGGCCAGCAGGCCCAGCGCAGTGGCGCGGGCGCTGTGCACGCGGCTGGGCCAGGCGGTCACGATGGCGGCAATGCGCGCATCGGGCTCCCAGTCCAGCAGGGCCGTGGCGGCGGGGCCGGCCATGTCTTCCAGCGCCTGCGCCATAGCGCCCACGGTGGTGGTCAGTGCAGGCAGGTTTACGGCGGTGCGTGCGCCCCATGCGACGGCGCTGGCCTGGGCGGCGCGCAGCAGGCCCTGCACGGTGCGGCCCGGCGATGCCAGGGCCACCGGTGTATCGGCGGCCACTGGCACGCGGGCGCGCTGGCCGGCCAGCGGTTCGCGCAGCATGCCGCTCAGGAAGCTGGAGGCCGCCGCATTCGGCTGGCCGGGGCGCACGGCCACGGTCATCAGCCGCACATTGCGGCCCTGCACCAGGCCGCGCCGGCTGAAGTCGGCCACCAGTTGCTCGCCGATGAATTTCTGGATGCCGTAGCTGTTCTGCGGCGTAGGCAGGGTGTGGTCCTCCACCACGGCAGGCAGGGGCTGCTCGACCGTGCTGCCGAACACCGCCACCGAGCTGGAGAACACGAACACCGGGGCCGTGCCCAGCTGTCGGCAGGCCTGCAGCAGGGCCAGCGTGGTGTCCACATTGCTGTGCAGGCCCAGGTCCAGATCGGCCTCGCATTCACCGCTGACGGCGGCGGCCAGGTGGTAGACCAGGGCTGTGTCTGCGGTCAGCACTTGCCCGCTGGCCAGCTGCGCCTGCAGGTCGCCACTGACAAAGCGCACGCGCGGGTCGGCGGCCAGGTCCGCCGGCGGCGGCATGCGGTCGGCCAGCACCAGCTGGGTGATGGGGCGGTGCAGGGCACCAGCCAGCGCGAAGTTGTCATGTGCCAGCAACGCCCGCGCCAGGCGCGCACCCACGAAGCCGCAGCCACCGGTGATGAGAATCTTCATGGCGCTTCGGGCAGGGTGATGCCCGGGAAGATTTTGATCACCGCCGAATCATCCTCGCGCCCATGGCCGGCGGTGGAGGCCTGCATGAACATCTGGTGCGCCGTAGCCGACAAGGGCAGCGGGAATTTGCTGGCCCGCGCCGTGTCCAGCACCAGGCCCAGGTCTTTCACAAAAATATCTACGGCCGACAGCGGCGTGTAGTCGCCCTTGAGTACATGGGCCATGCGGTTTTCAAACATCCAGCTATTGCCCGCGCTGTGGGTGATCACCTCGTACAGCGCATCGGCCGCCACGCCTTCGCGCAGGCCCAGGGCCATGGCTTCGGCGGCGGCGGCAATGTGCACGCCGGCCAGCAGCTGGTTGATGATCTTCACCTTGCTGCCGGGGCCGGCGGCATCGCCCAGCTTGTAGACCTTGGCCGCCATCGCGTCCAGCGCGCCGCCCACTTTGTCGTAGGCCGCAGCGCTGCCGGAGGTCATCATGGTCATGTCGCCGGTTGCCGCCTTGGCCGCGCCGCCGGAGATGGGCGCGTCCAGGTACAGCAGGCCCATGGCGTTCAGGCGTTTTTCCAGCGAGATGGACCAGTTCGGGTCCACGGTGGAGCACATCACAAACGCGCTGCCGGGGCGCATGGCGGCTGCCGCGCCGTTTTCGCCAAACAGCACGCCCTCGGTCTGCGCGGCGTTGACCACCACGCTGACCACGACCTCGCAGTGCGCAGCGACTTCGGCCGGGTTGGCACAGGCCACGCCACCCTCGGCGGCAAAGGCCTGCGCCGCCTTCACCCGCACGTCGCAGACGTGCACCTTATAGCCCGCGCGGCGCAGCGAGCTGGCCATGCCGCGCCCCATGGCGCCCAGGCCAATAACGCCAATATTTTGTTGCATGATTTCTCCAGAGGGATGTGAAAAGACTTATCGATTAACCAGATGGGCCGGCGTACGCCACACGGCGATGGCGCCCACTACCATCATGCCGGCCAGCACATACATGCCGATCTGGGTGCTGTGGGTCAGGTCCTTCAGGTAGCCGATCAGGTAGGGGCTGACGAAGCCCGCCAGGTTGCCCACCGAGTTGATCACCGCAATGCCTGCCGCCGCGCCGGTGCCCGACAAAAACGCCGTGGGCAGCGACCAGAACAACGGTGCGCAGGTCAGCGTGCCGGCCGCTGCCAGCGACAGGAAGGCGATCGCCACCACGGTGTTCTGCGTGTACGAGGCAGCCACTGTGAAGCCGATGGCGCCCATCAGGGCCGGAATAATCAAGTGCCAGCGGCGTTCACGCTTGGCGTCGGCGCTGCGGCCAAACAGGTTCATGGCGATGATGGCGCAGATGAAGGGAATGGCGCTGAGCAGGCCAATATTCAGGTTGCCGGTAATGCCGGTGGACTTGACCAGGGTGGGCAGCCAGAAGGTCAGCGCGTACTGGCCCATTACGAACGAAAAGTAGATCAGGCACATCCACCACACGCGGCTGTCTTTGAACACGGCCGACACCGAGTGCGGGCCTTGCAGCGTGTGCTTGGCGTCGGCGGCGATTTCGCTGGACAGAAAACGCTTTTCCTCGTCGTTCAACCATTTGGCTTTGCTGATACTGTTGTCCAGCACCAGGATCACGGCCACACCCACCAGCAGGGCGGGCAGGGCTTCGATGATGAACATCCATTGCCAGCCGTTCATGCCGTACACATCGTGGAAGCTGTCCATGATCCAGCCCGACAACGGGTTGCCGAAGATGCCGGCCACGGGAATGGCCGACATGAACACCGCCACGATCTTGCCGCGCCGGTGCGCCGGGAACCAGTAGGTCAGGTACAGGATGACGCCGGGGTAGAAGCCGGCTTCGGCCAGGCCCAGCAGAAAGCGCATCACATAGAACTGCGTGGGCGTCTTCACAAAAATGAAGGCCGCCGACATCAGGCCCCAGGTGATCATGATGCGGGCAATCCAGATGCGCGCGCCGATCTTGTGCATCAGCAGGTTGCTGGGTAGCTCGAACAAAAAGTAGCCAATGAAGAACACGCCCGCGCCCAGGCCAAACACGGTTTCGCTGAAGCCCAGGTCCTGCCCCATCTGCAGCTTGGCAAAGCCCACGTTCACCCGGTCCAGGTAGGCCACCACGTAGCACAGCATCAAAAAGGGCACGATGCGCCAAAACACTTTGCGATAGACGCGTGTTTCGACGTCCTCGGGGACGGCGGATAGGGTGGCGGAAGTCATGGAACGGTCTCCTGGTTGTAGAAAGCCAGTGGGCAAATTATATTTGTCTACTGATCATGTTGTCATACAACTTTAGGCGACGGGAGGTTTTTAGGGTATTGGGGGTTTCCCGGGGCTGGGGTGTTAATTAGGCGCTGAAGCTGCGGTTGGGTGCTGGGACCCTGGTTAAACAGAGGGGCTGTTTGACGTTGGAGTTAGAGCGCAAGCTGCTCACGAATTCTCCTCAGCATTCCAAGTCGTCCTCGTTCGGTGCAATCATCCTTGACCTGGGTAAGGATTCCTTCAGCTTCTGCCGCTCGGGCCACGTTGCAGAGGACTAGGGTTAGATTTCTCACGTCACGCACGTAGACCTCAATGGGTATGACGATGCTGGTTGCATAGCCACCAAAACCGCAGTGACTGCGTATCTTGTGAATTTGATGAAATGCCTAAAAGGTGAATCTTAAAAACTTGATGAGGTATTGCACAGAGGTGACTAAGAAATACAGCAAGATCAACGGAAGTAAGAGCGCCGCGACAACCCTTAGTGCATTTGCGAATCCAGCACTGCTCATCTCCTCCACTTGATCAAATAGCCAAGCCAGACGAGTTCCAAAGCTCTTGAAGCGCCAGACTCCAATGAGAACGATAAGCAAAACCAGAAGGCTAAAAACAAGGTCCATGAGCTAACCGCCGATGTTTAAATTTGAGGTCTACGTAATGTAGACCTCAAAATCTGCCGGATAAAAAAGTCGCTGCGATCTATATCGGTCATCAAAATTTCCTAAAAGTGCTTGCAGGCTGATTTTCCGAGTTTTATATAGATATAAAAGTTTTTGCTTTCATATTTACGAAGCTAACGGGCAAGCACCATTAAGACTGCATGTGTGACTACGGAGGAGCTCTAACTACACAGAATTGCTATCGCAACATACATAGCTATTTATCCACCCTTGCTTTTGTAAAAGCAATGCTTTTCATCTAGAAACACCACATAGAAAGTATTGCAGTCGAACAAATGGGGGCCGTTGTTATGCGCCTTTCCAGCATAAGTAGGAGGTATCACAAACCCACATAGGCGCCCCTCCCAGCCGAGACGAAACCTTCCCCAAATCGCCTGATGAGGGACATGCTTAGGAGGTGAAAAGTCTGAATTCGACGGAAATTTCCCGTATAACGAAAGGACTCTCCCGTTTTTTTTCCCAATAGGTACTGTCTCCCAATGATTTAATGGCTCCCGACAATATTCTTTCAGTTTATTTAAGAAATCGGCCAATTTCTCCTTAGTCCAATCTTTGAAATCCTGACTGCCATTTTGGACGTCAAAGTAGGAGAAGTTAAATTTACAACGCCTTGCCAAGGTGTCATTAGGCAAATCAATACTAGCAATTGAAATGCCAGCGAGGAATTTATCTTTTCCGGCATTTTTATAGCCACTCACAGTTTAGGTACTCCACCGATACGCCCCTCGTTGTATGCCGTAATAATGGAGCGATCATTTCTCAAAATATCGCCTGGAACCTCATCCAGTCGATATGCATAGCTTGCGTTATCCTCTTTATTCACTAGGTAAGTTCTATATCTACCACACAAATCAAGCACGTCAGAGTTATGTGTGGTAATCAATAGCTGCGCGCCATTTGGATTTGAACTCGGATCTACAAATAAATCAATCAGCTTGGGTAGTATGTGAGGATGAAGATATAAGTCAAATTCATCCAAAATTAATATCCCACCCATTGCCAACGTGAGAGCGTATCCCGACAAGTATCGAAACAACTGCTTTGTTCCACTGGACTCAGTAGAAGGGTATACAGCAGATTTCACTCCGCCTACGTCATGATAGAAAATTGGGAAGTAACGCTTTTTCCCATCATCCCTCTCTTCGTTTGATATTTTTATATCACTAATTCCAATGTCACAATGTTTTATAAATTCTATTGCAAATTGAAATATCGTTGGGTTGTCAACAAAAAATCTAGATGCACCATCAATGTCTACCATCCCCTTATCCGTCACGCCTGCACTTGTAACATTGAACCATATATTTTTAAATAGCAAGTATATGGAGTTTAATTCCTTTAAATCATGCTGATGTGCCGTAGATATGATTGAGGCATTATTACGAAGCTTCACTGATTTTAAAGCTTCTAGTTTTTTTACAGCATAAACAATTGAGTCTGCCGATCTTTCAAAAAGTTTTGTTCTTCTTTTTTTTGTTTGATACAAAACCTCAGTTACAACTCTCTTTTCCGAAACCTCAAGCTCGTAGAAATAATTAACACCGTTATCTGTAAATTCCGCATAAAAAGAGCACGGATCATCACTGTGATAGAAAGGTGCTACTGGAATTCCCACTTCTGGATCAGCGGAAAACGAACGATGAGCAAAATTGGCTATAAATGCAAGCCCTTTAAGTAAATGTGTTTTGCCACTCCCGTTTGCACCTTTTACGCACATAACAGTGGAAAAATCTCTACCTTTCGAGATCGCCTCGGGGACATTAGCGTCCAGCACAAACGAAATATTTACACCTTCTTTAAATGAAAGAAAATTTTTAAATCCATACCTAAGTAACATAGTTTTCCTATCGGGAACTTTCGTCGAAATTGACGGAAGTGTAGCGCAAGAAATTCATGAGCCGCACTCGGTGGCATATCGCCCCTTGCAGTGGGATGGTTGTCAAGAATTTCCTGTGAATTGCTCACAAATACTGTCCCAGAAGACGGTGTAAGCCAGTGCTCTTTTGACCTGCATGTTCATCAAGATGGCTACGAGTAACCTTATAGAGCACGCCGAATTCGTGTGCTACCTGGGTCTTCTTGCGACCGACCACAGCAATTAAGTGCAACAAGTCGGCTTTTTGATTCAATGTGCCCGGTCTGTACACATCCGAAGAAAAGAAGAAGTACTTCGCCCGCTGGGCGCACATCCCGGCCAGGGATGCTGGCAGCACCCAGCAAATCCAAAGGTTCAAACCAAATCACCCGTTAGCGCACGAATTACCTGCGCAACCAGCTGTCAATTTGAGAGTGAACGTCTATCCGGCCCTGGGGTCGGAGCCGAAATGCGGGTGAGCATAGTGGGCTCCTATGGGCAGGCAGAGCGCAATTCGGATCTGACCCCATGACCTCGCGCCGTGTGCGTCTGATAGCTGGCCAGCGCAACAGGCTGACAACCTTTTTGCCGCGTGCGCTTCAGGCGGACGTTCCGCGCTTGCGTGGAGCCGCCGCCAGGGGCGCGCCCAGCTCGCCCAGCAGGCGGTCGGCCAGGTCTTTGCCTTGGGCGGTCCAGAACACGGGGTCGGCGCTGCCTATGCGCCGGGCGGCGTTGACCATGTGGGTGGCACCGGCCAGGCGGGCGGCGCTGGGGTCGCCGGCTTCTATGGCCTGCACGATCAGCGCGTGCTCGTCACGCACCTGCTGGGCGAAGTCGGCGCGGGTGGCTTCGTTGGCTCGGGTGACGCGCGTGGCGTCCAGCAGGAACTGGTTCAGGTAGGCCAGCGTGGCCAGCAGGAAGGGGTTGCGCGCGGCGGTGGCGATGGCGGTGTGGAAGGCCACGTCTTCGGCCACGCCGTCGCCGCCGCTGGCCACGGCGCGCTGCAGCGTCTGGATGGTGGCTTTGATCTGCTTGATGTCCTGCGGCGTGCGGCGGGCCGCAGCCAGCGCGGCGGATTCGGCCTCCAGCGCACGGCGCACCTCGACCATCTGGATCACCGCGTCTACCGAGCCGTCCGTGGCCAGCACCAGCGGTGTTTGGGTACTGGCCTCGCGGCGCATCACGAACGCGCCCGAGCCCTGGCGTGATTCGATCAGACCTTGCATCTTCAGCCGTGACAGGGCCTCACGCACCACGGTGCGGCTGACGCCGAAGCGTTCGGCCAGCTTCCCTTCGGTCGGCAGGCGTTGGCCCACGGGCAGCTGGCCTTCACGGATGCTGACGGCCAGTGCGTCGGCCAGCTGTTCGGACAGGCGGGCGCCTACGCGCAGGGCAGGCATCTGGTCTAGGGGAAAGGGGCTGTCCATGGGGTGGTCTGGGATAACGGCGGGTGCGCCATCAATATAAACGTTTCTGGCCGCTGGCGCAGATTCTGTGTGCGCCAGTAGCTATTTATTTCATAGCATGGATGTGGGTGCCATCCGATTGTCTTCCACCGCCATGCGGTTGCGGGGCAGGTACTGTGGGTAGTCGCGTTGCAGGTAGGCTACCAGGCCTTCGCGCAGGTCGCAGCGCACGCGCCACAGCAGGTCTGCGTTGGCGGCGGTGACTTCCATGCGGATCTGCACGCCGTTGGCGGCGGTGTCGGTCACGTCCAGCTTGCAGTGGCGGCCGTCCCAGGCGGGTGACGCCTGGCAGATGCGCTGGGCTTCGTGGCGCAGCGGCTCCATGGGCATGCCATAGTCCACCCACAGAAATACCGTGCCGATCAACTCCGGGTTGCGGCGCGACCAGTTCTGGAACGGGTTTTCAATGAACCATTGCAGCGGGATGATGAGGCGGCGCTGGTCCCAGATCTTCAGCACCACGTAAGTGCCGGTGATCTCCTCCACCCGGCCCCACTCGCCCTGCACGATCAGCACGTCGTCTATGCGCAGCGGCTGGCCTAGCGCGATCTGCAGGCCGGCCAGCAAATTGCCCAGCACCGGCCGCGCCGCGATACCCACCACCAGGCCGACCACGCCGGCCGAGGCCAACAGGCTGGCGCCGAACTGGCGGGCACCGGGAAAGGTCATCAGGATCGAGGCCAGCCCGGTGACCAGAATGCCGAACACCAGGGTGTTGGCCAGCACCCGGGCCTGGGTGTGCACGCGCCGGGCGTTGATGTTGTCTTCCACCTGCAGCGGGTGCAGGGCGATCAGGCCCTTGGTGGTGCCGCGCACTACGCGCAGGCCCAGCCAGGTCAGGCAGGCCAGCAGCAGCAAGACGTTGGCGTGGCGCACGCCGGCGATCAGCGGGAACTCGGGCGGCGCCACCTGCCACACCGCCTGCAGGGCCAGCAGCGGCAGCACGAAACGGGTAGGCGCAAGGCACTCTGCCGCAATCGTGGACGCCATGGGCATGCTGCGCGTGAGCCGTCGCACCAGGGCTGCGCCGATGATGTGGACCACCAAAGCCAGCACCAGGGCTACTCCCGCCGCCAACAAAATGCGTAACGCCGAGTCGTCGGCCCAGGCGATGAGGTGGTTCACCGTGTGGGCGGCGTTCAAGCCGTGCGCGGCTTGACCAATGCAGCGGCCTGTTTGGCGCGGCTGCGGGCTTGTTCCACATCGGCATCAAACACCAGGGCCACGCCCATGCGGCGCTTCACAAAGCTCTCGGGCTTGCCGAACAGGCGGATGTCGGTGTTGGGGATGCGCAGCGCCTCGGCCACGCCGTCGAAGACGACGTTCTTCGCATCGACCCCGCCATAGATCACGGCGCTGGCGCCCGGGCTCTTCAGTGCGGTGTTCACCGGCAGGCCCAGGATGGCGCGGGCGTGCAGCTCGAACTCGTTTTGCCACTGGGTGCACAGCGTGACCATGCCGGTGTCGTGCGGGCGCGGGCTGACCTCGCTGAACCAGACTTCATTGCCCTTGACGAACAGCTCCACGCCGAACAGGCCCTGGCCACCCAGGTTGTCGGTCACGGCCTTGGCGATCTGGCGCGAGCGTTGGATGGCCGGCAGCGGCATGGGGTGGGGTTGCCAGCTTTCCACGTAGTCGCCGCTGACCTGGACGTGGCCAATCGGGTCGCAGAAATGCGTCTCCACCTTGCCATCGGCGCCCAGGGCGCGCACGGTGAGCTGGGTGATCTCGTAGTCGAAGTCGATGAAGCCTTCGACGATGACGCGGCCGTGGCTGACGCGGCCACCGGCCATGGCGTAGTCCCAGGCGGACTTCACATCGGCGGGGCCGTTGATCTTGCTCTGGCCCTTGCCCGAGCTGCTCATCACCGGCTTGACGATGCAGGGGTAGCCGATCTTGCTATCGATGGCGGCCTGCAGCTCGTCCAGCGAGTCGCAGAACACGTAGGGGCTGGTGGGCAGACCCAGGGTTTCGGCGGCCAGGCGGCGGATGCCTTCGCGGTCCATGGTCAAACGCGCGGCGCGGGCGGTGGGGATCACGCGCACGCCGCCAGCGGCTTCCAGCTCTTCCAGCGCCAGGGTGGCGATGGCTTCGATCTCGGGCACCACCAGGTGTGGGCGCTCGGCTTCGATCAGTGCCTTCAGCTGGGCCGGGTCGCTCATGGTGATGGTGCGCGCGTGGTGGGCCACCTGCTGGCCGGGCGCATTCTCGTAGCGGTCCACCGCAATGGTTTCCACGCCCAGGCGCTGCAGGGCAATCAGCACCTCCTTGCCAAGCTCGCCGGAGCCGAGCAGCATGACTTTGGTGGCAGACGGGGACAGAGGGGTACCGAAGGTGGTCATGGGGAAATCCGTACAGAGAAAAAGGGCAGGGCGCGGGCGCGCGGATGGCCGGAAGGGAGGAATTTACCGCATATATGCCCCGGTCTGGGCTTTCCTGCGCGGCCGGCTTGTGGCCCAATCGCGGTCCCAGCCTTACCTCCGTACTATCCATGAAGACTCGCTACTCTCTTGGCCTTGCCGTGTTGTTTGCCTGTAGCGGCATGGCCGCCCAGGCGCAGATATGGATAGGCCAGACCGCCGGCTTCTCCGGTGCCGTGGCCGCGGGGGTGAAGGAAACCACCGACGGCGCCAAGCTGTATTTCGACCGCGTCAACGCCAAGGGCGGCGTGGCCGGCCAGAAGATCGAGCTGATCTCCATGGACGACAAGTTCGACACCCAGCAGGCGGTGGAAAACGCCCGCGTGCTGATCGAGGAAAAGAACGTGGTGGCCCTGTTCCTGACCCGTGGCACGCCGCACACCGAGGCTGTCATCCCGCTGCTGGACAAATACCGCGTGCCCCTGGTGGGGCCGTCCACCGGCGCCATGGTGCTGCACCAGCCGGTGCGCAAATACGTGTTCAATGTGCGGGCCACCTACCAGCGCGAGGCCGAGAAGGCGATTGCTCAGCAGGTCAGCAGCGGCTTTACCAAGATTGCCCTGGTCTATACCGACGACAGCTTTGGCCTGGACGGCCTGGCCGGTGCGCAAAAAGGCCTGCAGACCGCCAAGCTGGCGCCCAGCGGCGAATACAAGTTTGACCGCAGCAAGCCTGACTTCTCCAAGATCGCGCCAGCCGTGGCGCAGTCGGGCGCGCAAACCGTGTTGCTGGTGGCCTCGGGCGGCGCGGCGGCGGAGGCCATCCAGGCGCTGAAGGCGGCCGGCAGCAATGCGCAGTTTGTGACCCTGTCGAACAACGCCTCGGCCGGTTTCATTGCCAGCCTGGGAGCGAATGCGCGCGGCGTCATCGTCAGCCAGGTGTTTCCGCAGTCGCTGTCCTACGGCCTGGTGAAGGAATGCGCCGAGCTGTCCCGCGCCAAAGGCCTGGGCGACCCCAGCCCGGCCATGCTGGAAGGTTTTGCTGCCGCCAAGGTGCTGGTCGAGGGCCTGAACCGCAGCGGCGGCAAGCCCACGCGTGAGCGCCTGCAGGCCGCGCTGGAGGGCCTGAGCAAGTTCGACCTGGGTGGCCTGGAGCTGGGCTACAGCCCCACCGACCACACCGGCCTGGACTTTGCCGACCTGGCCATCGTCGGCCTGGACGGAAAGTTCAAGCGCTAGGTACGTTGCTTAAACGATGCTGCAGGCCGTGTCGAACGACAGGCGGGGGCCGCGCGGGTAGGGTGTACCCACTTCGCCGTAGCCCAGGTTGATCAGGAAGTTGGCCTTGAAGCGGCCGTCGAGGAAGAACTGCTCGTTCACCTTGCCGGCGTCAAAGCCGCTCATGGGGCCACAGTCAAGGCCCAGCTGGCGGGCCGCCACGATCAGGTAAGCGCCCTGCAGCGAGCTGTTGCGGAATGCCGTGGCTTCGGCCAGCGCGGCGTTGTTTTCGAACATGGGCTTGGCGTCCATGACTGGGAACTGCTCAGGCAGGTAGTCATAGAAGCGGCTGTCCATGGCCACGATCACGGTGACCGGAGCGGCCATGGTCTTGTCGGCATTGCCGGGGGCCAGAGCCAGCTTCAGCTTGGCCTTGGCTTCGGGGCTGCGCACGAACACCAGGCGCGCAGGCTGGCAGTTCATGGAGGTAGGGCCCCACTTGGCCAGTTCGTGCAGCTGGTGCAACAGGGCGTCGGTGACTGGCTGGTCGGTGAATTTGCTGAAGGTACGTGCGTGCAGAAAGGTTTGTTCCAACGCGGCGGTGGGCAGGGGTGTGGGCATGGTTTTCCTTTGGGTGGTGTGTTTGGTGCTGCTATAAATTAAGTAGCGACTAGCGCTGATTTTGTCTGCGCTAGCGCCCTATTTTCTCTAAATTTTGTAGTGCGTGCAGCGGACCGTTAGCGCCTCTTGACCCGGCGCTGCGAGCTGCGTGCATGCGGCAGCCAGCCGTGCCAGTGCCAGCGCGACCACATCAGCAGGCCGCGCACCCATTCGTCTGCCGCATAGGCAATGAAGATGCCCGGCAGGCCGAAGTTGCGACCCATGATGTACGAGCCCGCGCCCAGCACCAGGAAGAACGAGCCCAGGCTGGCCGCCACCGGGTAGATCACGTCGCCGGTGGCGCGCAGGGCGCCGGTGATGATCAGGTTGAAGGCCCGCCCGGTCTCCAGCGCCACGGCAATCCACAGCAGGGTATGTGCGGCCTGGATCACATGCGGGTCCTTGGTGAAGACGTGCATCAGCCAGGGCGAGGCCAGCGCCGCCAGCACCGCCATGCCGCCCGAGGCCATGATGCCGTTGCGCAGGCCCTTGCGCACCAGCATGTGTGCCTGCGTGAACTGGCCAGCCCCCACCAGGCGACCGACCATGATCTCGCAGGCCCAGCCGATCGCCAGGCTGATCAGCAGCACATAGCGCAGCAGCTGCAGGGTGTAGGCATGGGTGGCCAGGGCCGCCACGCCCAGGCGCGCCGCACTGGCCAGCGACACCATGAAGGCCACCCGGTAGCCCAGCTCGGCGCTGGCGCCCGGCACGCCGATGCGCAGCACCGGTGCCAGCACGCGCGGCTGTAGCACCCACCAGTGGCGGGCGCGGGGCACCAGGTCCATGCGCTTGCGCCACAGGATCAGGTGCAGCGCCAGGCCCAGAGCCCGGCTGATCAGCAGCGCCACCGCAAAGCCGTACAGGCCCAGGCCTTCCCAGGGTCCCACGCCCAACATCAGTGGCACGGCCAGCGCCAGGTGCGTGCTGTGCATCACCACCATCACTTTCAGCGAGTCGCGCACATGCAGGTGGGCGCGCAGGATGGAGGCCATGGTCAGGTTGTAACCGTCCAGTAGCGCGGCCGGCGCCAGCAGCTGCAGATAGGGGCTGACCAGGGGCAGGATTTCGTCGGGCGCGTTCAGCAGGTCCAGGATGGCATCGTTGCCCAGCACCAGAATGGCCACCACCAGCGCGCCGGCCCAGGTGCAGGCGCCCAGCCCGGCCAGCGCGGTGCGCCGTACCAGGTCCAGCTGCTTGCCGCCCAGCAGCTGGGTGATGACCACGCCCATGCCGATGGCCAGCACGCGAAACACCACATAGAGCGACTCCAGCACCTGGTTTGCCAGGCCCAGGCTGCCGGCCGCGCCGTCCGAGGTGTGCGAGGCCAGCCACAGGCCGGCGATGACCACGGTGTAACCCAGTAAAAACTCCCCGAAGATGGGGCCGGCAACGGCATTCAGCCGGGGGCGTTCTATGAAGTTCATGCAGTGCGGTGCGTGGCAGCGTTGGGCGGGCGGCGGTGCACCATTATTGGACCTTGGGGCCAGCGCGTCAGACTATTTTTTCAAAATTCATAGCACACCTGTATCGGCTTGCAACAGGCTGGCGGCCTTCTCGGCCAGCATGGCCACGGCCCCCTGCGTGGGGCCGCCCACGGTGCTGGGCATGACCGCTGCGTCCACCACCCGCAGGCCCTGCATTCCGTGTACCCGCAGCTGGGCGTCCACCACGTCCAGCGGGCCGCTGCCCATGCGACAGCTGCCTACCGGGTAGCCCGCGGCGGTGGCATGGTCGCGGATGAAATATTCGGTTTGCAGTTCACTCTGCTGTGCGGCCGAGCGGCGAGTTTCGCGCGCACCCAGGGCCGCCATGGCCGGCTGGGCGGCGATCTGGCGCAGCAGGCCCAGGCCGCGCTGCAGGCATTCCACGTCCTCGCGTTCGCCCAGCAGGTGCGGGTCCAGGCGTGGCGCCAGGAAGGGGTCTTTGCCCTCTAGCAGCACCGTGCCCCGGCTGCGCGGGCGCAGCACCGTGGCCTGCAGGGTGAAGCCCAGGCCGGGCAGGATCTGGCGGCCATGGTCCAGCAGCTTGGCGCAGCCCAGGCCCAGCTGCAGGTCGGGTATGGCTTCTTCGGGCCGGCTTTTCACGTAGCCGCCGGCCTCCAGAAAATTGCTGGTCAGTGGGCCGCTGCGGGCCTGGCGCCACTGCCAGGCGGCGCGCGCCAGGCGCAGCAGGCCGGTGGGGGAGAGGCCCAGCAGATCCTTGGCGCGGGGTGCGTCGAACACCAGGGCCACCGTGGCCTGGTCGTGCAGGTGCAGGCCCACGCCGGGCAGGGCGTGGCGGGTGGCGATGCCGTTCGCCACCAGATGCGCGTGCGGGCCTATGCCGGACAGCATCAGCAGCTGCGGCGAGTGGTAGGCCCCGGCGCACAGCACCACCTCGCCCTGTGTGTGCAACTGCTGCAGCAGGCCGTCCTGTGCAAACTCCACCCCGATGGCGCGCGCGCCGCGCAGCAGCACGCGGGTGCAGTGCGCGTGGGTGAACAGGTGCAGATTGGTGCGCTGCAGCTGTGGCAGCACATAGGCCGCTGCCGTGCTGCAGCGTTCACCCGCGCGGCGCAGCACCTGGTGCAGGCCTATGCCTTCGGGCTGTGGGTTGTTGAAATGCGGCAGGTGCGGCCAGCCGGCCTGGCCGGCGGCGTCCACAAAGGCCTGGCTGCAGGCCTGGGCGGGCGCGGCGTCGGCAATGCCCAGCGTGTCTTCCACGCGCTGGAAGAATGGCCGCACATCGGCAAAGCCCCAGCCCAGGTTGCCCTCTGCGGCCCAATGCTCGTAGTCGCTGGGATGGCCCCGGTTGTACAGCATGGCATTGCTGGCACTGGCGCCGCCCAGCATGGGGGCGTGCGGCAGGTAGGCCGCGCGGCCGTTCAGCCCCGCCTGGGGCGTGCTGTGCAGGCCGCTACGGCGTGCCAGCAGAGGAGCGGCGGCGGGGCAGCGCGACAGCAGGCTGGCATCCATGGGGCCGGCTTCTATCAGCGCCACGTTCACCCGCGGGTCTGCGCTCAGGCGGGCGGCCAGTACGCAGCCCGCAGTACCGGCGCCGATGATGATGTAGTCGAACATGGAGATGGCGCAGCTTCTGCTTATTCAGTGCTTCTATGATGGCGCATAACTTGGATCGTAAACACGTTCTTACCCCATCTGCTCTTCAATTACCTATCTGTCAGGAGTTTGCTATGACCAGCACTTTCAACATCAGCACGGTTGGCGTCGTCGGCGCCGGCACCATGGGCAACGGCATTGCGCAGACCTGCGCGGCGGCGGGGCTGAGCGTGGTGATGGTCGATATCTCCGACGAAGCCGTGGCCAAGGGCCTGGCCACCATCGCCGGCAGCCTGGACCGGCTGATCAAGAAGGAAAAGCTCACGCCCGCCGACAAGACCGCCATCCTGGCGCGCATCAAAGGTTCGACCCGCTATGAAGACTTCCAGTCCGCGCAGCTGGTGATCGAGGCCGCCACTGAGAACTACGCGCTCAAGGTCAAGATCGTGCAGCAACTGGACGCGCTGCTGCCGCCCGAGGTGCTGATTGCCTCCAACACCTCGTCCATCTCCATCACCAAACTGGCGGCGGTAACCAAGCGGCCAGACCGCTGCATCGGCATGCACTTCTTCAACCCGGTGCCGCTGATGGCCCTGGTGGAAATCATTCGCGGCCTGCAGACCAGCGATGCCACCCACGATGCGGTGCACGCCATGGCCATTGCCCTGGGCAAGACCCCTATCACCGTGAAGAACGGCCCCGGCTTCGTGGTGAACCGCATCCTCATGCCCATGGTGAACGAGGCCTTCTTCGTGCTGGCCGAGGGCGTGGCCACGCCAGAGGATATCGATGCCGGCATGACCCTGGGCTGCAACCAGCCCCTGGGCCCGCTGGCGCTGGCCGACATGATTGGCCTGGATGTGTGCCTGGCGGTGATGGAGGTGTTTCTCAACGAATTTGGCGACAGCAAATACCGCCCCAGCCCGCTGCTGAAAGAGATGGTGGCCGCTGGCCGGCTGGGCCGCAAGACCAAGCAGGGCGTCTACACCTACTGATGGCGGGCATGCTGGTATTGCCGGTATTACGTGACGCGCGGGTGGCGGACGCCACCCGGCTGTGTGCCGCCGAGCGCAGCACGGCCGCCGCGGCCGCCGGCCGGTTGATTGCCGAGCCCGAGGAGCTGCTGGTAGCCAGCTTCCAGAAGCGCATCGCCTTCATGGCTGAAGGCGCTGGAGGGCGTGGCAAATACCTGGTGGCCGAGGTAGACGGCCGCATGGTCGGCCACGCCAGCCTAATGCCCCTGCCACGCCGTAACATCGCCCATGTGGTCACGTTGGACATTTGCGTGCACCCCGGCCAGTCGCGTCGCGGCTATGGCCGGGCCTTGCTGACGGCGCTGGTGGACTGGGCGCGCCAGCGCCCCGAGGTGCGCAAGATCGAACTCTGGGTGCGCGCCAGCAACCACCCCGCTATCGCCTTGTACCAGGGCCTGGGCTTTGTGGAGGAGGGCAGGCTGCGCGAGCATGTAAGGGTGGCTGACGGCGTGTTTGTCGATGACGTGTGCTTTGGCTTGTCGGTGGCTTGAAACAAATTTTTGCAATTAAGTTGCGTGCAATTTAATTGCTCGCTATAATTCGACCCATGGCAAACGCAGTCTCCACCCCACTCCCGGCATCCGAGATGCTGCAGCTGGACAACCAGCTGTGTTTTGCGCTGTATTCCACCTCGCTGGCCATGACCAAGCTGTACAAGCCCCTGTTGGACAAGCTGGAGCTGACCTACCCCCAGTACCTGGTGATGCTGGTGCTGTGGCAAAACGACGGCCTGATGGTGTCCGCCCTGGGTGAGCGCCTGTTCCTGGACTCCGGCACGCTGACGCCGCTGCTCAAGCGCATGGAAACGGCCGGCTGGCTGACCCGCCAGCGCGACGCGCAGGATGAGCGTCGCGTCACCATACGCCTGACATCTGCGGGCCGTAGCCTGCAGGCCCAGGCCGAAAAAATACCCGGCTGCATCCTGGATGCCAGCCAGTGCGCCCTGCCCGAATTGATTTCACTCACGCAGCAAGTACAGGCCCTGCGCGAGCGACTTACCAGTTATCGCGCCTGACGAACCCGTTTTTTCACCCACCCCAAAGGAAACACCATGGTTACCAAACTCGACAAAGTGCTCTACACCGCCCACGCCCACACCACCGGCGGCCGCGAAGGCAAGTCTGCCAGCGACGACGGCAAGCTCAGCGTGACCCTGGCACCCCCCCCAGCCCTGGGTGGCAACGGCAACGGCACCAACCCAGAGCAGCTGTTCGCTGCCGGCTACTCCGCCTGCTTCATGGGTGCCATGAAACACGTGGCCGGCCTGAAGAAGATCAGCGTGCCCGCCGACGCCAGCATTGACGCCAGCATCGACATCGGCCCCATCCCTGCCGGCTTCGGCATCGCTGCGCAGCTGAAGATCAGCCTGCCTGGCATGGACCGCGCTGTGGCCCAGGACCTGATCGACACCGCCCACGGCGTGTGCCCCTACTCCAACGCCACCCGCGGCAACATCGAAGTGACCTTGACTCTGGTCTAAGCACTCTCTTGCCCGCGAGGGCAGCCCTAAAAAGCCCGCGCCATTTCCATGGCGTGGGCTTTTTGTTTTGCAGCGGTGACAATCGCGGCATGTCCACCCCCAATGCTTCCTCCAACGCCGCCCATCCCTACCAAACCCTCACGCCGGACGTCGTGATGGATGCGCTGGCCAGCGTCGGCCTGTATGGCGATGGGCGCATGGTGGCGCTCAGCTCGTATGAAAACCGCGTCTACCAGGCGCATCTGGAAGACGGCAGCGCGGTGGTGGCCAAGTTCTACCGGCCCGGCCGCTGGAGCCAGGCGCAGATTCTGGAAGAACACAGCTTCGCCGCCGAGCTGATGGAGGCCGAAATCCCGGCCGTTGGCCCGCTGGTGCTGGACGGCCGCACCCTGCATGACTTTGCCGGCTTTGCCTTCAGCGTCAGCCCGCGCCGGGGTGGCCGCCCGCCCGAGCTGGACGACTTCGAGGTGCTGGAGTGGATAGGCCGCTTCCTGGCGCGCATCCATACCGTGGGCGCCAAGAAAGCCTTTGTGCACCGCCCCGCGCTGGACCTGGAAAGCTTCGGCATCCACTCGCGCGACTGGCTGCTGAAGCACGAAATCGTGCCGCTGGACGTGCAGGCCGCCTGGCATAAGGCCTGCAGTGATGCTCTCGATTTAATAGCTGCCAGCGCACTACCTTCCAGCGCTGGAGGCATAAAAGACTCCGATGCCAAAATCCTGCGCCTGCACGGCGACTGCCACCCCGGCAACATCCTCTGGACCCCCACCGACGGCCCCAACGGCGGCCCGCACTTCGTTGACCTGGACGACGCCCGTACCGGCCCGGCCGTGCAAGACCTGTGGATGCTGCTCAGCGGCGACCGTGCGCAGCGCACCGGCCAGCTCAGCGGCCTGATCGATGGCTACGAGCAGTTCCGCGACTTCGACCGGCGCGAGCTGGCGCTGATCGAGCCGCTGCGCACCCTGCGCCTCATCCACTACAGCGCCTGGCTGGCCCGGCGCTGGAGCGACCCGACCTTCCCCATCAACTTCCCCTGGTTCGGTAGCAGCGACTACTGGACCGGCCAGGTGAACATGCTGACGGAACAGATCGAGGCCATGCAGGAAGAGCCGTTGTACGTATAAATACGGGGGACGCAGCGGTCAAAATATTGCGTCCATTTGTAACCGCAGTGCCATACTGCGGAAAGAAACAACCTATTGCGGCACACCTGCCTTTGCATTCCTTTCCCCCTTGTATTTCTTTCCCATATGGCCGACCTGATACCACCCACCCCGGCCCCCACCGACGCAGCAGCGCTCGGCACCGACCACGGCACCCTGCTCGCGCTGCTGGCGCGCATGCGCCTGCAGAGCGACTTCCCGGCCATGTCGGACTCCATCATCCGCATCCAGGGCATGGCCAGCTCCGAGACTGAAAGCGTCGGCAGCGTCACCAATGAAATTTTGAAAGACGTGGCGCTGACCAACAAGCTGCTGCGCCTGGTCAACAGCGCGCACTTTGCAGCGCGTGGCGGCAGCATCAGCACCGTGTCGCGGGCCGTCAGCCTGGTGGGCTTCAACGGCATCCGCAATATGGCGCTCAGCCTGGTGCTGCTGGAACACATGCGCGACAAGGTCCACGCCAGCCTGCTGAAGGAAGAGTTCGTGCGCTCGCTGATGGCCGGCGCCATCGCCAGCGAGTTGTGCACGGCCTCCCAAGAGAGCGAAGAAGCCTTCATCGGCGCCATGTTCCAGAACCTGGGCCGCATGCTGGCCGAGCTGTACTTCCCGCAAGAAGCGCGTGCCGTGCGTGGCCTGCTGGCAGCGCCCCAGCAGCACCTGACCGAAGCCGCCGCGTCCACCAGCGTGCTGGGCCTGAGCTTTGAATCGCTGGGCGTGGGCGTGGCCCAATCCTGGGGCCTGCCCGAGGGCATGCGCCGCTGCATGCGCAAGCCCGGTGGCGAACCGCCCCTGCGCCCACCGGTGGGCCTGGAGGAGCGACTGCGCTGGATCGCCACCGCCGCCAACGACATCGCCGACACCCTGCAGCGAGCCGACCCCAAAGACCTGCCGGTACGCCTGGCCCTGCTGTCGCGCCGCTACGCCAAAACCCTGGGCTTGAGCCCCGAAGCGGTACAAAAAGCCACGCTGCTGGCCCGCAAGAAGCTGATTGAAATGGCCGACGCCATGGAGATCCAGCTACCGGCAGGCTCGGGTTCGGCCCAGCTGCTGAAGACGCCCAGCGACGACAGCATCCTGCCCATCGACGGGTTCCTGGACACCCTGGCCCCAATGGAGCTGCAAGCCACCCCTGTGGAACCTGCCGAGGCGGCCGCCCCCGCGTCAGAGCCCAGCGCCGCCGACATCCTGACCGCCGGCATCCTGGACATCACCCACGCCATGGTGGAAGACTTCAAGCTCAGCGACGTGCTGCGCATGATTCTGGAAACCATGTTCCGCGCCATGCGCTTTCAGCGCATCATCTTCTGCATGCGCGACGCCAAGACCGACGCGCTGACCGGCCGATTCGGCCTGGGCGAGGGCGTGGAAGCCCTGGCCAAATCCTTCCATGTGCCGCTCAAGGCCAGCGACACCCAAGACCTGTTCACCGCCGTCTGCCTCAAGGGCGCCGACACCCTGATCAACGACGCCACCGAGGCCCGTATCGCCGAGCGCCTGCCCGCCTGGTACGCCCAGCAGTTCCACGCCCCCACGTTCCTGCTGCTGCCCCTGGCCATCAAAGGCAAACCCCTGGGCCTGGTCTACGCCGACACCGCCCAGCCCGGCGGCCTGGTGGTGGATGAAAAAGAACTGGCCCTGCTGCGCACCCTGCGCAACCAGGCTGTGATGGCGTTCAAGCAGTCGGCCTGAGGTCACGCTGCTGGGCGTGTTGACTACAGTTCGGGGTATCTAAATGCTTTTAAATTGATAGCTGCTAGCGTAGGTGATATCTGCGCTAGAGGCTGATTTGATGTTTGAACTACTTGCCTAAACTAGCTTTGCCATCTGTAGGCATGGCAAGTCCAACCGCATTCGTACCGACAACGAAATCATCTTCACCAACTGGGTGTTCACTACCTTTCTGAAACTGGTGGGCATTCGCCATCAGCGCCTTCCCACCTGTGCGCCTTGGTGCAACGGACGCATCGAGCGCTTATTTCGAACGCTCAAGCAGCTGCTACGCCAACTTGTCATTCCTGGTCGCCGGGCTTTGCATGCTGCCCTGCAAGAGTTCACCCTGCTCTACAACCATGCGCGGCCCCACCAGAACCTGGCGGAGTTGACGCCTGCGGGGGCATGGAACGGGTGGAGCAAGGTGGCCTTGGCGCAGACGCCACCCCAGCGGGCGGTGCTGGTGCAGGCATTGGATGGATTGCTGGTGGGGTACTGCATGCGCAGGTAGCGGCGCACAACGAGACGGCGTAATCATCGATCAACAGTCACTGTCCGCAGAGGACGGGGGATGCTACGCTCGGATGCGAAGATTTGCTTAATTAGCGGTCAAAGCGGCAAGGTAAAACGTAACGAACCGAGCAGACTTACGGTGAGAGACAGAACCAATCTCGTGAAAACGCGGTTGGAAATGCATACTCGGAGCTTGGCGGACATGCGGACAGGACACCTGTCGTCGATGGTTTTCTGCACCTAGTCATGCTCACGACGATAGCTCTTAATCCATGCAACGTCGTAACGCTTATCAAGTTCAAGTCGTTTCAGTATCTCTGTCCACTCCCATGCGACATGTTCGTGCGTACCCCGTCGCTCCTCACTCGTTTTTTCGTACTCCATCGCCTTTTCATCCGGATAGTGATTCAGCGCGGTTTTGCAACGAAGATAAAAAATATTGAAACAGTCTTTTTCAACGTAACTTAATTCGATACCCTCTACGCCCCAGTCAAAGTAGCACGCCTCTTGGCAGGCCAATTCCGAAGGTTTGAAGTACGATTTCACTCGATCAAATATGTTTTCGAAAACAAATCTATTGGTCATCCATGACCTGTTTTCCCATTCAATAGACTCATCCGAACTAATCCATAGATGTTGACTCACCTTCTACCTCCGAATCAAAATTTGGCTGCGCTGTGCGGGGGATAGTGTATTGATCCAGTTGCTGACTTTCACTTGATTCACTGGCGTGAGGTTCGCGAAATCAAGAACAACAACGTCGGCCTTGGTCAAGTGCGCGTTAAGACTAGCCTCTGTTTTAGGCCAGTTCATGTCGAAATAATTGTTCATACTTGGAACCTTGTTCGGTTCAGCAGTGAACATGAAATCCCCTGTTTTGCCAGCGTTTGGACCGGACTCAAAAACAAAGTCGGGGCTCTTTGGGCGACTGCCATCAGGATTCACAGGAGGTTTCTCAACCATCTTGATGGTGCTGCCAGTCGCATTTTCCAACTGCGCCGCAACTTGAACTTCGTGTGAAGCTGCATTTGAATCCGTGGACAACCGACTAATTTGCGACCCACTTACAGAAGTTGTTGGGTTAATGGTGGCAACACCTGTTGCAGGGTCGATATACGTCACTGAAAGACCACGCCCTGAGGATGCACCGGCATCCGCAACCGTTTCCCCATTTGCCCCCACTTGAGCCTTTGCAATTGCTTGCACCTCTATTTTTGCAGCAGTGGTTGCCGCCTGAGAATCTTGCAAAGCTTCACGCAGCATGGTCAATCTGCCGGAGATGCTGGAGGCACTCAATCCCTTGAGTGCTAGACCACTGCTGGCAATAGCTTCACCTACACCCTCGCCCCATTCCCGTTGATTGATAGGTTTGAGCAGGCCTGCGCTACCCATAGCCCTGATCTGTTCTACGCTGGCTTGGCGCAGGGTGGTGTTTTCAGCGTCAAGTTGGGTTAGTCGGTTGATGATTTCGCCACGACGATTTGCGGCCGCGCTACTGGTATCACCCCTTTCGTTGAGTCGCTGGAGTTCTTGCGTGAGGTCAAGTTGATTTTGCAGGTTACTTTGGCGTTCTTGGCGCAATTCTCCCAGCACGGCCCATTGCACAACTGCAGGTTGCTTGCGCATGTTTCCGTAATCTCTGGCCGCGTCGTTGAGTGCCAAGTCTGAACCTGTAAGCGCCCCAGCATTGCTGCCATTCACACCGGCAATGGTTTGGCCGTTCTGCGGCATGTAGGCTTTTGTATACGTAACATCTAGCAGTTGTTGAACAGCCGGGCTGGTCTTTGCATATTGCCCAAATTCAGCGTGGTTGTCGCGCGTGGCTTGATCTGCGCTGAAGAGTTGATAAGTTTGCCCAGTGAGCCCGTCCACCATGGATTGCCCGGCACCCAAGGTTTTCAAAAATGCTTGGGCTTGTGCATCATCGGAGCCCAACCGCTCTGCGTGTGCACTGTCGTTATTGCGTTCAGCTTGCTGGGTCAATTCGGCCTCGGCACGCTCAACACTGATACCACGTTGTAACGCGTACTGTTTGGCGTTGTCCTTGATAAGTTTGGCTTCCGTCGGATGCAACTGCCGGTTATACGTATCCACCTCCTGCGCCGCGCGCATGGCCGTAGTGGCGTCATGCCCAGTGGCAGTAGCCAACACCATAGAGCCCAGCGCAGTCACCAGCTCCGCGTACTTGCCCGTGCTGCCCAGATAGGGCGAGAGCAGCTCGGCCGTGGCCCCACCCATGGCCGCACTGGCGCAGTCGCCACCCATGGCCTGGGCCTGCGCGCACTGCACCGCCGCGTGGGCAACCGCTTTGCCGATATCGCCCGCATCGATGTGATTGTCTTTAGCCCAATCACCAATCTGCGTCGTCAGGCTCTGGCCCAGCGCCGTGACCAGGGCACTGGCGGCGCTGTCGCTGAACTTGCCGCCATTGAT